>NZ_JANIID010000025.1:0-134467 GCF_024519335.1 Streptomyces telluris
GTCGAAGTCGGCTGCGGACAGGATCATCGACGACATCGCCCCGCTTCTCGCGCTGACACCGGTCCGGCGCCGGCACCCTCTGCCGGGACGGTGCTGATCGTGGACGGCACCCTGGTCCCCACCCGCGACCGCAGCATCGCCGCGTCCAGCAAGAACTACAGGTACTCCACCAACCACCAGGTCGTCATCGATGCGAACACCCGACTGGTCGTGGCGGCGGGGCGGCCACTGCCGGGTAACCGCCACGATGCCCGTGCCTACCGGGAATCCACAGTGGACCGGGCGGTGAAGAACGCCCCGGTCCTGGGTGACGGCGGATACCGCGGCACCGCCGCTCTCATCCCGCACTGGCCCCGGCCGAACTGCCCGCTCACGCCTGAGCAGGAAGCGGACAACACGGTTCACCGCCGGGCCAGAGCCCGCGTCGAGCACGCCTTCTCCCGGATGAAGACCTTCAAGATCCTCCGCGACTGCCGCCTGCGCGGCGACGGTGTCCACCAGGCCATCCTCGGCATCGCCCGACTCCACAACCTCGCCCTCGCGGGATAACCCGGAGAGTGCAAGAGGCACTTCAGCCTGCCCAAAAGACCCCTTACGGGACATCATTTAGTGCAGGTTCGGCTCCGGTGCTCTTCTCGGATGGCCTCTTGCCGACAGCGGATAGCCGCTGCCGGATTCGGATATGGCGGAGCGCCGACGCCCTCTACGGTTTCGGAGAAATCGGCGCTCTGGAGGCGTACATGGGAAGCTATCGCGGTGCGCGGACGGCCGTGATCGTGGGTGCGGGCGTGGCGGGTCTGACAGCGGCCGCTGCCCTGGCGCGCGGCGGATGGCAGGTCGAGATCGCCGAGGCCGGCCCGGCGGAGGCGCCTTCCGGATGGGGGTTGTGCCTGACCGGTCCTTCGCTGCGCGCGCTGGACGAGCTCGGGCTTGCGGGCGCATGTCTGGCCGAGGGCTACGGCATGGACACGATCACGCACGTGGACGTGAACGGCGAGCCCGTGGACGAGGTCCGGTTGCCGCGCCTGCTCGGTGCGCGGCGGCCGGCGGTGGTCGGTATCGCGCGTCCCGTACTGCACCGCATCCTGTACGCGGAGGCCGAGCGGTGCGGCGTAGCGGTACGCCACCAAGTGACGGTTGCCGCGGTGGACCAGGAGGGGGAACTGGTCCGCGTGCGGTTGTCGGACGGGACGGTGCGCAGAGTCGCGCTGCTGGTGGGTGCGGACGGGATCCGTTCGTCGGTGCGGGGCCTGCTGGGGCTTGAGGCCTCGCTCGAATTCCACGGGCAGATGGTCTGGCGGGCTCTGGTGCCCCGCCCGTCGTGGGCCACCGGGATCCATCAGTTCGCCGGGAAGACCGACACGGCCGGCCTCGTGCCCCTCTCGGGCAGGCAGGCGTACGTGTTCCTGACGGAGAACAGAGTCGGGCAGAGCATCCTGTCCGATGCCGAACTCGCCCCGCGCCTGCAACAGTTGCTGAAGGTCTTCCCGGGGCGAGTGGCGGAGTTCCGCTCTCTGATAGCCGAGTCGGATTCGGTGGTGCGCCGCCCGGTGCTGACGGCGCTCCTGAAGGGCGCCTGGAGCCGGGGCAACGGCGTGGTCATCGGTGATGCCGCGCATGCGCCCGCACCGCAGATGGCCAGTGGCACTGCCCTGGCCGTGGAGGACGGGCTCGTGCTGGCCCGGGAAATCGGGCGACACGAGTCTGTCGGCGCGGGGCTCCAAGCGTTCGTCAGCCGGCGCACGCAGAGGTGCAGGACGCTCGTGGAGACCTCGATGGTGATCGCCGGCCTGGAGCAGGCGCAGCGCCACCACGAGGCGTATGCGCTGGTCGATTCCTGCCACTGGCTCATGGCCGAGCCCGCGTAACCACCCCGCGCGAAGGGCGGCCTGGCGCCTGCCGTCCGCGCGACGGACGAGGAGAGACAGATGAGACAGGTGAGACAGATGCCTGCTGCAACTTGTCGGACACGGACCTTGCCTGAGGCGCAGCAGTGGCTGCGCGAGCATCTGGAGCAGCGTAGGAACCCCTTTCAGCTCCATCGGTCACGACGACCGACGCCGCGCGGCGC
Organism: Streptomyces telluris; assembly: GCF_024519335.1. NCBI lineage: Bacteria > Bacillati > Actinomycetota > Actinomycetes > Kitasatosporales > Streptomycetaceae > Streptomyces > Streptomyces telluris. The sequence goes on from NZ_JANIID010000025.1 coordinate 2,072, forward strand.
ATCGAAAACGCTTCCCGTCCCCGGTCCTGGGCCGGGCACTGGCCGGCGAGGGCGGAAGACTTCGCGACCCGGGCGCGCCGGGCCCAAGGACGACCAGCAGAACGCCTCGGCCGATCTCCGCCTGGCCCTGGAGGACGAGGCCCCAAGACGACCTGGACGTTCCCCGGAGGCCGCATGGGCGTGGGCCCGTACTGCCCACCGTCCTCGACTGGCTGACCGAACGACTGAGCCGACCAACGTAGCTGCGCCGCTGCGCCGCTGCTCCGCTTGAGGGAGTGCACCATGAGCAACAGCAGTCTGATCACCCACCTGCGGCACATCGATATCGCCATGCCCAACTTCGCCGAGCAGCGCCGGTTCTACACCGAGTCGTGGGGACTGACGGAGACCGCCGGTGACACCGGTGTCTCCTTCCTGGCGGCCGAAGGGTCCCCGGAGCAGTACGTGGTGCGGTTACGCGAGGACGCCCACAAGCGCACCGACCTCATCGCCTTCGGCGCCGCCCGCGCTGACGACGTCGACGCCCTGGCAGCACAGCTGATCACTCAGGGCGTGCGACTGGTCCACGAGCCGGGAATGCTGGACACCCCCGGGGGCGGCTACGCGGTCCGCTTCTTCGACAACGAGGGCCGCGTGGTCGAGGTCTCCGCCGACGTCTCCGTCCGCCGGCACCGCAAGATCGAGGCCCGCGAGCCGGTCCCCGTACGCCTCTCCCACGTGCTGATGAACTCTCCCACCCCCGAGGCCACGGTCGCCTGGTACATCAAGCATCTGGGGTTCCGTCTCTCGGACACGATGTGTCTGCGCGACCGTGGCGAGATCATGTGGTTTCTGCGGTGCAACACCTTTCACCACAGCTTCGGCATCGTGCGCGGGCCGCACGCGGCCTTCCACCACGCCTCCTTCGAGATGCGCGGAATCGACGAGTTCATGCGCGGCACGGGCCGGATGCGGCGCCTGGGCATCGAGCGGCTGTGGGGACCGGGGCGGCACCGGGCCGGTGACAACTGCTTCAGCTACTTCCTCGACCGGGCCGGCAACACCGTCGAGTACACCACCGAGCTGGAGATCCTGGACGAGGACACCTGGCACCCTCGCATCTTCGACCTGCGCGATCCCTCCAACGCGGATCAGTGGGGTACGGCCGAGGAGATGGACGAGTTCATCGCCGCCGAGTCCCACAACGACGCCGACCCGGGGCTGTTCACGGCCCCGCCGATGTGAGCAGCAGGCCGCGTGAAACCTGTACGCACCCGGCTCGTCGCCGACCGGGGGCCTCCTGGGAAGGGCACGCCGACCGGCCGACACCTCGCCCGGCGCGGCAGCCCGCAGAAGAAACCCACAGATGACCCCCGCAGAAGAAAGCCGCGGCACCGCCGCGTACAGCCCGATGCGTGCGCCCGCGACACAACACGCCAACTGCCATGGCCATTGTCAGCCGTGGCCATGGCTGACAATGGGCCCGTAGGGAGGTGACCTCGTCATCGTGCCGACACCGCTGCGCAACCACCTCATCACCAGGTCCAGGAACCCCGCCGACCTGCTGAACGCCGCCACCCGCCTGTTCGGCGGCTCCATCGCCACATCACCCCTGGACGAACCACGCGGCGGCGACCACGAACTGCGCGGCGTCGCCGCACACGACTTCGCGGTGGGCTATTTCGCCTCACCACTCGATGTACGCGTCACCTCGGCCAAGGGCCGCAACCGCGGCTGCTACTTCGTCAACATCGGCCTCTCCGGTGCCGTCTCGGCATCGCGCGGCGACCTGCGGGCAACCCTCGACGAGGCGACGGCGGGCATCGCCAACCCTGGAGACACCCAGGAACTGCGGCCCCTGCCCAGCCGCAGGACACGGTTCCTGGGCCTGCGCATCGGCGCCGCCCTGGTCGACCAGGAATTCGCCACGCTGACCGGGCATCCGCCGGTGTCCACCGTCCGCTTCGATTTCGCCCTCGACCTGGCCGGCCCCAAGGGCCGGACGGTGCAGCTGCTGGCCCGTTCCCTCCTCGAACAGATGGACTCGCCGGACCCTCTGTTCCAGCACGCGGAGTTGCAGCGCAGCCAGCTGCGTTGCCTCGTCACCGCCCTGCTCCTGGCCCAGCCGCACTCCCACACCGGCGAGCTCCACGACGGTCCGCAACCCGGCCACCCACGCCATTTGCGGGCAGCCCTCGCGTTCGTCGAAGCGAACCTCGCAGAGCGCCTCAGCCTCGACCGCATCGCCGGTGCCGCAGGCTGCAGCCCACGGACCCTCACCTCCGCATTCCGCGACCGGTTCGGCCTCCCGCCTATGTCCTACGTCCGCAACCTGCGACTCGACCGGATCCGGGACGACATCCTCGCCTCCGGCGACCCCATCGGCACGGTCGCCTACCGGTGGGGCATCGCCCACCTCGGCCGCTTCGCCGGCGACTACCGCGACCGCTTCGCCGAACTTCCCTCCGACACCGCAAACCGCAGATAACTCGGTCGTCCCCCTCTCCTCCGCCGAGAGCCCCCGGCAGCGGTCCCGTAGCGGGCCGACAGGCTCAACCAGGCCCGCGCCGTCCTGCACGTGATCGCCGGGGAACCGTCCGCCGACCGCGTCGAGCGCGGCTTGCGGGCGTACGACGAGTGGCTCACCCGGTCCGCTCGCCCTGAGTGAAGAAGTCGACCAACTCTTGGGGAGTGGGGTTGTGAGGGGCTCTCGCGGCGGCAGCGGCGGCGCGGGGGAACAGTGCTTGCTCGTACGCGGTGAGGGCGGTCTCGATGTCGTCGGGGTGCGCGTGTGCGTGTGCGTGTGCGGCAAGGGCCTTGCCGAGTTCGGCGCCGTCCTGCATTGCCAGGTTGGCGCCTTCGCCGTTGGGGGCCGTGAGGTGGGCAGCGTCGCCGAGCAGGGTCGCCCCCGGCACCCGGTCCCAGCGGTGCCCGGCCGGCAGGGCGTGGAGGGGGCGCAGGACCGGTGCGGTCTCGCCGGCGGTGATCAGGGCGGTGAGTTCCGGTGCCCAGCCGTCGTACTCCTCCGCGATCCGCGCGGCAGCCGCGGCGGAATCGGTGAGATCGGCGAGATCGGTGGTGCCAGTGGCGTCTGTGGTGTCGGTGGTGTCAAACCGGTTCTGCGGTTCGGCCAGTGTGAAGTGGGCGTGCAGAGTCCCGTCCTTCTCCCGGTGAGCCACGAACCATTTCCCGTTCCCGTCCGGGTCGAGCCCGACGAGCGTTCCGCCGCCGACCGCTTTCGCGGTGGCCGGGTGTCGGGTGTCGGCGTCGTGCACCCAGGTCTCGGCGAAGAACCGGCCTATGTATTCGGGTGTGGCGTCGGAGAGCAGCGGGCGGACTCGTGACCACGCGCCGTCGGCTCCGACCAGCAGGCTCGTAAGGACGGTGGTGGTGGTGTCGCCTGCGAAGGTCACTTCGTGGTGGCCCGCGGCAAGGGCGCGGATACCGGTGGCCTTGTGGCCCCATCGGACGGTGCCGGCGGGGAGCGCGTCGAGCAGGATCTGCCGCAGTTCACCGCGCTGTACCTCGGGGCTTTTGCCCGTGCCGTCGTCGGCCTTGTCATACAGGACGGTTCCGTTCCGGTCGACGAGCCGTATCGCTTGGCGGCCCTCCAGGACGATGCCGCGGAACTCGTCCATCAGGCCGGCCGCCTGGAGTGCCGGTTGGCCGCTGTGGTCGTGGATGTCGAGCATCCCGCCCTGCGAGCGCGCCGCCGGGGAGGGCTCCGCCTCGTAGACCGTGACCGGGATGCCGTGGAGGTGTAAGACGCGTGCCAGGACGAGACCGCCGAGGCCGGCGCCGATGATCGTGACGGGGGTGCGCATGAGGGCTCCTTGCTGTCGCAGACGTGCCGGGCGGGCAAGGCTCCGGCCGGGTTTCTCTGGGGGGAATGCGGCTTGCCGGGCCGCGCCCTTGCGCAGTAACGGCTCAGACGACCACGACCCGGCGCCCGCGCGTGTGACCGGCCCTGCTGTCGATGTGCGCCACGGCGGCCTCCGCGAGCGCGTACGACTTGGCGACCGGGATGTGGAGTTTCCCCCGCGAGATGAGGCCGGCCGCCTCGGCGAGGGCTTCCGGGACGTTCCCGGTCACGCCGGAGTACCGGGCACCGAGCTGCGGCGCAGTGAGATCGGCGATGGAGATCACCTTGCGCGGGTCCCCGGTCAGCTCGATGAGCTCGCGGATCACGCCCGAGCCGGCCAGATCAAGAGCCGCGTCGGCCGCGTCGGCCGTGTTGACGTGGTCGCCCCGGCCGCCCCGGCCGCCCCGGTCGACTCGGCCGACTCGGCCGACTCGGCCGAGCTGCCGCACCCGCTCGACCCAGCCCTCGCCGTATGTTGTGGCGAGGGCGCCCAGGCTCCGCAGATAGTCCTGGTTCGCGGCCCCGGCCGTGCCGATCACCGTGATGCCGCGGTCGCGGGCGATCTGCAGCACCGCCGACCCCACTCCCCCGGCCGCACCGCTGACCAGCAGCGTCTGCCCGGGCCGCACACCGACCTCGCGGAGGATGCGCAGCGCGGTTTCCACCACGGAGGGATATCCGGCCGCCTCCTCGAACGTCAGCCCCTCCGGCATACGGGCCCAGGCCGACAGCACGGCGAACTCGGCGTAAGTGCACGAGCCTCGCCCGAACACGCGGTCGCCGACCTCGACCCCGTCGACGCCCTCGCCGACCTCGTCCACCACGCCGGAGGCGTCTTGCCCGACACCGGCGGGCAACTCGACCGGACGGACCTTCTGGAACTGGCCTTCACGGATCCTCCAGTCGATGGGGTTCACACCTGCCGCCCGCACGGCGACGCGTATCTGACCGGGGCCCGCGTGGGGCTCCTCGGCGTCCACGAGCTGCAGAACATCCGGGCCGCCGAACTCGGCGAAGCTCACTCTCTTCATGCTGCCGCACCATAGCACTAACAGTTAGTGTTTAGAAACGGTTGTGGCTTTGGATTTGATAGTGTCAAGGCATGACCGTGCCGCTCGGACGCCGTGAACGTAAGAAGGCCGCGACCCGCCAGAAGATCGCCGACGCCGCCCTGCAGCTCTTCCTGGAACGCGGGTACGACGCGGTGGGCATCCGTGACGTGGCCGCCGAGGCCGACGTAGCCGTCACCACGCTCTTCTCCCACTTCGCCTCGAAAGAGGCCCTGGTCTTCGAGCAGGACGACGACTTCGAGCAACGCCTCACGCAGGCGGTCACCGACCGGGCGCAGCACGAGCCGCTCATCCCCGCACTGCGCCGCGAGATCCAGGCCCTGGTGCGACATTGCACGGCGGACAGCGCCGCCCCGATCCGGCGCATGATCGAGGCATCGCCTGCCCTGCGGGAGTACGAGGAGTCGATGCGGCTCCGCCATGCGGAGTCGCTGGCAGCGGCCATCGCCGCCGATCTCGGCCTCCCGCCGGCCACAACGACTTGCCGGACGATCGCGAGGTTCGTAATCGACGCCTATTCACTTGCCCGCGAGGCGACCGATCCGCAGTCCGCGGTGGAGGAGATCTTCCGGATGATCGAAGCGGCCTGGAACGTCGGCCGCCCATCTCGACCTGCGTGAGGAACTGCCCCTCCAGGCCCGAACCTGCCTCCACCCGACCGACGACCGGGTAGGCGGCCGGGTAGGCGGCTGGTACCCCGGGCCCACCCGTCCGCGAGGAAATGCATTCGTGGAGCACGCCGGGAATGGGGGAGAATCTCTCAGTTCACTCGCGTACCAGGAGATTCATGCACAAGCGTCTGCCTCTGCTCGCCGTCTGTCTTACGGTCGCCGCTTTCGGCGCCTCGGCTTGCGGCCCGTCTGGTGACAGTGGGTCGAGCGCCTCGGCGACACCGGCTACTGCGCCCGCGTCCGCCTCGGCCGCGCCCTCCAAGAGTCCGCCGGCGGCTCCCTCGGAAGTGCGCGGGCTGACAGGCCTGTCGGCCAAGCTCTACCTCAAGACGATCCGGGAGCACTACCCGGATCTGGACCACATCAGCGACGACGTACTCGTCGCTCACGGCAACGCGCTCTGCGTGGCCAGTGGGCAGGCCCTGGTCGACCAGGCGATAAAGACCAAGCAGGAGCTTGAGCTCACCGGGAAGGAGGCTTCAGCAATCCTCGGTAGTGCGCACGGAAGTTGCGGCAGGAAGAACGCGTTCGGGTGACGTCGGAGTCCCCGCAACATGGGCCGGGGCCGGCCTCACCTCAATGGGTGCGCAAGCAGCCCCCCGTTACGCCTGGGCCTGCCCGGCGCAGTCAGCGGCCGGTCCGGGCCTTTACGGCGGTCCTTCCCTGAACCTGCGGGCAACTCGACCAGATCGGCCTTCAGGGTCCGGCCTTCGCGGTCGGCTGCTCTTGCTGCGCTTCCGACCGTCTTGTCGGCCGGCCCGGTCGCGGTGCGGCGGCTGCAGCGGTGGCGGCCGGAATCACCGCGGGTACGGGGGGTGGTGTGCTCGCCGACGCGGGGCCGGCGCTCGCGGCGGGACCGGCCGGGATGCCGACGTACCGCTACCTGAGGGACGCGCTGGTGGGCCCGCTGAGACCCACGGGGGAGGTCATCTTCCCCTGCATCCGCGGGGTATACGACAAGATCAGCGGAGCGAGGTCCCGCTACTACCTGTACTACGCGCCGCATGAGAACCCGGGCGGCATCAGCGTGGCATTCGCCGATTCGCTGGAAGGCCCCTTCACCCAGTACGAGGGTAATCCGCTCATTGACAACCACCTGCCGGGTACCACGGTCAGCCACGTCTCGTCCCCCCACGTGATCTGGGACGCGGCCACCCGGCAGTTCCTCTGTTACTTCCACGGCGAGAACACCGTGACGCGCGTGGCCCGCTCCCAGGACGGTCTCCACTTCACCGACGAAACCCCGATCCTGAGCACCCGCCTGGTGCCCGGCACCTCGGAGACCTCCTATGCCCGCGTCTTCGAGCACGCCCTGCCGGGACGCAACAACAAGTACGTCATGGTCTTCATGGGCGTACGCAAGGGCAGGCGGATCTTCTACGGCTGGTCGCCCAACGGCTGGGACGATTGGCAATTCAGCCCCACACCGCTGGTCAACCCTGAGCCGGACGGTGTCACCGACATCGCCGGGCCGAGTCTGGTCAAGCGGAACGGCACCACCTATGTGGCCTATCACGGCAACGACGGCCGCATGCGAATCACCGAAGTCGGCAGCGCCTTCGACCGTGAGAACCATCTCGGCGTGTTCCACTCGCCGATCGCCTCGGACCGGGGCCGCGTGGCCGCGCCGTCGTTCGGCAGTGAAGGCGGCAGGGATTACATGTTCTACGAAGCGGGACCGCGTTTGAACGCCCGCATCTGCATCGCCCGCGCCGTCTGACCGGCGTCGGGCGGCAAGTGCCGGACAGGCGCCGAGGCCGAGGCCGCTGCGAAATTGGCATTGCCGCGGAAGCGGCCCACCGGATGCAGCAACAGGCCCGTCCCGGCCCTTCGACACCGGATACCCGCGCCGCGCCTTGCACATGTTCCGCCAGGCCGCTCCGCACCTGCTGCCCGAACGTCACCGCGGGAATCAATCGCACTCCCTCCCCCTCCCACCAGGAGGCATCAAAGATGTTCACCCATGCCGCACGGCCCCGCCGGGGCGCAAGAACAAAGCACACGTTGCTCGGAGCAGTGGCTGCAACAGCCCTCCTCACAGGCCTGTCCCCCACGCCTGCCGGTGCGACACCGAACACGGACGTGGCGCAGACGCGGCGCGCCCAAGCGGAAGTCCCGTCCGTCCGGATCCAGAACTACGAGAGCAAATACTGCCTCTACCGCAGAGATGAGCGTGTACTGGCAGGGCCCTGTAACCCGCACGCCATGGCTCATCATTGGGCCCTCGGATCGGACAACACCCTCAAGAACGTCGCTGACAGTCGCCAGTGCCTCGGGGACTGGGAGGGAGGATTCGGGTCTTTCCTCTGCAATGGCAACCATACGAAATGGACCCGCTACAGCGACGGCTCCGTGAAGAACTGGGGCACCAAGAAGTGCCTCACGATGGACCCGGCTACCCGTGCGCCGCACACCAGCGCCTGCAACCACACCGACATCCAAAGATGGGCCTTCAAGTCCTGATCGTAGGGCTTTGGCGTAGGTCGGGTAGCCGGGTCACGTTGCCGTACCCCGGCTACCCGACCTACTTCACCAGGGCGAGCTCCATCGGACAGGCATGCCCGGCTCCCAGCATGACAGCCGACCCAGGTCCTGGAACCGGCCGATTGCACGTCGCGGCGCAAAGGGCCGCAGGGCGCCTCGATGCCCATCTTCCTTCGGCGAAGCCGGGGTTGGACGGTCGCGCAAACCGGGTTACAGCTCGTACGCTGGCCACGGGCGCCCTGGTGAAGGCCCTGTCCAGCCGTGCCCGCAGTCGGTGGCTGGCTTGCTACGCCGTGCTGATGGCTCTGCTGGGCTGGTTCAACGTGATGGGACTGCTGCTGGTGGCCGCCCACGCGGTCACCGTGGCCCTGCGTCGTCCCGGCCGCCGCGTCGTCGTGCGCCTGCTGCCAGCGCAGGCCGCGGGCATCACCGCCGTCGTCCCGCTGCTGATTCTCGGCTCCGCCCAGAGCTCCGCCGTAGGTGAAGCCGCGCCGGTCACCGTCGGTACGCCGCTCAGCTACTTCACCTGGCTCCTCACCCCCGGCCAGGACACCCTGCCCACCGCACTGAAGCTCCTGCTCACCTTCACCGCTCTCACCACCCTGACCGTCCTCGTGGTGCGCCGACGCAAGGCCCCTCCCCTGGCTCTCGCCGTCGGCGTGCCCTGGCTGGCCGTCCCCCCGCTGCTTCTCATGGCCGTCTCCCTCGGCCACCCCCTCTTCGCCTACCGCTACCTGCTGTTCTGCCTGCCGGCCCTCGCCCTGCTACTCGCGACAGCCGCCACCGACGTCCGCCCGCGCCGGCAGTTGCTGCTCGTGCTCCTGTCGGCCGTCCCCCTCGCCGCGTCGCACCTCGCGATCCGCCAGGAGGACAGCCGCCAATGGGACACCCGCGCCGTGATCAGGACCCTGCGCATCCATGACGCTCCCGGCGATGCGGTGCTCTTCAGCGGCGCCCGGTGCGGTCTGATCGCCACGGCCTTCAAAGAGGCGTTCACAGGCCGCGCCGACCTGGGCACGGCGCGGACGGCCGCCGGCCTCGGCGCCCTGGACAACCTGCCCGCCGACCCGGCTGTTCTGCAACAGCGTCTGGCCCACGCGTCCCGCGTGTGGCACATCACCTGCAACCACCTCTCCTCGGGTGCCCGCGAGGCCGCCGCCCACGCCGCCGCGTCCCAGGAGCAGGCCCTCACCCGCGCCGGCTTCTCCCCGGCCTTCCACCACAGTGCCCGCGGCGTGGACATCACCCTCGAACAACGACCCACCACCGGACAGCCCGCCGACAAGCCCGCCCACTGACCCCAACGGATGCAGGAGGAAACGGGGTCGTCCGATGCGGCTATGGCCAGGGGGCGTGAAGGCGAACGAACCCGATCCGTGTGCGAGCGTCAACCTGGCACCAGGCCGCGGTGAACAGCAGGCAGGCCCGATCCTCCTCTTCTCCCCCAGTCGGGGAAAGCCGGTACTCGGCACCGGCGCCACGAGCCGGCCGGTGCCTGGCCTGCACGCTACGGCCCGCTACGGCGCGCTGCGCCAGCCGAGGCTGCGGCATGGCAGGAACGGCCGACGGTACGTACGTCCGAGGCACGTTCACCCTGGCGCCCCATGGCGGCAGAGCCCTGCAGCTGCTGTCGAGACCGTCCCCCGAAGCTCGTCCTTCGTCGTACGTCAGCGCGTCAACCCCTTGTCGTCAGCCCACTGGCCTCCAGAGGCGGCCCTTCGGACCCTGCCACGCGCTCGCGAATGGAGAAGGCCTTCTCCTACGACTTCGGTGGCGTGCGTGATCGTGACTGCACCCACCCCGAGGAGTCTGCGCGATCCCTGGGAGCGCTCGCCTATCTCGGAAGCCTTGCCCGGGATCCTTACAGCGCAGGACCCCTGACGCGAACCGATAAAGTGTTCGACGTTCGTGGCGGCATGCGCGTGACCCACGGAACGCAGGGAACGCACGCGTCACGGGGAGACAGTAAGTGAGCGGGTCCAGAACGACATACGGCAACGGTGCGGCCCCCGGCGGTGCACTGAAGGCGTTCCTCCGCTCCTGGGCAGGGGGTCGCGCGCATACCCCCACGGCCGACCACGTAGAGGACAAGCTCATCTTCGGGATGCAGCTCGCGCGTACGGTACTCGGCCTGGCCGCCGCAGTCTGGCTGGTCGCGGCCTATCCGCTGAACGGTGGCGGGCAGGAGTTCGTCCTCGGCAAGCTCCTCGAACTGGCCTTCTCCTGCGGAATCCTGGCGGTGGGAAGCATCATCGGCATCACCGCCTTCCTCATCGCGAGCACCCCTGACAGGCGGCGTGACTTCGCCGGGCGCCTGCGCGGGCCGATCTCAGCCGCCCTCCTGCTGGCCGCGGGCCCCCTCTGCATCTGGCTATCCGTCGAGACCCTCAAGGGTGACCTCATCGACGGCGAGGACCTCAAGGACCTCTTCTCGGCTGTCGCCGGCCCCGGAATCATCTGCACCGTGCTGGCCTTCCTGACCCTGGCCATCGGCTGGCTCGCGGCCCTCGCCGTGCTCCTCGGCTCGAGCGTCTACACGCTCCTCGCCACCTACGTCTGCGTCTTCGCATGCTTCCTGGCCAGGGACGTGCACCCGCTGCTCCCGGCGCTCATCTCACCGCTGCTGGTCTGGTCGCTCTTCGCGTTCCAGATGTTCAACGGCCCCGACGTCGCCGCGCCTCCGGAAGTGCTGTACACGTTCATGCTCGGCGGCCCGCTGTCCGTGACCACGCTGTCGGTCTGGGAAGTGCGCCGTCTGCGCATCCGCCACGGGATCACGCTGCGCGCCGCGCTAGGTCACTGAACACCCGGTCGCCGCGGCAACAACGCGGTCCGGCGGGCGGACGGGTCCGCCTCTTCAACGCTGCCTTCTGCCCAAAGAACAACCGGACAACCGGCCTCCCGGGCCGCCACGCTCGGGCGAACGACCGGTTCGCTGGGCGTGTTCCTGACGGCCCGGGAGTGGCGTTGTCCGCAGAAGCGCTCCCTCTGAATCCATAGCCGAATTCAGAGGGGCACTGCACCGCATCGCATCGCATCTGCCGCGCCTACGTCGTCGACCGGAGCGCCCGCACCGCGTCCGTCAGCTCCATGAGGCGCTGCTGCCCGACTGCGGGCACCTCGAAGCCCGCTGTACGGGCCCGGCCGACGAACTCGTCCGGCAGAGCGAGGTGATACGTGGTCACGTAGAAGGATAGATCTCCTCGCCATACCCATTCACCGTCGGTGAACAGGGAACTACCACCGACGATGTTCTCGCCCGACCCCAGCACGTCGTCCACCACGCCCATGGACGCGAAGAGAACGTGCCCGCCTTGCAGGTAGACCGCGATCCGCTGCTCGTCGGGGCTGGGCGCATCCGTCACGACGTCGCGGATGCTGCCCACGGAACCAGGGGTTGCCAGCCAGGTCTCTTCGTGGGAACCGAGGACCTTCATCGGGCAGTTCCTTTCGCTGGATCAGTCGAGGCGACAGATTTCGTTGAGCCGACGCGGTGCCCTCTGGTGTTGCGGGGACGCCGGCCTGTGACCACCACGCACATGCGCCACGTGGTCAAAAACTGCGTCGGCCAGCCGTCGCTGGCTGGACGCATGCGGGTCGGGTAAGCCGCCCGGGCATCCCTGTTCACAACGTGGCCTGCGCCACACTACGGGCACATTGACGCGACCTGACCTCCAGATCAAGATTACTCCCGGCGATCGATCACCATGTGTAATCCACCGAGCACACACTTGGGGGGACCAATGCGTATGCGACGTATGGCCGCGACCGGCGCGGCCTCCATCGCCCTGGCCACAGCGGGCCTGCTGGCGACGAGCGGCACCGCCGCTGCAGGCTCCAACGGGCAGCAGATCCACTTCAAGGACACCAAGCACAAGGTCGCTTCCATCTGGATCTACGGAAGCAATCAGAACGGCCAGGCCGTCGGCCTGTGCTGGCAGACCCCGGACGCCGACACCTATGTCCGCGGCCACTGGTGGAAGGGCATCGTCGACGTGCGGCTGTTCCGCAACCGTCACTGCGATGAGGCCAACCGGGGTGTCATCACCACGCTCCACCCGAAGGTCCCCAAGCAGCAGGACGGCAACTTCTACAAGGTCACGTACTAATCGACTAATCGACCATTGCGGCGCACAAACCGCCGCAGCACAACCTGCCGTTGACAAGCATCCGGACGCGGCCGCTACTCCAAGGGGTAGCGGCCGCGCCCCGTTGCCGTGTATCCCGCGGCGATGTCGCTGGGGGCAACTGAGCGGCACAGCGCGTTGACGATGACGATGACGCTGGCTATGGCGAGACGTCCACGGCCAATAGCAGCCGACCGTCGTCCACCGCCCTCGGTAGCGGCATCCCGGCCAGAGCTCAACACAGTCGGCAAACGATTTGCCCCTGGTTGCGCCCGGCCGCCGTTTCCCGGCACCCCGCGCGATGTCCTGCCCAAGATGACCGAACTGGTCACTTAAAGGAAGTGCCGGCCGATACGGTCGCCGGAGGCGGGGAACCGCCCCCCGGCGCCCGGTCAGTGAGCGGCGAGGAGCTCGAGTGTGTCGATCACGCGGTTCGAGAAGCCCCACTCGTTGTCGTACCACGCGACCACCTTGATGTGGCGGCCTTCGACGCGGGTGAGGGCCGAGTCGAAGATCGACGAGGCGGGATTGCCCGTGATGTCGGACGACACGAGCGGGTCGTCCGAGTACTCGAGGACGCCGGCGAGCGGTCCCTCCGCTGCGGCGCGGTACGCCTCCAGCACGTCCTCGCGCGTCACGTCGCGGGCGACGGTCGTGTTGAGTTCGACGATCGAGCCCACCGGCACCGGTACGCGGATCGAGTCGCCCGACAGCTTGCCGTCGAGGTTCGGCAGCACCAGGCCGATCGCCTTGGCGGCGCCGGTCGTGGTCGGCACGATGTTGACGCCGGCGGCCCGGGCGCGACGGGCGTCGCGGTGCGGACCGTCCTGCAGGTTCTGCTCCTGCGTGTAGGCGTGCACCGTCGTCATGAACCCGTGCTCGATACCGGCGAGTTCGTCGAGGACCGCGGCCAGCGGCGCGAGCGCGTTGGTGGTGCAGGAGGCGTTCGAGACGATCGTGTGCACGGCCGGGTCGTACGCGTCGGTGTTGACCCCGAACGCGAGCGTGACGTCGGCGCCGTCCGACGGCGCGCTGACGAGTACCTTCTTCGCGCCCGCGTCGAGGTGGGCCCGGGCGGCCTTGGCCGAGGTGAAGCGGCCGGTGGCTTCCAGGACGACGTCGATGCCGAGTTCGGCCCACGGCAGCTGAGCCGGTTCGCGCTCGGCCAGCACCGTGATCCGGCGGCCGTCGACGACAAGGGTGTCCCCGTCGACGGTCACCGGGCGCCCGAGCCGGCCGGCCGTGCTGTCGTAGGCGAGCAGCCGGGCGAGAGTGGCGGGCTCCGTCAGGTCGTTGACGGCGACGATCTCGAGGGCGCTGTCGCGCTCCAGCAGTGCGCGCAGCACATTGCGTCCGATGCGGCCGAATCCGTTGATGGCGATGCGAGTCATGAGTGATGTCCCTTCCCTTCGCCACCATGCTCGTCCGCGGCCGGCGCCGCTGACAGTGGCGGTATCGCCACGGTTCAAAAGGATCTCGCCACGCGGTGCCGGGCGAGTTACTCGCCCCGGGTGAAGGTGCGCCGGTACTCGCTCGGTGTGGTGCCGAGGATGCGCTGGAAGTGCAGGCGCAGGTTCGCGCCGGTGCCGAGCCCGATGTCGGCGGCGATCTGTTCGACGCTGCGCTGCGAGCGCTCGAGCAGTTCGCGGGCCAGGTCGATGCGGGCGCGCATCACCCACTGCATCGGCGTGTAGCCGGTCTCCTCGACGAAGCGCCGGGAGAACGTGCGTGGCGAGACCCCGGCCTGCCGCGCCAGTACGTCCAGGGTGAGGGGCTCGCCGAGTCGGTGCAGCGCCCACTCGCGGGTGGCGGCGAACCGCTCGCCCAGCGGTTCGGGAACGCTGCGCGGCACGTACTGGGCCTGGCCTCCGCTGCGATAGGGGGCCGCAACCAGACGCCGGGCCGCGTGATTGGACGCGGCCACACCGAGGTCGCCGCGCAGGATGTGCAGGCACAGGTCGATGCCGGAGGCGGCGCCGGCGGAGGTGAGCACACTGCCCTCGTCGACGAACAGCACGTTCTCGTCGACCTGGACCAGCGGATGCCTGGCCATGAGTGCCCGCGTGTAGTGCCAGTGCGTCGTGGCGCGCCTGCCGTCGAGCAGGCCCGTGGCGGCGAGCGCGAAGGCGCCCGTCGAGATGGCGGCGAGCCGCGCGCCCCGGTCGTGGGCGGCGATCAGTGCGTCGACGACGGCCTGCGGCGGGTCGTCACGGTCCGGGAAGCGGTAGCCGGGGACGAAGACGATGTCGGCCCACGCGAGCGCGTCGAGACCGTGGGCGACGTAGTACGCGAGGCCGTCGCCGCCGGCCACGGGACCGGGTGTCGCCCCGCACACCCGCACCTCGTACGGCATGCTGGCGCGGGTCGTGAAAACCTGCGCGGGAATTCCGACATCGAGCGGCTTCGCACCCTCGAGCACAAGGACGGCGACACGATGGAGATGGGGTGCGGACACGGGAAGAGATTACGTGAGGCCTGAGGCCTGAGGCCTGAGGTCTGAGGTCTGAGGTCTGAGGCCTCAGGCAGAGGCATGGCTTCGATGCGCCCACTGCGCGGACCCGGCAGGCGACACCTGCCGCTGTGGCCGCTGGTCGTTGCGTGGTTACCGAGATGACGGGTTTCCTCTGAAGGTTGCTCCTCCCTCGCCCTCACGGACACTGGGGTCACTGTCAGTGGGGACGTCTACGGTTCTGCCATGCCAAACTCCTACACGGCTCTGTGGACCAACGATCTCTGCCGAGAGCTTGAGCGATCCGGGTATGCCGGCCGGCGTCTGACGATGTTGTTCGGCGGTCCGCACCAGTCGCTCCCCAGCTTCCAGCGCGCAGGTGTTCAGCCCGGTGACACGATCTATCCCGTCCGGGCTTTCCGCACGCGTCTCCACGTTCTGGGAGCGATGGAAGTGTCGCGGATCATCCCGTACGAGCATGCCGGGTCAGAGCTCCACGATGACGACTACACGAAGCTTCTGGACTGGAGGCCCCTGAAGGCCGGCTGTGTGACGGAGGTGCTTCTCGGTCCGCCAGGCTCTCCCCTGACGTTCAGCACAGTCGTCCCTGCCGACGTCCTGGAGCGTCTGACCTTCACCTCGCGCCGCGGCGAGCGCAAGCTCAAGCATGTCGATGAAGGGCGACTCATGAGGTCGGCGAGCCTCCAGGGCATCTATCGGCTCGCCGCCGACTCCGCAGCCGAGCTCCGCGGGGTTGTCCTGGAACATAACCAGTGATCACCTCGCCCAGCCTTTGCGACGCCCGCCACATTCTCGCCCGCCACATTCTCGCCCACCGGGTCTGCGTCCGATCATGGCTGACTGCCACGAGCGCCTCCAGGTCCCCGGTCGGCATCGGCACACCCCAAGCGCCCACCAGGCGCCGAGACCACCGCCACCGGGACCAGGCATGTCAGAGCTGCCCCGAGGATCCTTCTGATGGTCACGGAGAGGAGCTGACGGCCGGGTAGGCTCGCCCGCTATGGATCAGCAGCACATGTACCCGGCACCACCAGCCACCGCGCCAACCGCACCAACCGCGCCAACCACGGACATTCCCTCAGCAACTGATGGAAGGGCTGGTCTACGCCGACCCCGGCGTCGCATACCCAAGCCGCAGCTCGGCAGTGTCCTCGACGACAAGGGCCTGCTGATCGGCCTCCTGCTGCTTCCCTTTCTGGCGGCCGTTGCGTTCGTCGCCCAGTTCCTGGAGTTGCTCTACTACCTCTGCCTGCTGGTCTACGGAATCGTGATGAGCCCCTTCTGGTCCGTCCGCGCCCTGTGGCGGGCCTTCGGGCCGGCCGCGACACCGGAGGAACTGGGCCGTCGGGCGGAAGCACGAAAGACGGTGAAGACGACCGCCGGCTGCCTGGCCTGGATCGTGGGTCTCCTCATCGTGATACTCGGCGTGATGGTGGCGATCGGGCTGAACATGGACAAGTAAGACCCTGGAAGCCCCCCATGATGGGGGGACGAGAAAGGGTGCGACCATCCTCGGGTGCGAGAGATCGATGAGTTGGTCAACGTAGATGATCCGGCGTGGCCGGAGCTTCAGGAGATGCTTTCGGTGAGCTCCGTGCCTGTTCAGGTACTGCCCGCCGACATTGACGAAAGTCGTCGCTGCCTTCTGCAGCTGCAGGTCACGGCGCGTTCGGTGCTGGGGGCTCTGGCCTTGAATACCGGCGGACTGCTCGTGGACAACGGGTGGGTGCGAGTGTTCGGCGGAGGCGGGAGTCCGTTCGCGGGCGGGGGGCTTCCGAGCCTGGCGCAGGTCAACCGCTTCCCCGCGGACTTCGATCCCGCATGGCATCCCGCGACGGGTCTCGTCGTCGGCCAGGACGTCGTCGGTGGAGTCTTCGCGCTGAACGGTGGCGATCCGGCGGCTACGGGTCGCCCTGGGGAGCCTGGACAGATGACGTACTTCGCTCCCGACACCCTGGCGTGGGAAGCACTGGGAATGGGTCACTCCAGCTGGGTCTCCTGGCTGCTCTCGGGTCGGTTGGAGACGTTCTACGACGGGCTGCGATGGCCCGGCTGGCGTGAGGAGGCCACAGCGCTGGCCTTCTCACAGGGCATCTCCGTGTATCCGTTCCTGTGGTCCGAGGAGGCCCACGGCGATCTCGCGGCGACGAGCCGGCGCCCTGTGCCGATGCGCGAGGTCATCGGAGTCGCCGCGGACTTCGCCCGGCAGGTGGGGCCGTCTGATCCCGGGTTCCTCGGCGACGTGTGACCGGTTTTCCCCTGCGGCGATGACACACAGGGGTCCCGGTGAACAGCACGCGCCACTATGGTGGGCCGATGGCATCGATCAAGCAGTTCCAAGTCACCTTCGACTGCGCAGAACCTGAGCGCGTCGCTCGTTTCTGGTGCGAGGTGTTGGGGTACGTCGTACCGCCGCCCCCGGAGGGGTACGCCACCTGGGACGATTTCAATCGCGCACTGCCGCCCGAGCGTCAGGGTTCAGGGTTCGCATGCATCGATCCCTCGGGTGTGGGCCCGCGACTGTACTTCCAGCGCGTTCCCGAAGGGAAGGTCGTCAAGAATCGGGTGCACCTTGACGTGCGGGTCGGCACCGGGCTCGTGGGTGAGGAGCGCCTCGCCGCGCTTGAGGCCGAATGCGCACGGCTGGTCGCGCTCGGCGCGGTACGCGTACAACTGCTGGTTGCCGATGACTACAACGAGTCGTGCCTGGTGATGCAGGACATCGAGGGCAACGAGTTCTGTCTCGACTGAGCGACCGCGAACGCGCGCTCGTCCTGTCGGGGCACTGTGGCACAGCTCGCCGGATCAGGTGCTCGGGACGGGCGAGCCGTGCCGGTCAGAACGAGACGTCGAAATAGTCGATATTCGTGAACGCGACTTCAAGGTTGCCGGCGCGGCGACCGCCGTCTTTGAAGTACACCTCTTGCAGTCCCTCGGCGACGATCTCGCGCAACTGCTGGTCGCCGGCTCCTTGCTGCTTGGCGTCGAACAGGCGCTGCGCGTAGGCCGGGGGGAGGTGGACCGTCAGGCGGCGGAAACGGCCGTCGTCGGTTGTGCCGATCGGTGCGGTATAGCCGAACTGCGCCCGGGTCTCGACTGTGATGCCGGTGGCGGTGGCGGCTTGGCGGCGGCGCCGTTTGCGTACCTGCGGCTGCCAGCGGGCGCGGACGGCCGCGTCCATGCGGTCGGCGATGGGCTTCGGCGGATTCTTGCGCTCGCCGGTGCGGTAGCGCTCCACCGACCGCTGGGTGACCCCTAGCTCCCGGGCGACGGCCTTGGTCGTCTTGAGCTGTCTGATCAGGAAGTTCACACGCGCCTGGACGGACTTGGGCGGTTCGCGGGTGAACGCCTCCTGGTCGGCGCGGTCGATGGCCTCATCGATATCTCCCACGGCCTACTCCCCCTCGTCCAGCGATGCGTCGTGGCCGTCGCCCTTGATGTGACGGGCCGGGTTGTAGCCCTGCTCCATCAGGTCGACCGCCCAGGACATCTCCTGCACGCCCTCCACCTTCGCCAGCCCCGGGGTCGGCCCGAGGCGGAACGCACCGGGCTGCGGCTTACCGGAGGCGCTGTACGGCAGGAAGTCCAGCGGCGAGCGACCGGGGCTCGGGTAGACCACGCAGTCGGACAGGACGGCAAGCGGGTACAGGCCCGTCATCCGGGCCATGTTGAGCAGCTTGCGGTGCATGTTCACCCGCGCTTTGCTGATGACGGCGGCGCGGATGTCGGGGCGCCAGGTCGGGCGCTCCAGCGCCGGCCACCGCTCGCCGTCCCTGTAGTGACGGCCCTGGGGGCGCTCGCGCAGCTTGCCCACGCCACCCTTGATCGTGGCCTTGATGGCGCTGAGGACAGCCGCCAGTCCAGGGTCGAGTTGCTTGTGCTGCTCCATCGCGGCGAGGAAGGCGTGGTCGTCCAGGTCCTTGGTGACGCCGAGATCGGCGAGGGTGTCGACGTAGGCGGTCTTGAGGCGGTCGTGCCAAGGGTCGAGGTACGCGCCGGTCTCGCGCCGCAGGTACGCCTCGATCGGGGCGACGTTGCAGCCCAGCTCATGGGCGTAGGCGACGGTGTGCGTCTGGTACCAGGCCGGGCCCGTCGGGCGTTCCCCGGTCGGCGTGAACGGGCTGGGCAGACGGGGGTCCAGCTCGATGCGGGACAGGTCCACCAGCCAGGATCCGGGGATCTTCGGGTTGAAGGGCGGGCTTGCGAAGTGCTCGGGGCCGGACAGGCCCACGGTGAGCCGGGCGGCCGCGGCGAGGAAGGCCGTGTTCAGGTCCAGGCCGACCGCGAAGGGCAGCAGGCACTCCTCATCCGAGAGCAGATCGATGTTGCGCACCCACTGGTACGCCTCTTCGTCCAGGAATCCACCGGTCCAGCCGCTGCCCACGACGACGGGGTGCTCGGGGGTGGCCTCCGGCGGCGCCGGGTCCACCGGCTCGGTCCCGAGACTGCCGGGGTTGTGGCCCGCTACCCAGTTGCCGGTGCTGCGGTCCTGCACGGCCCGGGTCGGCGGGCGCAGCGCCGTCATGAGCTCCAGGCCGGAGACGGCCGTGCTGCCGCGCGGGGTGATGACCCGGTTCGCGTAGACGCCGAGGACTCGGGCGATGCCGGCCGGTTCCATCTGCGCGACGCCCGGCCACGACCGGGCGTCGAGTGCGTCCCAGGAGAGGACGGCGAGCTGCACGCACTGCCGCTGCCCGGCCTGGGCGGGACGGTAGATCCGGGCCCACGGACCGAACCCGCGCTGCGTGAGCTTCCACTTCGCCTTCGTGATCTGCTTGACCACGGGATGGTCGTCGTCCAGGCGTAGGGAGCGGCGCTGCTCGGGGCCCTCCAGGCGCTCCGGGAGCCCGAGTTTCACGGTGGCGGCCGCGGTGAGGACGATCAGTGGGTCGGCGTCCTTGCCGTTGCGGTGCAGGCGCGGGGCCCCGAGACCGGACTCGGTCAGTGTCCACTCCACCAGCTGCGGGATGGTGGTTGCCGGGCAGTCCAGCACGAGGCCGTCCAGGCCGTAGGCTCGGCCGTCGCCGTCCAGTACGGCGAGGGGGCCGTGCGGGAAACGCGGGTCGGTGCCGGCGGCCTGGGCAGCAGGCTTCCGCACCGGACGGCGCGACGTCTCCGGGCGGGCGGGTGCCGGGCGTTCCGGCTCCGGCGCGGCCGCGCGGGTGGCAGTGGCGGTGGCAATGGCGGTGGCGGGAGGATGTGGTGCTGTCTCCGTCTCGGGGGCAGCAGGGGTAGCGGTGGTAGCCAGGGCAGTGGACGTCCCGGGGACCGGCTGCGGGTCCGGTGCAACCGCCGGGGCAGGCACAGAGGCAGGGGTCGAGGCCGGGACGGTGCCGTGCTTCGGGTACTTCTCCGCCCAGCCCTGAAGCAGCCGCTGGTACGCCTCCAGACGCGGCGGCTTCGGCTCGCTCCGGCCGTTCTCCCAGTTCTTCACCGTCTGCGTCGTCGACCGCAGAGCCTGCGCAAGGCGGGCCTGGGTGATACCGGCGGCCTCGCGCAGCCGGGCCCGCTCCGCCGGGGGCGGCAGCTGCGGCTCCTCCGCCAGCAGGGCGTCCACGGACGCGAACAGCTCTTCCTCGGTTGCCATGTCCCTCCATCCTCCAGGGCGGACACTACCAACCTTTACCCTCACCTAGGGAATGGATTTAACCTTCACATTAACCCTTTCGGGGGACTGTGCATCGCTGCCCGGGTCCCGGTTGTCCGGTCGACGGAGATCGCCCCCGTCATGAACTGGTCGTCACACACATCTTCCTCATCGGCCGGCTGATCCGAGCCGCCCTCGACGCGCCCGAGTGGCGCTGGATGGGCCTCAACCACGGCAACGCAGCTCTGACCCTCATCCGCTACGTCCCCGGCAAGCCGCTCTCCATGCTGTTCTACAACGACAT
This sequence comes from Streptomyces telluris, assembly GCF_024519335.1. NCBI lineage: Bacteria > Bacillati > Actinomycetota > Actinomycetes > Kitasatosporales > Streptomycetaceae > Streptomyces > Streptomyces telluris. Next base: position 22,626 of record NZ_JANIID010000025.1, read on the forward strand.
GCGACACCTACCCGCAGGACTGCGCTGGACCGGCTTCCCGTCTGAACTCCACATCTGATCGCGGGACCCTCCCTCCCCCGCAACCGGCAACCCGCAACCCGCATTGCGCTTGTTCTGCTGCCGCACGCTGGGCATGATCGACTCATGACCGCCAACGCCATACCCAACCATCAAGTCCGTTTAACTTTCACTGATTTCGTGCTCGACCCGGCGGACCCGAATGTCATGCGCAAGGTCGTGGAACTCAGGGCAGACGTACTGACCTTCACCGAAGGCGCGGTCACGCTCTGGCTCGAGGGAACCGAAGTTGGCACCTTCCCGGCCGACCACCTCAGTGCAGTTGAGCTTCCCTCGGCCTCCTCACCGGATCCGCGCGCATATGCGGTCGAGGAGATCAGGAAGCAATACGCGAACGCCTATCAACGATGGTCACCGGAAGACGAAGAACTCCTCCTGGAAAGACATGCCGCCGGCGACAGCATCGAGGCTCTCGCTGAGCGGTTCGCGCGTCAGCCGAGCGCGATCCGGTCGCGGCTGGACAAGCTCGGAGTGGAGGAGGCATCTGTGAACCACTCCTCAGCGATCAACCCGCCGTTCTGAACCAAGGAGCCCGGCCATCGGTGAACAGATGGCAAGACAGAACCAGCCAGTGGGCCAACGCTGCGTAGCCGCACGAACGCGTCAAGCCGTGACCGGCCCCCCTAAACCCCCCTAAACGACGGTCCTACGCCCCGGAGTTGGACGTTCTTCCTAGGCAGCCATATGGAACATACGTACCGTCGCCTCCATGACCGCCGCCCCAAACGGCCTCGCCGATCGTCGTACCTGGACGGGGCTCTTCGTCCTCCTGCTTCCCACCCTGGTCCTCTCGATGGACATGGGTGTGCTGTTCTTCGCCGTGCCGTTCATCAGTAGCGACCTGCAGCCCAGCGGCACCCAGCAGCTGTGGATCATGGACAGCTACTCGTTCCTGCTGGCCGGGCTGCTGATCCCGATGGGGGCCTTCGGAGACCGCATCGGCCGCCGAAGGCTCCTGCTCTGCGGCGCGGCCGGGTTCGCCGCGGCCTCCCTGCTGGGCGCGTACTCCCACGGGGTTACGCAGCTGATCGCGGCCCGCGCGTTGCTGGGCATCACCGGTGCCACCCTGATGCCCTCCACGCTCGCCCTGATCCGCAACATGTTCCACGACCCCAGGCAACGGCAGACCGCCATCACCGCCTGGACCGCCGCGAGCACCGCCGGTGCCACGCTGGGGCCGGTGGCCGGCGGGCTGCTGCTGAACCACTTCTGGTGGGGATCGACCTTCCTGCTCTCCATACCGGTCATGGCGCTGCTGATGCTCGCGGGCCCGTTCCTGCTCCCCGAGTACCGCGCCCCCCGCGACGGCCGCTTCGACCTGCTGGGCGCCGGGCTCTCGCTGGCGACGGTCCTGCCGGTCGTCTACGGCGTCAAGACACTGGCGATCGAGGGATGGAGCCCGGCTCCGGCACTGGTCCTGGCCGTCGGCCTGGTGCTGGGTCTCCTCTTCGTCCACCGCCAGCGCACGGCGGCGCATCCGCTCATCGACCTGGGCCTCTTCAGGATCAGGACCTTCAGCGGTGCGCTCACCGTCAATACGGTCGCCATGTTCGCCATGATGGGTTTCACCCTCTTCACCTCGCAGTACCTGCAGCTGATCAAGGGCATGAGCCCGCTCGCGGCCTCGCTCTGGTCTCTGGTGCCGAGTGCCGGGGTGGGGGTAGCGGTCGGCCTGTCCTCGGTGCTCTCCGGCAGGGTCCGCCCCGCCCATCAGATGTCCGGCGGACTGCTGGTGGGTGCTCTCGGCTTCGGGCTGATGACCCTGGTGGGGCCCGACTCCCCGGTGGCGCTGGTGCTCACCGCGGCCGGTGTGCTGTGCGCGGGCACCGTCGGGACCATGACGCTCACCGCCGACCTGGCGATCTCGGCCGCTCCGGCCGAGCGGGCCGGAGCGGCCGCCGCGACCTCGGAGACCGCCACCGAGCTGGGCAGTTCGCTGGGGATCGCCGTGCTCGGCGCGGTCGGCGCGGCGGTCTACCGGTCGCAGTTGACCGACTCGATGCCGTCCGGACTGCCGAGGGAGGCGGCGGACGCCGCGCGTGACACGCTCGGCGGCGCGGTCGCCGTCGCAGCACGACTGCCGGACCTGGCCAGGAACGAGCTGGCCGCCACCTCCCGGGCGGCGTTCGCGGACGGGATGCACCTGGCGGCGCTGGTCGGCCTGGTCTTCATGGTCGGCGCGGCGCTGCTGGGGGGCCGCCTGATGCGTCACCTCCCGGCAAGCACGCCTCCTCCCCCGCCCCCCGAGGCGAGGCCGGAACGGGCTGAAACCGACGCCCAAGACGTCGCCGGCATCGGCGCCGAGCCCGGGGAGGCCACCGTCCTGGCGGCCGTGCCGACCCAGGGCCGGAGCAGGGGTCGAAGTAACGGCCGGAGCGCCGGCCAGAGCTGACGGCTCGCACCGGGGCGGACGGGCGGCCTTTCGGTCCGTCAGGGCGGTGGCCACAGAGGTCGGCCGAAGAACCCGGGGGGCATTCCACGGCAAGGCCCGGCCCGGCGGCCTGCCTCCGGCCCCGCACCATGCGCGGTGAACCGCGCCGAAATCACGGCCCCACCACCTGCCGCACCACCGGTGCGGAACTCGCCGGGCGGAGAGTCCGCTGGAGAGCCGGCCGGAAAGCCAGCCGGTAGGCCGGCCGACTCACACGGCGAGAGTCGACATAACGCCACAACGATTGCGATCAATCTTGAGAAATCAACGCAACAGCGGGTCCGCATCCGGGCCGCTCGACGTCACCCCTCACACCGGCCCCGCCGGCTCCCGGCCCTACACCCGCGCCGTATCTCCTATGGAGTGGGTGTTCCTGGGCATGAGACCGGGGCACTGCGTGGTCCACGTAGTGGAAGGCGACGGGGACCTGTCGGCCGAAGCCCTCGCCAAGGCAGTGACGGTCGCCGCCGCAGCGTCGCCCGGGATGCGGCTGATACGCCAGGGCCGTCGATGGGTGGACAGCGGAACGCCTCCCACCGTCACCGTGGTCGCCGGCACGCCCGACGAGCATGACCGTACGCCTGGCGACCACGGCCGACTCGGCGCGCCCTACCTGCACCGCACGCTGGACGGCTCCGGTGCCACATGCGAGGTGGTACTGATCCCCGGAACGCCTTCCACCGTGGTGTTCCGTGCCTTCCACGGCGTCACCGACGGGCGCGGCCTGCTGCTCTGGGCCGCGGACGTGTTCCGGGTGTTGCGCGGTGAGGATCCGCTCGGCGCACCGTCCCGGCTCAACGACGAGGAGCTGATCGAGCGGATCGTCCGGCCCGGCGGCCTGCCGCCGGCCCTGCCCACCCCCAAGATGGAGTGGCCGTCGCTGCTCGGCCGTCGCGCCGCGACCTCGTCCGGCCTGCTCCGGCGCCGCCGCACCGTGGACGGTCGCCACCCGGCGGCGACGGCCAGGATCGCCGCGGCGCTGGCCGACACGTACGGCTCCGGGCACGGACGGTTCTTCGTACCGGTCGACCTGCGCCGCCACCTCCCGGAACCGCGCTCCACCGCCTCGCTCGTCCGCGCGCTGCGGCTGGACGTCAGCGCCGGTGACACCTGGCAGGAGGTGCACCAGCGGATACTCACCGCCCTTGCCGAAAGCGCCGAACTGGCCCCGCCGTTCGCCAAGTCGACGCTGCGCATGCCGCTGCCGCTGCTGCGGGCCGTCAACACCGGCATCGACCACTTCGCGACCCGGAAGAACCGCTACAACAGCCTGGCCTACCTCTCCCACATGGGCAGCGTCGACCTGGCCGACTACAGTGCCGGGGAGTTCCACGCCCGCACGGTCTACACGCTGGGCACCACCAGCCCGGGCAGCCCGCTGGAGGTCAACCTGGTGGAAACCGGCGGGCACACGGAGCTGACCGTGGCCTGGCATGACGGCCCCGGCATGGCGGAGCGCGCGGACGCCGTGCTGGACACCATCGAGGAGGCCCTGTCCCCTGGAAAGTACCGGCAGTGGGAAGGCAACCGCACCGAACGCCCGCTGCCGTCCGGCCACTCGGTCATCGAACTCTTCCGTGCGCAGGTCGAGCGCACGCCGGACCGCATCGCGGTCAGCGGCCCCGAAGGCGACGTAAGTTACCGGGAGTTGAGCATCCGAGCGGATTCCGTCGCCGCCGAACTGCGCCGTCAAGGCGTCGGGGCCGGCAGTGTAGTGGGGCTGCTGGCGGGCCGTACCGTGGCCGCACTGGCCGGGCTGTGGGGCGTGCTCCGGACAGGGGCGTGCTACCTCCCGCTGGACGTCCGGCACCCGGACGCCCGCCTCACCGACCTGCTGGACGACGCCGACGTCACCTTCTGCCTGGTGGAACGGCCCTATGACCTGCGCGAATGCGTCCGATCGAACCGTAAGGCGCTGATTCTGGACGACCTCGTGGTCAGCGATCCCCAGTCCGGCCCCGGCCCCCACCCCGGCCTTGGCCCCGATCACGATCACGCTCACGACCTTGATCCGGACCTCGTTCCGGGCCCCGTTCCCGCTTCCGCACCGCACGAGGACGCCGCCGTCAGTCCCGAGGACCTGGCCTACGTCATCTACACCTCGGGCTCCACCGGCCGGCCGAAGGGTGTGCAGATCGAGCACCGGAACCTGCTCAACTACGTCCACTGGGCGACCCGCGCGTTCGACGTGGACAGGGACACCCGGATGCCTCTGCTCACCTCACCCTCCTTCGACGTCTCGGGCACGTCCGTCTTCCTGCCGCTGCTGGCCGGCGGTCGCGTGGTGCTGATGCCGGACGACCCCAACCACCTCTCACTGCGGGAGCTGCTGCAGCACTCGGGCGCCAACACGCTGAACCTCACCCCGGCCCACCTCGACCTGATCGGACGGCTCGACCTGTCGCCCACCGGATACCGGACGGTGGTCGTGGTCGGTGAGCAGCTGCGGGTGGAGGTGGCCGCACGGGCCCAGGAGATGTTCGGGCGTGACTGCCGCATCATCAACCTCTACGGCCCGACCGAGGCCACCATCGGGTGCACCGCCCACACCTTCGACCCCGTGGTGGACGGCACCGGCGCCGTGGTACCGATCGGTCTCCCCGCGGACAACACGACCGTATTCCTGCTGGACTCCGAGCGCCGGTTCGTCGCCCCCGGCGAGACCGGCGAGATGTACCTGGGCGGGGCGCAGCTCGCCCGCGGTTACCTGGGCCGCCCCGATCTCGACCGGGAGCGGTTCGTCCACCTCGCCGACGAGAGCCGCGTCTACCGCACCGGCGACCTCGCCCGGCTCCTGCCGTCGGGCGAGATCGAGTACGTGGGACGCATCGACGACCAGGTCAAGGTACGCGGGCATCGGGTCGAACCCGCCGAGGTGGCCCGGGCGCTGGAGCAGCACCCTGCGGTGGAACGGGCCGTCGTGGCCACCAGGACCAGGCCCGGCCATCCGGGCAAAGCCCTGTACGGCTACGTGCTGACCTCCTCCCCCGTGACGGAAGCGGAGCTGACCGGGCACCTGGCCGAACTGCTGCCCTCCTACATGGTCCCGGCCGCCACCATGGTGGTGCCGCAACTGCCCTACACAGTGAGCGGCAAGGTGGACACGAAGGCGCTGCCGGACCCGTTCGACGGCGCAGCGGACAGTGCGGACAGTGCGGACCGCCCGGACAAGCGCGGGGCCGAAGCGGCGGAGCCGACGGATCCGGTCGAGGAGGCAGTGGCGGACATCTGGGCACGCACCCTCGGGGTGGAACGCTCCCGGCTGGACGCCCAGGCCGACTTCCACCGCTTCGGCGGTGATTCGCTCTCGCTGCTCGCCATGGCCGGGGCCGTCTGCCAGGAGTTGCTGGCCCCGGAACAGGAAAAGGCATTCGTGGCGCAACTGACCCGCATCGCGGGCGAGCCGACCCTGGAACAGGTGGCAGCGCTGACCCGCGAGGCGCTCGGCTGACGCCGACATCGGCACCGCACACCCGTCCTACCTTGTCCGTCCCCTGTCCTGCCCTGCCCTGTCCCGCCCGACCGCTGACCTGGCCAGCAGGGCAGGGCAGGCATCTCCCGCCTCACGGGCCTCCGTCGGCGCCGAGCACGCCTCGGACGGGATCTCACCGAAGGCCGTCCTCGGCCCTGCGCGGTACCTGGTGCAGCACAGTTCCTGGTGCAGCACAGTTCCTGGCGCAGCGCAGGGCCTCGCCGGGTGGCCCGGCGCGCGGCGGCGTGCGATCAGCGGCGGAGTTGGATCCGGTAGACGCGCCGCAGGTCGGGGTGCTCCGCCACGCTCCAGAGGCGGTCGGCGTCGTAGCTGAGGTCTTCGGGTCCGATGGCGAGTGTTCCGTGGAGTTTCGGGTCGCCGCTACGGCCCTTGTGCAGCCACAGTTGCCCCGCCTTCGGGGCGAGTGCCCCGACCGCTTCGCTGGCTGCGGGGCCCTGCGTGCCGCGGTCGTTGGCGGCGTAGTACGCGTCCTTGCCCACGGCGACCGCCCCTTGGACGTAGGTCTTGGACAGCCAGTCCTCCTCGGACAGCCCGTCGACCAGATAGCCGGTCGGCGCCAGGTCCCAGCGCACGACCCTGCCCCGGTCGCCGTTGTCCAGGAATTCGCTGACGACGAGGGAGTGGGGTTCGTTGGGGCGCGTGCGGTCCAGTGACAGCTGCGAGTGCCGCAGCTTGCCGCTGCCCCGGTTCTCGTACACGTGGTGCAGCGGGAGGATGTAGTCGTAGCCGAAGGCCTTGGCCTTGTCCGCGCCGTCCACCTTGACCATCCGGGAGAGGTCGAAGGCGCTCAGCCCGCCCTGTTTGAAGGGAGCGAGCCGGCCGGGCAGGTTGGCGACGTAGAGGAAGTTCCCGACCCAGGCCACGCCGCCCGCGTGCATGATCACCGGCTGGAAGGTGGCGGTGTCCGAGCCCTCCTCCTGGATGGGCTCCACCAGCAGCACGTGTTCGTAGCGCGGCTTCTGCGGGTCACCGGTCACGTCGACGAAGCTGATCCGGGCGCCGCGCTTCTCGTAGTTCTCGTAGCCGTACCAGCTGACGGCGACGACTTTCCGGCCGTCCACGGTGCCGCCGTAACCGTCGACGCTGGTGCTGATTCCCTGGGGGTACCACTGGGTGGTCTTGCCGTCCAGCTGGCCGTGCGGGTCCTTGGTGTCCGGGTCCCAGGAGAAGCCGTAGTCGAAGCCGGTCGGCTCCACGCCCGTGCCGGGCCCGTCACGCCAGTTGCCCACGGAGCCACCGGTGCGTGTCGCCTGGCGCAGCACGTCCTTGACCAGGTCCGCGGCGGGTAAGCGGCGGCTCAGAGTCTCGGCTGCGGTGCCCCAGTAGCGATGGTTCTGCGAGGGGCTGAGCCGCATCGCCAGGGGGAAGCCGTCGGACGCCGCGTGCGCTGTGGAGGGCAGCAGACCGCCGGTGGCAGCAGCCAGGGGTATCGCCGCCATGCCGCGTATGACCGCTCTTCGCGAGGTATTCATGATCAGACACGGTAGGGGCGGAGTCCGTCATTCGGTACGGCTGGGACACAAGTGGCCATAGGTACGGGACGACGGTCTGTCGAGGTCCTTGCGAGATCATGGGGTCATGGACGACCTGACTCCGATACGAGACGTCGCGGACCGGTTCGAACTGCCGCTCTCGACATTGCACTACTGGGAGCGGCGCGGTCTGGTGGAGCCGCACCGGCGTTCCGGGCGACGGTACTTCGACACCGAGCAGGTCTACCGCGTGGCACTGATCAAGTTGTGGCGGGAGACCGGCCTGATGTCCATCGAGGAGATCGCCGGCCTCCTGCACCGTGACGCCACCGGCACCGGCGACACCGGCGTCACCGACGACACCGGCGACGGTGCCGACTGGCAGGAGACCGTCCACGGCCATATCGCCGCCCTCGACGCGCACATCGCCCGCCTCAATGCCGCGCGCGCCTATCTCGGCCACCTCCTCACCTGCGCACACGGCGACGACCTGGAGAAATGCCCGGACTTCCGGGCGACCGTCCCCGTGTCCCCCTGACCCTGACCGCTCACGTGGCGAGGCCTGATAGCGCGGTGCCGGTGGTCACCCGGAGCAGGGCACGGTGCCGGAGCGGCTCATACGCTGCCGGACCGCGGCATGGCCAGAGCCGCCACGAGCGCGGCAGCAGCCACGCACCCGGCACAGACAAGGAACGCGACGCCATAACCGTGCGCCAGCGCGGCCGCCCCGTGCGCGCCACCACGCCCGGGATGCGCGGCCGCCCATGCGTCCGCCGTCGTGGCCGAGACCGTGCTGGTCACGGCCAGCCCGACGGCCCCACTGGTCTGCCGGACCGTGTTCAGCACCCCCGCGGCCAGACCGCTGCGCGCCGGTGGGACGCCGCCGGTCGCCGCCACCGTGATCGGGGTGAACGCGGCGGCCGTTCCGAACCCGAACACCACGCCGGAGACCACCACCGTCAGCAGGCAGGAAGAGCCGTCCGCGCCCAGCGACGCCGCCACACCCGCGAAGCCTGCCGCGCCCAACAGGCAGCACACCACGGCGGTCCGGCGCGGCCCGAACCGTAGCGTCAGCGCCCCGGCCGCCCGGGCGCCGGCGAACATCGCCGCCCCGACCGGCAGGTAGCCGAGCCCGGCGCGCAGCGGCGACCAGCCGTGCACGTCCTGAAGATACAGCGACAACAGGATGGGGCTGGCGAAGAAACCCAGGCCGAGCAGCAGCATCACCACGTTGCCGCTGCTCACCGCGCGAAGCCGGAAGAGGTCGAGCGCGAGCAGCGGCTGCCGGGCCCACCGCGCCTGATGCAGCACAAGAATCCCCAGCAGCACGACCCCGCCGGCCATCGGGCCCGTGGCCTGCGGGCTCGTCCATCCCGCGACGGCGGCACGCATCACCGCATACACCACGCCCGTCAGCCCGGCCGTGGCCAGTCCGGCCCCCACGACGTCGAGGGGCGGCCGGCCGGAGCGGTCGTGCCGCGGCAGCCCGCGCGCGGCGCCGACCAGGCACAGCACCCCGATCGGGACGGTCACGAAGAACACCCAGCGCCACCCGGCCCACTGGATGAGGACGCCGCCGACCACCGGCCCGGACGCGGCACCGGCCGCTCCGACCGCGCTCCACAGGCTCAGTACCCGTGCGCGTCGGTCCGGTTCGGTGAACGTCGTGGTCAGCAGCGACAGCGTCACCGGCATCAGCAGGGCCCCACCGAGCCCCTGCACGGCCCGCGCGGCCAGCAGCGCCTCCGCTGTCACCGCGAAGCCGCAGGCGACCATGCCGGCAGTGAAGAGTGCCGCCCCGGTCAGCAGCGTCGCCCGGTGGCCGAACACGTCCGCGCACCGGCCGCCGAGCAGCAGGAAGCCCGCGAAGGCGAGGGTGTAGGCGTTGACCACCCAAGGCAGGGCTGCCGGTGAGAAGCCGAGCGCGGTCCGGATGGCGGGCAGCGTCACCGACACGATGGTGGCGTCCAGGATGACGACGAACGAACCAGTACAGGCCAGGCCCATCACCAGCCGTTCGCCTCCGTGGGTACAGAGGGTACTGCCGACACGACGGGTACGCCGCTCCGCGGGCCGGTCCGTTCCTGCTTCCGTTCCTGCTTCCCTGCCTGCTTCCACGGTGGGCTCCACGGCGGGCTCCAACTCCGGTCGCGTACTCATGCGGGCTCCTCGTCGTCCGGCCGGACGCTGATGTCCGGGCGCAGCACGGGCCGGGCGTCGCCCGCCGCCGGGACGTCGAACAGGCCGTCGACAGCAGGGCGCTGGGCGGTGTACGCAGCCTCGAATCCGGTGATCTCCCGCTCGCCTGCGGGCAGCCCGGCTGCGGCCAGCAGGCTCCGCACCCGGACAGCCGCATCGGGCTGTGTGGCGGTTCCTTCACGCAGATGGTGCTCCCCGCATCCCGCGGCGGCACGTGCATGCGGTGCCGCGGCCACGGACACGGACACGGACACGGCCACGGTCGCGGACAGATCAGGGATGCGACGGTGCCAGTCGGTGTGCTGCTGGAAGGCGTCCCCGACCCGCAGGATCGCCGCCTCGCCCGCCACCGGGCCTGCGATCTGCATCGACAGGGGCAGACCCGTCGCCGTGCGGCCCATCGGCACCGCGAGGACGGGGTTGGTCAAGGGATTCCAGTACGGGGTGTAGATCTGCCCGAACACACCCGCGTGGTCCTGGTGCCCCGCCTCGTCGGCCAGGGCGGCGAACGGCGGTGCCCCGACCGACGCGGTCGGGCACACGATCACGTCGACATCCGCGAACAGCGCGTCCACGGCCCGCTGCGCCACCGTGCGCACCCGCTGCGCCTGGACGTAGTCCGCGGCTGATATCAGGGCGCCCGTGGCAAGCAGGCCGCGCGCGGCCACGCCGTAGTCGTCCCAGTGCCGTGACAGGGCGGTGCGGTGGTGGGCGAGACCCTCGCCGGCCGCGGTCACGAACGTCGTGGTGATCATCTCGTGCCAGTAGGGCAGCCGGATCTCCACCGGGACGGCGCCGAGTCCGGCGAGCACCGACACTGCCTCGTCGAACGCGCCGGGCAGCGACGAATCGCCGTCCGCGGGGAGGTGGTGTTCCCGTACAACGCCGATCCGCAGTCCGTCCAGGCCCTCGCCGCACCCGGTGTCGTCGAAGGAGGCGTGGAAGGAGGCGTGGAAGGAGGCGCCGACGCCGTCGTGCTCTCCGGTGATGACGCCGAGCACCGCCGCGCAGTCCCTGGCGCTCCGGGCGAGCGGGCCGACCCGGTCGAGGCTGTACGCCAGCGGCACGCACCCCGCCACGGGCACCCGCCCGTACGTCGGCATCAGCCCGCTGACCCCGCAGAACGCGGCGGGCATCCGGATGCTGCCCCCGGTGTCGCTGCCGAGCCCGGCCAGGAACATCCCCGCCGCGAGGCCGCTGGCCGAGCCCGAACTGGAGCCCCCGGCCCAGGACTCGGTCCGCCACGGATTGCGCGGCAACGGGAAGGGCTTGTCTTCTTCCGGCAGCCCGCATCCGAACTCCATCGCGGTGGTCTTCCCGGTGATCACCGCCCCGGCAGCCCGCAGCCGGGCCACCACCGGGGCGTCCCTCCCGGCCCACCAGTCCCGGTCGTGGACCAGGCTCTGCGCGGTGGTCGGTCCGTCCGCCACCGCGATGGTGTCCTTGACTCCGAATGGGATCCCGTGCAGCGGCCCGCGGTCGATGCCGCGCGCCAATTCCTCGTCGGCGCGGCGGGCCGCCGCCCGGGCCTGCTCGACGAACCGCGTCACGTACACCCCGAGCGACCCGTCGGCCCGTTCGGCCGCGGCGACGGCGGCCTCGGTCAACCCGACGCTGGTCACGCTCCCGTCCCGCAACGCCTGCGCGGCTTCGGTCAAGGTCAGGGGCAGGGGAACGGGGATGGGCATGGGCATGGGCGTGGGCATCGGAATGGGCATGGGCAACGCTTCACTCACGCTTCACCTCCACATATCGGCGTCCATGAACGCGGACGGCCGGTGAGACGTGACCCTCCCAACTCAACCCGGGTTGAACGCAACTTCCTCGGCGCCGCACACCGCCGCCACGGCCCTGCGACCGTCGGCCCTATGGCGACCGCCTGACGTCGCCACACGGTCGTGCCGGCGGCGGTGAACACGGCCCACTCGCTCGGCCGGGTTGCCGTCGTGCCCGGGGACGATGTCCCGGATGGGGACGGGCTAGGGGTGTGACCTGGGGAAATGACCTGAGGGGGTGGGGATGTACAGTCGGCCGCGCCGAAAGGGAGGGCGGCATGGGGCCGTCCTTGCGGCGTTCACGGGGGCACGGGCACAGCATGGCGGTCGAGCGGATCAGCGGGCGTGAGGGCGAACTCGAAGCGATCGAGGCGTTCCTGACGGAGGTGCGCTCCGGCGCCGGCCGGGAGCTGGTCCTGCGCGGTGAGCCCGGGGCCGGGAAATCGACGCTCTTGCAGTACGCCGCCCGGCGCGCCGCTCCCGCGCGGGTGCTGTCGGCGACCGGTGCGGAGCCCGAGGCCGGGATGGCCTTCGCCGCGTTGCACCAGTTGCTGCGCCCGGTGATCGGGCTGGCGGACGCGCTGCCCGGCGCGCAGCGGGACGCCGTCCACGCTGCTCTGGGACTGGCTGAGCCTGCGGCAGCCCAGGACCGGTTCCTGGTGGCGGCCGGGGTGCTGTCCCTCCTGGTGGAGGCATCGGCGCCCGGGGGCATGGTGTGTGTCGTCGACGACTTCCAGTGGGTCGACCAGGCCTCTGCCGACGCTCTGCTGTTTGCGGCCCGGCGGTTCGGGGGTGAGGGGGCAGGGCTGCTGATCGGAACGCGTGACACCCCCGGGGCCAGGCAGGCGCTGCGCACCCTGCCCGCCGTGGACCTGACGGGTCTGGACGCCCAGGGTGCGCGCGAAGTGCTGGCGGCGTGTGCGACGGCCGAGCCTGTGCCTGCTGTGGTGGATGTCCTGACCGCGGCGACCGGAGGGAATCCGCTGGCCCTGCGGGAGACGGCCGGTCTGCTGACCGCGGAGCAGCTGACGGGCCGGGCGCCGCTGCCCGACCCGCTGCCCCTGGGCGACGGCATGGCCGGCGTCTACGGGGAGCAGATCGCGCGACTGCCCGAGGACACCCGGCTCGTCCTGCTCGCCGCCGCGTTGGAGGGGCGCGGTGACGTCCGGCTGATCCGGGCGGCCGGGGAGCGGCTCGGGGTGTCCCCCGATGCGCTGTACGTCGCCGAGGCGGCCGGTGTCGTCGAGATCCGGCCTGCCGAAGTCCGCTTCCGGCACCCGCTGATCCGTGCCGCCGTGCACGCCGGGGCCGGCCCGGCGACGCGTCGCGCGGTGCACGGCCACCTCGCCGCGCTGCTGTCCGAGGCGGGCGACCGCGACCGCGGGGCGCGGCACCGGGCGGAGGCCGCGACCGGCCCCGACGAGGAGATCGCCGCCGAACTCGCCGCCGCGGGCGAGCGGGCGTGCGCGCGCGGCGGTTACGCCGACGCCGCACGGATGCTGTCGTGGGCCGCCGAGCTGACCCCGGACGCGCGGGCCAGGGCCCGGCGGCTGAAGGACACCGCGGCGGCGGCATGGCTCGGCGGGCACCCCGGGCGGGCGCAGTCCGCCCTCGCGGCGGCCCGGGAACTCGCCGAGGAGCCCGTCCTGCTGGCCGAGATCGCACAGCTCAGCGGCCGGTTCGAACTGTCCTCCGGCAACGCCGCCGAGGCGCTGCGGGCCTTCCTGGATGCGGCGGAGCGCGCTGCGGTGCACACGCTGTCGGCGGACGGGTCGGCCAGGGGCGGGCCGGAGGCGGCGGGGTCTTCAGGCCCGAATGCGGGTGCGGGGTCTGCAGACCAGGGCGCGGGTGCCGCGGCTTCTCACGGTGCCGCGGGCGCGCCGCAGCCATCATGGGCCGACGATGCCCGGCGGGTCGTCCTCGCTCTGCTCGCTGATGCTGCGGAGGCTGCCTCCTACGTCGGCGACACCAGCGCCGCCATACGCATCGGTGCCCGGGCATCCGAACTGGCCCTCCCCGACGCGGCGACAGGGCCGGAGGAGGCTGCTGATGCGTTCCTGCGCGACATCCTGACCGGGATGGGCGCATGGCACGCCGGGGATACCGGTGAGGGCGCCCGTCTGCTGCGCCGCGCCCTGGCCGCCCTCCCGGACCACGACAACGACAACGACGCCGGCAGAGGCAGCGGCAGGGACAGTCACAGTGGCGGTGGCAGCGGTAGTGGCAGAGGCGACGGAGGGCAGGCCGCTCGCCTGCTGTGGGCAGCGGCCGCAGCCAGCCTGCTCGGCGAGAGTGATGCCGCCGCCCGCCACGGCGCCCGCGCCGGACGCGTCGCCAAGGTCTCCGGCATGGTGGGCACCCTGCCCGTCGTCCTGGAGAACGCCGCCACCGCCGAACGCATGAACAGCAACTACGCGCTCAGCACCGCCCTGTCCCAGGAAGGCCTGGCCCTCGCCCGGGAAGCCGGTCTCGACAACTCCGCCGCCGCCCACCTCGCCAACCTCGCCGTCTGCGCCGCCGTCCGCGGCCACGAAGACGATTGCCGCACGTACGCGCAGCAGGCCCTGGCCATCGCCATCCCGCACCGCCTCGGTCTGCGCGCCGGGATCGCGTCGTACGCACTGGGCCTGCTCGACCTCGGCCTCGGCCGCCACGACCGCGCCCACGAACGGCTCACCGCGCTGACCACGGCCAGGCCGGGCGCGGGGCACCCCGTCGTGGTGTGGGGTTCCACCGCCGACCGGGTCGAGGCCGCCGCGGCCGCCGGGGACCACGCAGCCGCCCGTACCGCCACCGCATTCCTGGAGCAGTGGTCGGCCCACGCCGCCTCGCCCCGGGCGCAGGCGGTACTCGCCCGCTGCCAGGCGCTGTCCACTGCTGACGACGGCGCCGCCCTCGACCTCCTGCGGCACGCACTCGAGCTCCTCGACACAGGCAATGACCGCGACGCCACCGCCTACGACCGGGCCCGCACCGCGCTCCTGCTGGGCGAGCGGCTGCGCCGCGACCGCCGCGCGAGCGAGGCACGCCCCCACCTGCGCGACGCCGCGGAAACCTTCCACCGCCTCGGGGCGGCTCCCTGGGAGCAGCGCGCGCAGGGCGAGCTACGGGCAGCAGGCGAGACGACCGAACCCGCCGGACCCGCCCTCCTGCAGACCCTCACCCCTCAGGAACTGCGCATCGCCCGCCTCGTCGCCGAAGGAGTGAGCAACAAGGACGTCGCCGCCCGACTCTTCCTGAGCCCGCGCACCGTCGAGTACCACCTGTACAAGGTCTACCCCAAGCTCGGCATCACCTCCCGCACCGAACTGGCCCGCCTGCTGCAGTGACAGACCACGGACCGGCACCTCGCCGGTGGGAACGCGGAGGATCCCGTAGCCCGGTGGAGCGGCGAAGCGGCGAAGCGGCGAAGCGGCGAAGCGGCGAAGCGGCGGGCTGTAGCCCCGGTAGCCCCACCCGTGGCACCAGTGGCACCAGTGGAACGCCAGTAGCCCGGCACCAGTGGTCCTACGGATACCACCGGTGGACCGGGGACGGCAGAGTTCTGCCTGTTCGCAACGACAGGCGGACAAAACGAGAACACGAACGCCAAGCGCGTCGTACCGAAAGCGGGGACAAGGAATGTCAGCGATGGGACGCATGGTCACGGTGGGCGACATCGAGCTGTGGACGGAGGAGTTCGGCGACCCCTCCCACCCGGCGGTACTGCTCATAGCCGGCTCGATGAGCCAGGGGCTGCTCTGGCCGGACGAGTTCATCGGCCGCCTCGCCGCAGCCGGCTACCACGTCGTGCGCTACGACCACCGGGACGTGGGCCGCTCCACCGCCCGCGACTTCGCCGAGCACCCCTACACCTGGGCCGACCTCAAAGCGGACGCCGTAGGCCTCATGGACGCCCTGGAGATCGGCTCCGCGCATCTCGTGGGGCACTCGGCGGGCGGGCTCCTCGCCCAGTGGATCGCCGTCGAGAACCCCGACCGGGTCGACAGCCTCACCGTGATCGGCTCCTCGCCCCTGGGCGAGCACGAAGGACAGGTCATCGTCCGCGCCCTGACCGGCGAGACGCAGCCTGAAGGCAGCCTGCCTGAGCCGGCACCGGAATTCACCGCGTTCTTCCGCCAGGCGGCCGTGAGCCCGCCGCCGACCACCCGGGCCGAAGCCATCGACTTCCAGATCGAACTCGCTCGCATACTCCACGGCACCGAGCGCCCCTCCGAATTCGACGAGGACGCCCAGCGCCGCCTCGAAGAAAAGCTCCACGACCGCATGCGCGACCCGCGCACCGCAGCAAACCACCGGCTCGCCGGAATGACCGACCTCGCATGCGAGCCGGTCGGGGCGCTGCCCCGGGTGACCGCCCCGACCCTCGTCATCGAAGGCACCGCCGAACCCGTCAAGCCCGGCCACGGCCGCCTGATCGCCCAGGCGATCGCCGGCGCCCACCTGATGATGGTCCCGGGCATGGGCCACATGCTCACCACGGGCGCCGTAGGACCGGTCGCCGACGCGCTCGTGGCACACCTGGAATCCGCCGCAACGACGGGGACCGCTCGGCCCGGCGCCCGCCCCGCGGACGCGTGACGGGAGCAGCTGCCCGGCGCGGGTGGTGGGGCGGGCCCTGACCGGCCCCCTGCCGCTTCGGGAGCCGGTCGCCAGGAGCCCGTCGGCGCCCGGCGCCTCGGCATCTCGGTGTCATCCTGCCCAGCAGGACGACACCGGGTCCTACCCGCCGTGACACCCCGATCACGGAACTGAGAGACTGGCCCCTCGATGCCCCGCAGACAGCGGGTAGCAGGCCGCAGGCAGCAACGTTGCACAGAGGTGAGGAGCCAGAGTGGTCACACCACCCCGTGCCCTGTCGGCGATCCCGGCACCCGCCGACGTGTGGATGCTGGTGCGGCAGCGGCCGGCCGTACTGCGCCGGTCCACTCGCGAACTGGCAGCAGCCCTTGCCGAGAGTTACGGCTCCCGCTTCGCCGTCTGGCACACCGACGAGCTCCTCTTCGGCGTCCAAGGCGGCCGGCTGGTGTTGCGCACCCTGGGCGGCGCGGACCTGCCCGCTCCTGGCGTGGTGTGCGTTCGCCAGGTGGCCGGCCCCATGCGCAACGACCGCGAGGTGACCTTGTTACGGCACCTTGAGCACATGGGCAGCACCCTCATCAACACGGTCGACGCCCAGCTCAAGTCCCGCAACAAGGTCTGGCAACTGCAGGAACTCGCCTTGGCCGGGCTGCCGGTGCCCGACACCGTCTCCTACGCCACCGCTCCCCTGGAAGGCGTCGTGCGCAGCCCTCACCTGGGCACGCCGTGCGTGGTGAAGTCCGTCAGCGGCGCCAAGGGCGGGCAGGTCTTCCTGGCCCCCGACCCGCATCTGCTCGGTGAGGTGGCCGGCAGCCTCACGCAGGAAGCACCGTTCCTCTTCCAGGAGCACATCGCTCACTCCCACGGCCGCACCCTGCGCGTGATCGTGGTCGGCGGCGAGCCGGTGGGCGTCGTACTGCACGCCTCCCACAACGGCACCCTCACCGCCAACATCGCCAAAGGCGGCTCCGCCACACTCTGCGCGGGCCGCTACCCGCAGGCAGAACAGCTGGCGGTGCGCGCAGCGCGTGCCCTGGGCCTGGACATCGCCGGAGTGGACCTGCTGTTCACCTCCGAAGACACCTTCACCATCTGCGAAGTGAACGCCGTCCCGGGCTGGCGCCCGGAAATGACCGCGGTCACCCCCGCCATCACAGCCCGCATCGCCCACGCCCTCTCAACCCGTCACCGCGAGACATCCCCGCCGGCCTCATGGGCGGCTCCCAGACCCACTGACACCGACCATGGTGGCGGCGCGAGGAGCTATCCGGCCGCCGGCGATCACTGAAAGTTGTGGTTGTCGGCCACGGTCATGGGCGGTCGGCGGCCGTGCGCCACGGCCGCCGGGAGAGGCGCGCCCACAGGGCATCCTGCTGATCGGCAGGGCGACCACGGTGGACGCGCGGTGAGCTTGGAGACGACCCTGGTCGATGCCGCACGCCCTTTCGGCGAGCTGCGACGCTGATCAATCGGGGACGCTGACCACTCGGGGCGCCCGCTCGCCGAATTCCGTCGCCGGAACGACGACAGGCCGTCAGGGACCAGCCCTCAGAACGACGACCGGAAGGAGTCGAGCGCGGCGTCCATGCGGGCCGCCTGGCCCTTGGTGAACATGAACATGCCCTTGTCGTCGGTGTAGTCCATGTAATTGACGAACATGTCGCCGTCCGGCCCGTTGCTGCACGTCAGGCTGGGGAAGGTCGGCGTGCCGAAATTGGGGCCGCCGGCATTGGGGGTGTCCGCGACGAAGTCGCTGCCGCTGCAGCCCTCGCCGTCGTCGCCCCATATGTGCCTCAGGTTGAGCCAGTGTCCCACCTCGTGGGTCGTCGTGCGCCCGAGGTTGAAGGGGGCCGAAGAGGTGCCGTTCGTACCGAAGAACCGGTGGCCGATGACCACTCCGTCCGTCTCGGGGGCACCGCCGGGGAACTGGGCGTAGCCGAGTATCTCATCGCCGTCGGCCGGGTTGAAGATGCGCGGGCAGACCCAGATGTTGAGGTACTTGTCGGCGGGCCACGCGTCGTGGCCGCCGGTCGACGCCGATTTCGCGTCATCGGTTCGTATGTTGAACCGTGTGGTCTGCGTCTGTGTGCGGGTGATGCCGTCGGTGGGCTGTCCTTCCGGGTCCTCGGTGGCCAGGTGGAACTGGATGCGGGCGTCGGCCACGAGCGGCTTCCAGACCGGTGGCACCTTGGCGACGTCAGGGTTCTGAGCTCGGAAATCCTGGTTCAGAACGTCGATCTGGCTGGTGATCTGGGCATCGCTGATGTTCTGCGCTGCGGTGTTGAACAGCACGTGCACCACGACCGGTATCCGGGTCGGGCCGACGCGTGCGGTGGACGCGGCGCCCGTCTCATAGGCGAAGGCCTGGTTCTCGATCTCGACACGCGCGGTGGCGTACGCCGGGTCCTCGGCCATCAGCCGGTGGTGCACCGGCATCGTGCCGCAGTCCCGTCGTTGTGGAATGCTGAGGTTGGTAGCGTCGTTCTCGGACACGCTGCACCTCCGGTTTCGGCCGCGCGAAAGCGGCTGTGGCCAGGTGGGCTTTTACCGTGTGCGGTAGTAGCGGTCGTCATCCTGCGAGGTGAACGACTCACGCGAAGTGAACAACTCACTACTAGGCTATCTTGAGTTGCAAATTGCCGCAAAAGGTGCATGCACGAGGAAGGCCGGGGCGTGAGCGAACTGCCTGCCGAACTGTTCCAGCACTGGGTCCACTCCTACGAGGACGACCGCGAGGGCGTAACGGTCTACCGGCCGGCCGGCTACCCCTTCCCGCCCGCTCGCGGCCGCAGGGGCATGGAGATCTCCCCCGACGGAACGTTCACCGACCACCCCATCGGCAGCCGCGACGTTCCCGGCAGCGTGGCGGGCCGATGGGAGGCGGCGACGGACGGCCGGTCACTCACCGTCACCTTCCCCGGAACGAGCCGTCCCGGACGGCGTCTGGAGATCCTGCACTGCGACGGGGCTTTGCTGAAGGTGCGTGCCTGACCACGTGCGCGCCTCATCCGCATGTGTCTGATCCGCGCCTGTGTCTGATCCGCGTGCGTGCCTGATACGCCACTACCGCCCGAGGTGCGCGCGGGCGAGGGCGGTCAGGACGGTGCGGGTCTTGGACACCTGCTGCGAGGGCGGCTGCACGCCCCGTTCCAGCAGGGCGTGTTCCAGCAGGTTCTGCGCGGCAGGGGCGTCGGCGGGACGTGCCCGGAGAGACAGCTCCAGGAAGCGCAGGCCGTTTCCGGCGTTCCAGAGCTCCGCGGTGAGCGGATGGACCAGGTCACGCCGTGCGGGCTTCCACTTCACGGCCTCGATCGGCCCGAGCGCCACGAGTCCCTCCAGCTCGTCGTCGCCGGCGCCGGCGCTCGCCAGCAGTACGCGCTGGTCCCCGGTCAGCCGCGGCCCTTGCGACGATCCGCCGCCGTGGGCATGGGCGACGGGCCGCTCGAAGGCGCCGTCCACCTTCAGCGAGGCCGCCCAGACGCGGGTGTCGCCCGTCCAGTCCTGTTCGATCTTGAATTCCCAATCCTTGCCGTCCCGGTTCGCACGCCAGCCCTCAGGCAGTGCATCCACGTCGCAGGGCCGGAGCTTGGCCGTGAGGTCGTCTTCGTCTCCCTTCACGGCCTTGCGCAGCCGGATGATGGCGCCGGCCTCCGACAGGGGGAGACGGATGTCGTCGCCGTTCTCGCTCGGCTTGTCCCAGAAGTAGACGGTCAGGCGCTTTCCCTCGTCGTCCTCAAGCCCGAGCAGCCGGCACGTGGCCTCGGCCGCCTCGCCCGGGATGATGAGCTTGATCTCGACGTCGGCGTCCTCGATCGCATTCGCCATGCCCCCTTTATCCCATCCGGTCCGGTGAAATGCCCGGCACACGGTGAGCGGCGCGGCGCGGCGAGCGCGGCCCGGTGGTTCCCGGAGGTCGTAACCTCGCGGCCGCCGTAACCTCCCGGGAGGGGCAGCGCCGTCCCGGCCAGGAGCCCGCCTCACCCACCCGGCAGGTTCAGCGAGCACGTGGCGCAGAGGGGACTCCAGAGCCATCTGGTTCAAGTGTGGTGTCCGAGCCCGGAGCCTCGGCTGTTACCCAAGGGTGTGGCCGAGGAGGGTGAGCAGGCGGTCCCAGTGGTGCTGCAGTGCGGCGGGGTCGAAGGCGTCGGTGTCGGACATGGTGAAGCCGTGGACCGTGCCGGGGTAGATCTCGGACGTGTAGACGACACCCGCGGCGTCGAGGGCCTGGTTGAGCTCGCCGAGGGCCTCGGGCGTCATGTCGGTTTCGGCGTGGCCGAGGTGGACCTGGGCGGTGAGCGTAGAGAGGAGGCGGCGCAGACTGTCGGGCCCGTCGGCGCCCACGGGGCCGTGGAATCCGGCGACGGCGGCCACCTGGCCGGGGTGGGCCGCGGCGGTGTGCATGGCCAGGAGGCCGCCTATGCAGTAACCGGTCACCGCGACCGGTCCGGCGCTGACCTCGGGCCGGCTGGTGAGGAAGCGGAGGTAGGCGTCGGCGTCGCGCCGGATGCGTTCCGCGGTGTGCGCCTTGATCAAGGGCATCAGCTGGGCGACGGCCTCGGACCGGATCTCTTCTCCGATGTGCTCGGGAAGTTCGATCAGGGGCGCCGGGCCGTGCCGGTAGAAGAAGTTGGGGACGAGCACGTAGTAGCCGTGCCCGGCCAGTTCGCGGGCCATCTCCTCCAGCACGGGCCGTATACCGAAGGCATCCGCGTACATCAGCACACCCGGGTGCCGGTGCTGCTCGCCGTGGTCGGGGAGGGCGGCGAACGCATCGGCCCGGCCGTCCGGGGTGGGAATCTGCAGCGTCTTGGTGGGCAAGTTCTTCCTTCTCTGAAGTTCACTCAACTGGCTAGGAAGTGCACTCAAATAGCGTTAGTTGCACTAACGTTATCGGCGTGAGCGAACGTACATCGTTAGCCCGACTAACGCAACGGGTAGGGTGGGCGCCATGACCGGAGCCGAAACCGAGGACACACCCGACGACAGCGCGCCCGAGGCGCTCAAGACGCCCGACAGGCTGCGCCGACGGGCGAGCCGGCTGCTGTCACAGCTGTCCACTCGGTCGGACAAACTGATCGCCGAGGGACTGGCTGCCCAGGCGGACGCCCGCAAATGGCACTACGCCGTGCTCGCCTCGCTGCAGGACTACGGGCCGGGCAGCCAAGCGACCCTCAGCGAGCGCACCGGCATCTACCGCAGCGACATGGTCGGCGTGCTCAACGAACTGGCCGAACGCGACCTCGTCGAGCGGGCCCCGGATCCCGACGACCGGCGCCGCAACATCATCACGATCTCCGCCCGAGGCCGCCGACGGCTGCACCGCCTCGACAAGGTCCTGGACGACCTCCACGACGAACTGCTGGCGCCGCTGGACCCGGCCGAACGCGACCAGTTCGTGCAGCTGCTCACCCGCCTGCTGGACCACCACACCCGGGCCCCCTGACGGTGCGCAGCGGCAGCAACCGGCAGCAACGCTGCCCGGAACGCTGCTCCGTGGATGGTCACTGGGGGTGGCCCTGAAACGCCGAGCCGGGAGGCGGGCCCCGGAAGTGTTACGGCCACAGGCGGCGATGAGCGGAGCGACGGCCAGGGCTGTACGTCCCACCCCGCCCACCGCTCGCTCACCGTCTCGGCCCGCGGATCAGCGGACCTGCTGCCTACCTGCCTACCTGCCTACCTGCCTACCTGCCTACCTGCCTACCTGCCTAGGCCAGGGTGCCGCAGTTCGTCTTGTAGCGGGCCACGACATAGCCGTCGATCTCGCCGCCCCAGTCCACACACTTGCCCTTGGCGTCCAGGTGGACCGGACCCGAGTACGAGGTGAAGAAGCCGTACTGCTCCTGCTTCGACTTCAGTTCCTGGTTGCGCTGGAGCCAGGAACCCACCCACAGCCGCGAGCCTGCCGAGCTGTTCCGCTTGGTGATCACGCAGTTCTTCCCGGTGGCCTTGTTGTAGGCCAGGAAGACCGTCCCGCGGCCGGGGATCGGGATCTGGTTGACCTGCGCGTAGCCGGTACCGCACTCCTGGTTGTACGCGGCGGCAGCACGGGCCGGAGCGGCAACGGACGTCCCGCCGCCCGCCACCAGCGCGGTGGCGGTCGTGGCGGTGACGAGCAGCGCAGCTCCCGCAACGCGGGCACGTACAGCACGTTTCACTGTGTCCTCCGTAGAAGTCGCAAGTCGCATGGTGCCGGTTGATGGACGTGCGCGGGACGGCCGTCTCCGTGCCCACACAGACACTCCACGCCCCAAAGGGGTTGCACGCCCCCTCATCCCCACACATCAGAACCGGCCACCACGCCGCACGACGGGAACCCGTCGTCGACCAGCCCCCTCCCCCTCCCCCTCCCCCTCCGTCTGCGTCCCACCCGGAGCCGAGGTCGATTGTCAGTGGTGGGTGCGAGGATCGGAGTACCGAGTCGGAAGACAACAAAAGGGGGAGCCGCCATGTCCGGAAACCAGAACTACATCAACCACGTTGCTCTCGTGCTGGATGCCAGTTCGTCCATGTCGCGCCTGAGCCGCAAGGTCGTCGAGGTCGCCGACCAGCAGATCGCCTATCTGGCCCGCCGGTCGAAGGAACTGGACCAGGAAACCCGCGTCACCGTGTATGTCTTCGCAAACACGGTGGAGTGCGTTATTTACGACAAGGACGTGCTGCGGATGCCGTCCCTGAAGCAGCTGTACCAGGTCAATGGAATGACGGCTCTTCTGGCAGCTGCGCTCAAGTCGCAGCAGGAACTGGCGCAGACAGCTCAGCTGTACGGCGACCACAGCTTCCTGACGTTCATCCTGACCGACGGGCAGGAGAACGCAAGCCACCGCTGCCCGGGCGCTCCTGCCAAGGATCCGCGTGAACTGGTACAGGCCGTGGCCGAGATGATCGCGACACAGGATGACAACTGGACGCTGGCCGTTCTCGTGCCGGACCAGATGGGCAAGCGCGAGGCCATGCAGTACGGCTTCCCGAAGGACAACATCGCCATCTGGGACGCCACGAGCACCCAGGGCCTGGAAGAAGCCGGGCAGGTCATCCAGCAGGCCACCGAGAAATTCATGATCGGCCGCACCCAGGGCATCCGGGGAACGCGGGCGGTGTTCTCCACGGGTGCGGAGGCGGTCAATAAGGAGACCATCAAGGCTGCCGGTCTCACCCCGGTGAACCCGTCGGAATACCAGCTGATCCCGGTGACTCGCGAAGCGGCCATCCGGGAATGGATCACCGAAAGCGGGCACACGTACCGTACCGGTTGCGCGTTCTATCAGCTGAGCAAGACGGAAAAGGTCCAGGCGAAGAAGCAGATCGCGGTGCTGGAGAAGAAGACGGACCGGGTGTACACCGGACCGGAGGCCCGGGCCCTGCTCGGCCTGCCGGACATGGAAGTCCGCATCAAGCCGGACCACAACGACGACTTCACCATTTTCGTGCAGAGCACCAGCGTCAACCGGAAGCTCGTGCCGAACACCCGGGTGCTTTTCATGAACTGACATTTTGGAAGCTACGAACCGGCGCCTCGGGAGCCGCCGCCGGCCCGGCCGGAGAGGCTCCCTGCGCGTTCAACAATCCGTCCAGGCCGGCTCAGGCAGTCGCCTCTTCATGCCCGCTGCGAACGCGAGCGCTTGGATACACTTCGCGCTCGATGCGCGGCATGATCTCAGGGATGTAGATCTTCTGGATGGCGTCACCGGCATCGTGAGCCTCCCAGTGGGCGCGGCTGGCCCAGTGCTCGACCAGGACGAATCTGCTTGGTTCCTCGTGTGACTGGTAGGCCTCCCAGCTGACGCAACCGTCCTCTGCCAGACACAACGCGCGCATGCGACTCAAAGCGTCGGCAACTATGGCGATATCAGGGGCCTCGGTGACCCGGATGATGACGATGAGGTCGAACAAGGTTGCTCCTCAAGGGCGGGGCGGGCCGCCGCCGTCGCGGGGGCCCGGGCAGCCGGTCAGAGGAAGCGATCTGCCATCGCTCTTACCGACCCGGTTGCCGACCTGCACCTTCACAAGGTCTGAAGCGGGAGCGCAAGATCGTTTCAGCGTGGTGTCCCGGTCTGTGACCATCACAATGGCCGATCCCGCCGGGGAACAGCCCATGTTCGACGGTCGGTGGAATCCCACCAGGTGGTGAGCGGTCCGGGTCCGGGTCCGGGTCCGGGTGCGGAGGTCAAGCCTGCGGCTGCCCACCGGCCGGACCCGGCTGCCGGGCTGCCGGGCTGCCGCAGGCGCGGCACCGGTGACTCTCCGCATGGCCGATCACCGGACCGGCCTTACCCAACGCCCCCTTTCACTTGCCGACGTTGCACGATTCGCCCGGAGGCACCGCATCAAGTGGGCTGCGTACGCAACGTCAAAACCCCAGATGACCATGGCGTGAGAAACAAGGTTCCAGCTTGCTCCCACGCCCAAGCCGACCACGCTCACCACAACAGCTGTACCGAAACCGGCGAGCACGGCAGCAGCGTCAGGCCGTAGCCGGTCCGTCGGCCGCTCGAAGTAGAGCCGGGCAGGGATGGTAAGGCAGAGCACCACTACTCCTGCTTGCACGATCCACATAGAGACGACAGCTCCTGATCCCCGACAGTCACCACAGATCACACCGGTGGACAGCAGCACGGCCCGCGTCGTACGTCACCGCACGCCCCCGCCGTCACGCGAGCCGCCGTCCCCCCGGCACACACCAACAACGCCCCGCAACCCCCGAAGGCACGACACCCGGCCGCACAGCACTCACAGATCACCTGTTAGAGGCTCCGGGCGGCTCGGAAAACAAGCATCGGAAAGCAAGCAGAGGGCCGGGTGCGGGGCCGCTCGTCGGCCGACCGGGGCGAGTGCCTGCGCCGGATCGCCGCAACCGGCAATGACGACCTCGCCGCGTACACGCTGCAGTAGGGGTGGGCGGAAGAAAGGCAGGCCGAATCGGCGGCGTCACCCGGGTGCCGCGCGTGCCCTGCCGACACAGCGCACCGGACCGGCCGACCCTGGACAGGTAGCACCGCCGAGCCAGGAGAACCGATCCCATGAAACGTCACGTCAACCGATGTGCCTCTGCCGCGCTGGCCGTCATGCTCGGCGGGACCGCACTGACCGCCTGCTCCTCGGACAAGCCCGTCGGCTCCGCTGCATCGTCGGCGGCGTCCGCGGCCCGGTCGAAAGCGTCCGCTGCCGCCTCCGCCGTCAGTAGTGGGGCGGCATCCGCTGCCGCCTCCGTGGCCGCCTCCGCCGCGGCAGCCGCCGAGGCCGCCCTGTCGAACGTCAAAGGCGGACTCAACGCCCAGGCAGACGTCACGCTCGGCGCCGTCGCAACCGGTTCCGACGGCCGGACGGAGGTCCCGGTGAACATCACCAACCACGACTCGAAGGCCAGGCGCTACACCATCCTGATCAACTTCGACGACCCGTCAGGCAACCTGGCCGATGTGATCGTCCTCGACGTCCCCGAGACCGCCGCGGGCGGCACCGCCCACGCCACCGCCCGCAGCAACCGGAACCTGTCGGGCACCGTCACCGCCGAAGTCCGCCGCGCACTACGGTACTGACGGGTCCTGACGGGCCCCGGCGCACGGGGCCGCTGCCTCGGTCATCCGCTCTGCCCACTTCAGCTGGGTCTCGGCTCGCCCTATGAGGCTGACGATGGCCTTCTTGGAGGCGGCGTCCAAGGTCTCCGGAAGTTTGTCGAAGGTGTCGGGAAGGACGTCGAGCAGGCCCCAGATCTGTTCGCCGGTTCTGACGCTCAGCAGCAGCTGGCACCTCCATTGCACGGGCACTTCGGGGCGGTGGCGGAGATGCTGCACGAGTGTGGGGAACAGGTAGTGGGTCGCCTCTGCGGCGAGGTGCGCCCGGAGCCAGGCGACCGGGAGCCGCTGGCTGAAGCTGAGGGTGGCGGCCTCCTGATGCAGATCGAGGAGTTGGTCCGTGTCGACGGCTCGGACAGTGCGGGGAAGAACTGGGGTCACACCGAGATGATGCCAAGAAGCCCCGGTGCGCCGGGTGGCAGGCCTCTCGGTCCGTGCCGATCTGCACCCGGGAGTCACCACTCGTCGGGCCAGGGCGCCCGCGTCAGGGCGCCGGCGCGAAGAGGACTCGCCCGTTCCTGGGCTCACTCCTGCGGCTCGGCCGCCACGATGCCCAGCAGTCCGGGAAACCGCTGCTCGATGTCGGCCCGGCGCAGGCTGGCCATCCGGCTGTTGCCGCGGTCGACCTGCCGGATCAGCCCGGCCTCGCGCAGTGCACGGAAGTGGTGCGTGACGGTCGCTTTGGAGACCGGCAGGCCGAACGAACTGCAGGTCCGTGCCGCGCCGTCGGGTTCGGCCGCCAGCTCACGCACCACTCGGCGGCGCAGGGGATCCGCCAGCGCGGAGAGTACCGGGCCGAGCTCGATCTCCTCGACGCTCGGGTGTCCTTCGTCGTCGGGCATGTGGGACACCTCCCTTCAGGTATGGATTGCATCGTACCTACAAGTTCTGTAGCGTCCAGCAGGTACGAGCTTGGTCGTACCTATCAAAGGGGGAACCCCGCATGTCTCAGCCATTCACACTCGTCGGCACCGCTCGCCCCAAGCCCGAACGCGCCGAGGAGCTGAAGCGGCTACTGCTCTCGTTCGTCGAGCCGACCCGGCAGGAGTCCGGCTGCCTGGAGTACCACTTCCACGAAGATCGCGACGAGCCCGGCGTCTTCGTCTTCTACGAGGCCTGGCGCTCCCAGGCCGACCTCGACGCCCACCTCGCCCTCCCCCACATGCAAGCCTTCTGGGAGCGGCGCATGGACTACCTGGAGACCGACCTCGACATCCGCTTCCTCACCATGCACAGCCCCTACCAGCCGGCCGACCGGACCGGCCCGACGGGCCGGTAATGCGTGCGGTGACCGGCGCTACTCCGGGCGATCACCGGAAGCAGCGTGCGCGGAGCTGTCGGTCGGGTCGTGGTGTTCCTGTGCGGGAATGCGGCTTTGCTGTTCCAGCAGGACCGCCTTGGCTTCCATGGGACCCGCCATGTAGGCCAGGAGACAGGCGGAGACGATGAAGGCCATGTGAATGATCGTGCCCCACTGCAGTTCCTGGCGTGGGGTGTGGTGGATGTTGACGAACATCTGCAGCAGGTGGATGGAGGAGATGCCCACGATGGCCATGGCGAGTTTGACCTTGAGCACGTTGGAGTTGACGTGCGAGAGCCATTCCGGCTGGTCCTTGTGGCCCTGGAGCCCGATGCGGGAGACGAACGTCTCGTAACCACCGACGATCACCATGATCAGCAGGTTGGCGATCATGACGACGTCGACCAGTTTCAGGACGCCGAGCATCACCACGTTCTCGTCCGACGCCCCGGTGACCACACCGTGCATCAGGCTGCGCAGCTCGCCGAAGAACTCCCAGACGTAGAGGGCCTGAGCGGCCACGAGCCCGAAGTACAAGGGGGCCTGGAGCCAGCGGGTGGCGAACAGGGCATAGCCCAGTGACGGTACGGAGCCGTTCGCCGGAGGAAGGACCGCCTTGTACTTGCCGTGCATGCGCAACCACTCCCCCGCCGTGTCACCGTCCGCCACCCGTCAGCCCACCACTGCCCAGCGGTCGGCGGGTTACGGGTGCCCGGCCGGGACTTCCCTCGTGTAGGGGAAGGACCGGCCGGCCCGACCGCGTCACCACGAGGGCGTCAGGCCCGATGTACGGGCGGTCCCGTGTGCCGCGCTGCGGGGAGCGGCTCTCTCTCCGCTCGACAGCCAAGGCGTGCCGCCGGAGAATCGGGAGTGAGTGTGGAAGGAGGCGCTATGAGCGTCCGCATCGCCACCTTCAACGCCGAGAACCTGTTCCGGCGGCCTGCCGCCTTCGGCATCGAGAACGACACGAAGCGCAAGGATGTTCTCGACGCCTTCAGGAAGCTCGTCGGGATCCTCGATCACGTTGAGTACACAGACCTTGACAAGGCCGACATAGTCGCCATTCTCCAGGCCCACGGCGCCGGCTCCGAGGACAAGAAGACCACCAAGACCATCGTGCTGAACGAGCCGCGCGGCGGAGCGAAGCTGCTCAAGACGGAGAGCGGGAAGCTCCAGGTGAAGGCGAAAGGGCGGCTGGACTGGGTGGGCTGGGCCGAGCTCGCCCGTGACGACCTCACCTGGGCGGCCACCAAGAGCGTCGCCAAGGTGATCGCCGCGGTGGACGCCGACGTGCTGCTGGTGGTCGAGATCGAGGACAGGATCACCCTGGACCGCTTCAACACGCAGGTTTTGCAGGGAGAGTTGGGCGCACGCCCCTATCGGTACAACCTGCTGATCGACGGCAACGACAGCCGCGGCATCGACGTCGGGATCCTCAGCCGGCGTCCCGTCGTCTCCCTCCGCTCGCACTTCTCCGACACCAAGGACTCCAGGGTGGTCTTCAGCCGGGACTGCCCGGAGTTCGAGGTCGATCTCGGCCGCGGGGAGCCGCTGTGGCTGCTGGGGAATCACTTCAAGAGCAAGATCGGGGGCGGATTCGACCAGCGCTTGCGTCAGGCCGAACGGGTCGCCGCGCTCTACCGGGCGGCGCTCGAACGCTCCGCACGTGTGGTGGTCGCCGGGGACCTCAACGACGGCTTCGAGAGCCCGCCGCTCTCGCTCCTCCTGGCCACCGGGTTGCGGGACGCGATGACCCACCCGAGTTACCGGGGAGGCATCGGTACCCACGTGCACGACGGCCGCCTCACCGATAAATTCGACTACCTGATGTTCTCGCCGGAACTCTGGGACACGGTGCACTCGGTGGGCCTGGAGCGACGCGGCATCTTCCCCGCACTCCCAGGAGTCACACCGTTCGAAGGCGTGAAGGACAAGAGCACCCAGGCCTCCGACCACGCCGCCCTCTTCGCCGACCTCGACCTGTGAGGGACGCGTCCCGGGCAGGATCGGCAGGGCCGGAACGGCTGGTTCGCCCTTACGCTTCCTCGGCGTGGCCGGCCTCGTCGACGGCGCCGCTCGGCCAGGCCTAGCGGCGCGCCTCGGCTCCCGGTGACCGGCGGGACGGCACGGGTCCGGCCCCGAAGCCCGGCCGATTCGCCTTCGCCTTCGCCTTCGCCTTCGGATGGGATACGCGGCCCAAGTACCGCGAGGACGCCGGCGGCGAGCGATGGTACCCGCCCGCACCGACTCCAGCACCAGCGGCGCCAAGGCTCACTCGCGTGTGCCCCCTCTTGTGCGCGTGCGCACCCCTGCGTGCGCTCTGTCGCAGACATCCCAGAGGGGCTGTCATGGAGTGCCGGGTCTCCCCTTGCAGAGGAGTGTCTCCGTGTCCGATGCGTCCTTCCGTGACGTGCTCATCGGGATCAGTCCCTTCGGCGTGCCCGACGCCAGGCTCGTCGCGGCGTTCACCCGGGCCGGCGGCCTCGGCGTGCTCGACCTCGGTACGGGGGGTCGGCGGGCCGGGGAGGAGCTGGAACAGGTTCGCCGCTGGACCGTGGGCCGGCGGTACGGCGTACGGGTCGGCGCCGGGTGCCGGTTCGCGCCCGCCGATCTCGCCCCGGGGCCGGCCGGGGGCGGGGCCGCGCCGCACACGGTGGTGCTCGGCGTGGGGGCGGACTGGCCGGTCCGCGAGACGACTGGTGCCTACCGGGTGCTGGTCGAGGTCACCTCCGTCGAGGAAGCCCTGGCCGCCGTACAGGCCGGGGCGCACGGTCTCATCGCGCGAGGCGGTGAGAGCGGCGGCCGGGTCGGTCCGGTCGGCACGTTCGTGCTCCTGCAGCAGGTGCTCGGCGAGCCGGAAGTGACCGTTCCCGTGTGGGCCTGCGGCGGTATCGGACCGCGGACCGCCGCGGCGGCCGTCGCCGGAGGGGCGGCCGGAGTCGTCCTGGACAGCCAGCTCGCCCTGCTGGCCGAATCCGGCCTCGACGGGCGGGCGGCGGCCGCGATCCGCGCCATGGACGGTTCGGAGACCGTCGTCGTCGACGGTCACCGGGAGCTGCTGCGCCGCGACCCGGGCGCCGAGCGCCTGCCGGTGGGTCAGGACGGCTTCCTGGCCTCCGTCTTCGCCGACCGCTGGCAGACCGCGGACCGGACCGTCCGAGGCCTGACGGAGGCGCTCGAGGACGGCCTCCACGACGGAACAGCCGCCTCCGGGCTGCGCCCCGGTTCGGCATCGGCCCGGGCACTGGGCGTCCGGCTGCCCGTCGCGCAGGGCCCGATGACCAGGGTGAGCGACCAGCCCGCGTTCGCCGCTGCCGTGGCCGCGGAGGGCGGGCTCCCCTTCATCGCGCTCGCCCTGGCACCCCCGGACCGGGCGCGCGCCGTGTTGCGCGACACCGCGGCGGTCCTGGCCGGGCGGCCATGGGGCGTGGGCGTGCTCGGCTTCGCCCCGGAAGAGATCCGGGGCGCTCAACTCGACGTCATCCGTGAGGTACGGCCGAGCCATGCCGTCATCGCGGGCGGGCGGCCCGCCCAGGCCGCCGCTCTCGAAGAGGCCGGGATCGCCACGTTCCTGCACGTCCCCTCGCCCGGCCTCCTGCGGCGGTTCCTGCGGGCCGGGGCCCGCAGGTTCGTCTTCGAGGGTGCGGAGTGCGGCGGTCACGTGGGGCCGCGGAACAGCTTCCCGCTATGGGAGGCGCAGACCGCGGTGCTCGCGGAGTTCCTGGCCGGGGACGGGGGCCGGGACGCTCAGGAAGCAGCCGGTGCCGGTAGCCGGGAGGACCGCATAGAGGTGTTCTTCGCCGGCGGCATCCACGACGAGCGGTCCGCCGCGATGGTCGCCGCCCTGGCCGCCCCGCTGATCCGGCGCGGCGTCGCGGTGGGGCTGCTGATGGGGACGGCCTACCTGTTCACGGAAGAGGCCGTCGCCTGCGGTGCCGTACAGCCCCTCTTCCAGCGGCAGATGCTGGCGGCGCACCGCACGACCCTGCTGGAGACGGCCCCCGGCCATGCCACCCGGTGCCTCACGACCCCCGTCACGGAGGACTTCGGCGCGCTCAAAGAGCAGCTCCAGGCGCAAGGGGTGCCGGCACGGCAGCGCTGGGAAAGCCTTGAACGGCACAATGTGGGCCGGCTGCGGCTCGCCAGCAGGGGTGTCGAACGCAGTCCCGGCGGGGAACTGGTGCCCGTGGGCGAGGACCGGCAGTTCCACGAGGGCCTGTTCATGGCCGGGGACGTCGCGGCGCTGCGCTCCCGCGTCACCACCGTCGGAGCGCTGCATCGCGCCGTGACCGAAGGGGCCGCGGACCATCTGGAGCGGCGGGCCGAGGAGCTGCGCCGCGTACCGCAGGAGGGCCCGCCCGGGGAGACGTCCGAGGTAGCGGCCGTCGCCCGGCCTCTGGACATCGCCGTCGTCGGCATGGCCTGCATGTTCCCGGGCGCCCCCGACATGGCCGCGTTCTGGGCCAACGTGCTCGGCGGCGCCGACGCCGTCACCGAGGTGCCGGCCGACCGCTGGGACCCCGCCCTCCACCACGGCGCGGCCACCGTCTCCAAGTGGGGCGGATTCCTGCCGCGCATCCCCTTCGACCCGCTGCGCTACGGCATTCCGCCCGCTTCCCTGGGCAGCACCGAGCCAGTGCAGCTGCTCGCGCTGGAGGCCGCGCGCCGGGCCCTGGACGACGCCGGGTACGGCGACGGCGGCCGGGACGGCAGTGGCAGGCCCTTCGACCGCTCCCGGACCTCCGTGGTCTTCGGCGCCGAGTCCGGTGGCGAGCTGTCGCACGCCTACACCCTGCGCGCGGTCCTGCCCTCATACTTCGGCACCGTCCCGCCCGGCCTGGCGGAACAGCTGCCCACGCCCACCGAGGACTCCTTCCCCGGCATCCTGGCCAACGTCGTCTCCGGACGCATCGCCCACCGCTTCGACCTGGGCGGGGCGAACTACACCGTGGACGCGGCGTGCGCCTCGTCCCTCGCCGCTCTCGACTCCGCCTGCAAGGAACTGGTCACCGGCAGCAGCGACCTCGTCCTGTGCGGCGGTGCGGACCTGCACAACAGCATCGCCGACTACGCCCTCTTCTCTTCCGTGCAGGCGCTCTCGCCGACAGGACGGTGCCGCCCGTTCGACGCCGCGGCCGACGGGACCGTCCTCGGCGAGGGCGTGGCCTGCGTGGTGCTCAAGCGGCTGGCCGACGCCGAACGGGACGGCGACCGCGTCTACGCCGTGGTCAAGGGGGTGGGCAGTTCCAGCGACGGCAGGGCACGGAGCCTCACCGCGCCGTCTCCGCAGGGCCAGCGCGCCGCCCTGGAGCGGGCCTACCGGAATGCCGGCGTCTCACCCGCCGACGTCGGGCTGGTCGAGGCCCACGGTACGGGCACCGTCCTCGGCGACCGTACCGAGATGGCCGCCCTCGACGAGGTGTTCACCGCGGCCGGGGCACGGCCGGGGAGCTGTGCCCTCGGGTCCGTCAAAGCACAGATCGGGCACACGAAATGCGCCGCGGGGCTGGCCGGTCTCGTCAAGACCGCCCTGGCGCTGTACACGGGCGTCACACCGCCGACCGCGCAGCTGGAGCGGCCCGGCCGGTCCTGGCGGGAGGGGGACAGCCCCTTCGTCTTCCATACCCGGGGCAGGCCGTGGGCGGTCCCGGCCGCCGAGCGGATCGCGGGGCTCAGCGCCTTCGGCTTCGGCGGCACCAACTTCCATGCGGTGCTCGCCGCCCACGAAGCGGGCATGCCCCCACGGCACGGCCTGGACGCCTGGCCCGCCGAGCTCTTCCTCTTCCGCGGCACCGACCTGCCCGCCGCCCTCCGCGTCGCCGGGAAGATGCTGGAACTGGCCGAGGCCAACGACGTCGCCGGACGGCCCCGGCGCCTCCGCGACCTGGCCCTGACGGCCTCCCGCACGGCCGAAGCCGGCCGGGAACCGGTCCAGGTCGCCCTGGTCGCAGCCGATCTCGGCGACCTCGCGGGCAAACTGCGCCGGATTCTGGAGACCGGCGGCGGCCCGGCAGCCGGGGACGGCCCCGTACCTGGCGTCCACGTCGCGGAACCGGGGAGGGGGACGGAACCGGGGACAGAACCGGGGAGGGGGACGGGGACGGGGAGTGGGACGGACCCCGGCAAGGTCGCCTTCCTCTTCCCCGGCCAGGGCAGTCAGCGCCCCGGCATGTTCGCGGACCTCTTCATCGCCTTCCCCGAGCTCCAGCGCCACCTCGGCCTCGGCCGGGAACACGCCGCCGCCCTCCACCCCCCGGCCGCCTTCGACGACGCGCGGCGAGCAGAGCGCCGGGCCCGCCTCACCGACACCCGGGCCGCCCAGCCGGCGCTGGGCATCGTCGGCCTCGCCGCGCACGCCCTCCTCGAAGCCGCCGGCATCCGGCCCGACATGGCGGCCGGGCACAGCTACGGGGAGCTCGTGGCGCTCTGCGCGGCGGGCGTCATGGACGCCCGTACCCTGCTGCACCTGAGCGCCGAGCGGGCGAACGCGATCCACACGGCCGCCGCAGCGCACGCGGACGGGCCGGGCGGCATGGCGGCGGTCGCCACCGGACCCGCCGAGGTCGAACGCGCTCTCGCCGAAGCGGGCCTGTCCGGCCGGGTCGTCGTGGCCAACCGCAACGGCCCGGCCCAGACCGTCGTCTCCGGGCCCTTGGACGCGGTCGACGCGGCGGTGGAGGCCGCACGCGCCGCAGGCTGCTCCGCCACCCGTATCCCGGTGGCCTGCGCCTTCCACAGCCCGCTCGTGTCGGCGGCCGAAGCCCGGTTCGCCGAGGCTCTGGAGCGCCGCCCCCTGGGCGCGCCGGAGTTCCCCGTGTGGTCCAACCGGACGGCCGCCGAGCACGGCACTTCGGCGGACGTCCTGCGGGCGGAACTGGCCGCACAGATCGGTGCGCCGGTGCGCTTCACGGAGCAGATCGAGGCCATGTACGCGGCGGGGGCCAGGATCTTCGTCGAGGCCGGGCCGGGCACGGTGCTCACCGGCCGGGTCGGGTCGATCCTCGGCGGCCGGCCGCACCGGGCCGTCGCCTGCGTGGGAAGGCCCGGGGAGGACGGGCGCGAGCTGCCCGGATTCCTCGATGCCCTGGCCGCGCTCGCGGTCGCCGGGCTGCCGGTGCGCACCGGCTGGATGTTCCGCGGCCGTGACGCCGTCGACGCCGACCCCTTGCCGCAGGAGCGGCCGGGCTGGACGGTCGACGGCCACCTGGTCCGCACCCGGGACGGTGAACCCGTGGCCGGCGGGCCGGCACCGGCCCGGCGCATCGCCGCTCCGGCGGTGACGGCCCCGCACCACGAGGGCGATCCACGAGGGGACAAGGACGAGCTGGTCTCCGAATTCCTGCGCACGAGCAGGGACATGATCGCCGCCCAGCGCGATGTGCTGCTGGGGTACTTCGGAGCCCGGCCGCAGGAACCCCTGACGCTCCAGGCCCAGGCTCCCCTGCGTTCGGCCCTGGCTCCCCTGCATCCGGCTCAGGCTCCCGTGCCTCCGCAGCCGGCGGCCGTGGCGCCCGCCCCCGCCGCGCCGGCCCCCGCCGCGCCGCCCGCGGCCCTGACCGAGGCGGACGCGCTGAAGCTGGTGTCGGAGGTCATCAGCAGGCGCACCGGCTACCCGCTCGACATGATCGCGCCGGGCCTGGATCTGGACGCCGATCTCGGTATCGACTCCATCAAACGGGCCGAGATCGCGGGCGAGTTCGCCCAGCGCGCGGGCCTGGGAACCGGCAACGGCGCGGCGGCCCTCAGCGACGAGGAACTGGAAGAGCTCGGCAAGGCCCGTACCGCGGAAGCCACCGCGGCATGGCTGATCAGGAAGATCGCCGCCGGGGCCCCGCCGGCGGCGGACCCCCAACTGCCGGTACCGGCGCCGGCACCCGGCGGGGTCCCGCAGCGGTTCCGGCTCGGGACCGTGCCGCTCGACGGCGTTCCCGCCCCGGCGCCGCCTTCCCGCCTCGCCGGCCGCCGCTTCGCGCTGCTCGGCGCCGGCGACGTCGCCACGGCGCTGGCGGCCCGGCTGGAGCGGCATGGGGCGCAGCCTGTGGTCCTGCCGGCCGATCACCTGCTGACCGAGCAGGACGGTCCTGTGGACGGCGTGGTGCTCCTCGGCCCGCTGTCCGGCTCGGACCTGCCGGATCTGCCGGACCTCCCCGGTACGTACCCCGTCGTCCGGGCCGCCCTGCGGCGCGGCCCGCACTGGCTCCTGACCGTCCGGGCCGCCGCTCCGCACGACGCCCGCACGGCCGGCCTGCGCGGGCTGTTCCGGACCGTGGCCCGGGAGTATCCGCAGGCCGTGGCCCGGCTCGTGGAACTGTCCCCCGGCCTGCCGGCGTCCGCTGCGGCCGACGCCCTCGCCGCGGAGATCCTGTTCGACGACCGGGACGCCCCGGTCGTGCTGCGGACCGGTGCCGGCCGGCAGGGCCTGGAGCTGCAGGAGGTCCCGATCGCGCGCCCGGAGGCCCCCCTTGCGGAGCAGGAGGGCGACGCCGGCGCCACGGCCGCCGCCGGGCTGGACCGCGATTCGGTGGTCGTCCTGGTGGGCGGGGCCCGCGGCATCACGGCACGGTTCGCCGTCGCCCTCGCGGCCGCCGCCCGCTGCCGGATCGAGCTGCTGGGCCGTACGCCCTGGCCCGGCCCGGACGAGGAACCGGACGTCGCCGCAGCGGGCGAACCGGCGGCGCTGTACGGCGCGCTCGCGGCACGGGCCGGCCTGACGCCGTCACAGATCCGCGAGGAGAGCGCGCGCATCCTGGCCCGACGCGAGATCGCCGCCACGATGGACGAGCTCAAGGGCGTCGCCGCGCGCGTGCGCTACCGGCCGGTGGACGTCCGGGAGCCCGAGGCCGTGAGCCGGGCGGTCAAGGAGATCCATGCCGAGTACGGTCGTCTCGACGGCGTCGTCCACGGAGCCGGCGTGATCGAGGACGGGCTGATCGCGCAGAAGTCCGCCGAGTCCTTCCAGCGGGTGTTCGCCACCAAGGCGGACGGCGCCGCCGCGCTGCTCGGCGCGCTCGAAGGACTGCCGGCCCTTCCCGCCTTCGTCGTGCTCTTCGGAAGCGTCGCCGCGGCGCTCGGCAACCGGGGCCAGGCCGACTACGCGGCGGCCAACGACGCACTGGAGGAACTGGGCGCCCGGTGGGCGGCCCGCACGGGAGGCCGGGCCCTGACCGTCCACTGGGGGCCGTGGGCCCCCACCGGGGCCCACCCGGGGATGGTCACCCCGGAGCTCGGCCGCGCGTACGCCCGGCGCGGAGTCGGCCTCATCGACCCCCATGAAGGTGCGCGGGCCCTGCTGCGCGAACTCGCCTGGGGCGGGGTCCGGTCCGGTGCCGTCGTCTACACCGCCCCGGGCCGGTGACCATGACGCACACACCGGCGCCGCCGGTCGCCGTCATCGGCATGGCCGTGCTGCTGCCCGGCTCCCCCGATCTGGAGGCGTACTGGCGGAACCTGACGGCCGGCACGGACGCGATCACCGACGTCCCGGCGGAGCGCTGGGACACCGGCTACTACGACCCGGGCGGTGCCCGCGGCTCCGACCGCATCTACTGCCGGCGGGGCGGATTCGTGGACGAGTTCGCCGTGGTGGACACCGCCCGGTGCGGCGTCATGCCCGCCGCCGTGCCCGGTACCGAGCCCGATCAGCTGCTCGCGCTGCACGTGGCGGCGGCCGCCGTGGCCGACGCGGGCGGCGAGCAGCGGCTGCCCGACCGTAACCGGGTGGGCGTGGTGCTGGGCCGCGGCAATTACATGGGGGCCGGGCTCGCCCGTCTCACGCAGCGGGTGGGGTTCGCCCACCAGCTGGTGCGCACCCTCGGGGAGCTGCTGCCGGACCTGGAACCGGGTCAGCTCGAGCGCGTCCGGGCCGCGTTCACCCGTCGTCTGGGCGCCGACAGCCCGGATGCCGCGGCCGGGCTCGTGCCCAATCTCGTCGCGTCACGGACGGCGAGCCGGCTGGACCTGCGCGGCCCGGCCTACACGATCGACGCCGCCTGCGCCTCGTCCCTGGTGGCGGTCGACCAGGCGGTCGCCGAGCTCGCCTCCGGCCGCTGCGACGTGATGCTGGCCGGCGGGGTCCACCACTGCCACGACATCACCCTGTGGAGCGTCTTCAGCCAGTTGCGCGCCCTCTCGCCGAGCCAGCGCATCCGCCCCTTCCACCGGCACGCGGACGGCCTCCTGATCGGCGAGGGGTCGGCCGTCGTGGTCCTCAAGCGCCTCGCGGACGCCCGGCGGGACGGCGACCGCGTCTACGCGGTCGTCCGCGGCACCGGGGTGTCCGGCGACGGCCGCGCCTCGGGGCTCCTCAGCCCGGACCCGGGCGGCCAGGTACGGGCCGTGCGGCAAGCGTGGCGAGCCGCCGGGCTCGACCCGCGCGCACCGCACTGCCTCGGGCTCCTCGAAGCCCACGGCACCGCGACCCCGGCGGGGGACGCGGCCGAGCTCGCCACCCTGGCCGAGGCGTTCGGTCCCGCCACGGACGGCGACCGGGCCGTGCTCGGATCGGTGAAATCGATGATCGGCCACACCATGCCGGCCGCCGGAGCGGCCGGGCTGGTCAAGGCCGCCCTCGCGATCCATCACGGGGTGCTGCCGCCCACGCTGCACTGCGACGATCCGCATCCGGCGCTGGCCGGCACGCGGTTCCGCGTCACGGGCACGGCTGAGCCGTGGGAGGGCGGCCCCGGCCCGGCCGCACGCCGCGCCGCCGTCAACGCCTTCGGCTTCGGCGGCATCAACGCCCACGTCGTCCTCGAACAGGCTCCCCCGGCCACCGGTACGCGGAACCAGCGGCACCAGCGGCACCAGCGGCACCAGCGGATTCAGCAGGTTCAGCGGATGCAGCAGAATCAGCGGAACCTCAGGCCCGCGACCGTTGTGAGCGAGCCGGAGCGCGTCCTGGCCCTGGCCGCGGACACCCCGCGGGAACTCGCGGACCTGCTGGCCCTGGAGCACCACGCGACGGCGGACTCCCGAGGCACCGGCCCGGTCCGGCTCGGCATGGTCGCCCCGACCCCCGAGCGGCGCGCGCTGGCCGCACGCGTGGTGGCCGGGGAACGTCCCTGGCGCGGCCGCAACGACATCTGGTACGCGCCCGCCCCGCTTCTGGGACCCGGCACCACGGGCAGGATCGCGTTCGTCTTCCCCGGTCTGGAAGCCGAGTTCGCGCCCCGGGCGGACGGGGTCGCCGAGTACTTCGGCCTGCCCTTGCCTCCCGCCGCCGGCCGTCCGTCCGGAACGGGGTCGCCCGTCGGCGATCTCGGGCGCCATGCGGTCGAGGTATTCGCCCTCGGCCGCCTCCTCGACGGCGCGCTGCGGCGGATGGGCATCCTCCCGGACGCCGTCGCCGGTCACAGCGTCGGCGAGTGGAACGCCATGGCGATGGCCGGCATGTACGCGTGGGAGGCCGTCGACGGACTCCTGGCCTCCTTCGACTCCGACCGGCTGCGCGTGCCCGGCCTCGCCTTCGCGGTGCTGGGCGCCTCGGCCCGGCGGGCGCGGGCCGCGCTGACGGCACTGGGGGACGGCCGCGTCGTCCTCTCCCACGACAACGCACCCGAGCAGTGCATGATCTGCGGCCCCCTCCCCCAGGTCGAAGAGGTCGTCCGGTCGCTGCGCGCCGAGGGGGTGTTCGGTCGCATCCTGCCGTTCCAGTCGGGCTTCCACACCCCCATGCTGGCCCCGTGGCTGGAGCCGATCACCGCCGAGGCGGAGCGTCTGGAGCTGGTGCCTCCCTCCGTCCCGCTCTGGTCGGCGACGACCGCCTCCCCGTACCCCACGGACCCGGCGGACGTACGGAAGCTGTTCGTCCGGCACCTGCTGGAGCCGGTGCGCTTCCGGTCGCTCGTCGAGGCCCTGCACGACGCGGGGTTCCGCGCGTTCGTCCAGGTCGGCACCGGACAGCTCACCTCGCTCGTCTCCGCCACCCTGGAGGGCAGGGACCACATCGCCGTGGCCGCCGACTCGCCCCGCAGGGACGGACTCGCCCAGCTCCGCCGCGTGGCCCTGGCCCTGTGGACCCAGGGCGCCGGCATCGACCCCGCCCTGCCGCCCGCACCCGGTGCCGCCACGGTCCACAGGCGGGAGCACCCGGCCGATGTCACCCTCCAGGCGCCGACCCGGCTCGCCCTGGGCAGCACGCTCGTCTCCCTGAGCGAGCAGGACCTGGCGGAGCTGCGCCCCGGCCTCGCGCTCGCCCGCACCGCCGCCGCAACGGGTTCCGGCGAGCCCGGCGCCGATTCCATCGGCCGGTGCGTCACCGCACTGGAGGAGGCCGGCGGGCGCTTCCCTCCTGCCGCCGAGCTCGCCGCGCTCATCCGGGAGACGGCCGCCACCGCGGCCGCGCTGATCGACGCCACGACGCCGGGCGACGCCACCGCGCGAGGCGACGCCGTCACGTCGGGCGACTCCGCCACGCCGGGTGACGCCATCGCGCCGGGCCGCGGATGGCAGACGGTGCTGCCCGTCTCCGTAGAGGCGATGCCGTACCTGCTCGACCACTGCTTCATCCATCAGCGGCCCGGCTGGCCCGATCTGGACGACAGGAGGCCCGTCGTCCCGGGCACCACCATCGTCCACCACCTCATGGATGCGGCGGAACGGGCCGTCCCCGGCATGCGGGTGGTCGCCGTGCACCACGTGCGCTTCGACCAGTGGGTGGCCGCCGCCGAGCCCGTCGACGTACCCATCACGGGGACGCCGTCGCCGGACGACGCCGACAGGTTCGACGTCTCCTTCGGCCGGAGTGCACGGGCGACCGTCGAGCTCGCGCCGCGGTACCCGGAGGCCGGCGAGGGCCGGGGCGTACAGCACCCGGACCCGGCGGCCGAACGCATCCCCGAGCACACGGCGGCCCGGATCTACGACGAGCGCTGGATGTTCCACGGCCCGTCGTTCCAGGGCCTCACCGACATCACGGCCATCGGCGAGCAGCATGTGCGCGGCGTGATCTCCGCCTCGGCCACGCCGGGCGCGCTGCTGGACAACGTCGGTCAGCTCATCGGCTACTGGATCATGGCGAGCCGGGCCGAGCGGGTCGCCGTGCTCCCCGTGGGCATCCGGCACATCCGCTTCGCCGGCCCCCGCCCCGCACCCGGCACACCGGTGGAGTGCCTCGTCAGGATCGTCTCACTGACGGACACCGTGCTCGAAGCGGACGCGCGGCTCGTCGCGGGCGGCCGGGTGTGGGCCGAGCTCACCGGCTGGCAGGACCGGCGCTTCGACAACCTGCCCGAGACCCGCAAGGTGGAACGCTTCCCTGAACGTCACACCCTCTCCCGCCCGCAGCCCGGGGGCTGGAGCCTGCTCCACGAGTGGTGGACCGACAGCGCCTCCCGCGACCTGGTCATGCGCAACCACCTGGCCCGCGCCGAACGGCACGCCTACGAGCGGCAGCCCCCGCGCGGCCGGGGACAGTGGCTGCTCGGCCGGATCGCGGTCAAGGACGCGGTGCGGCAGCAGCTGTGGGAGGAGGGCGAAGGCCCGGTCTTCCCCGCCGAGATCCAGGTGAGCAACGACGAACGCGGCAGACCGTACGTCACCGGAGTGCACGGCCGGATCCTGCCCGCACTCGATGTGTCGCTCGCTCACTGCGCCGGGACCGCCGTGGCCCTGGTACGGCACCGCAGCACCCGTGGACCGGGCGGCGTGGGCATCGACGTCGAAGAGGTCACCGAACGGCCGGCACACCTCCACGAGTTCGCCCTGGGGTCGGATGAACGCCGGTTGCTCGCCTCTGCCTGCGCAGAGACGGGTGAACCGGAGGCCCTGTGGTTCACCCGGTTCTGGGCGGCGAAGGAAGCGGTGGCCAAGGCGGAGGGCACCGGCCTGCGGGGCAGCCCCCGGGACTTCACGGTGCTCGGCGTCGGCCCGGACGGGCTCGTGACGGCGGCCGGGAGACATACCTGGTCCGTGCGGTGCCGGCGCATCGGCAACCCTCCCGGCTCGACCGCCAGGGATTACGTCGTCGCGTGGACGACCGGCACGACGGACGAGGTGGTCGGGCAGGCGACCAGGGATACGACCGAGGAAGCCACCGGAGAAGTGACCGGAGAAGCAGTCGGCGAGGCGATCCGAAAAGGGATCCAGGAGAGAGGGACGGCATGAACGACGAACGGACGGGTCCGGCAGCTCCCGAGGACGAGGCCCTGGTGCTCAAGGAGGTCCTCGAAATGATCGGCGCCATTCTCGGGGGCCCCTTGGACGACTTCCACGACGGGGAGATCACCCGGGAGACCATGCTCCACGAGGACCTGGACATGGTCAGCATCGACTTCGCGGACCTGGGCGGCCGGCTCGCCGCGGCGTACGGGGAGAGGGTGAACCTGGCCGACTACTTCGCGGGACTCGACCTCAGCCAGATCATGTACCTCAAGGTCGGCGACATCGTCGACTACGTCGTCTCGTGTCTCCACGGGGACGCGGCCGGGGCGGCGGGGCGCCGGGGATGAGGAGCGGCAGGCCATGAGCGGCTTCCTGTTCGTCGTGCCCCCGTTCGCGGGACACGTCAACCCCACCGTCGGCGTCGCGGCGGAACTGGTCCGGCGCGGCCACCGGGTCGCCTGGGCAGGCCCGCCGTACGCCGTGGAGCCGCTGGTGGGGGCTGATGCGACCGTCTTTCCCTGCGCCGCCCCGGGGGCACCGGCATCCGTCGGCGCCGCCGTTCCGGGAGCATCGGAGCCAGGGAATCCGGATCCGGGGACACCGATGCCGGGGACGCCGACGCCAGGAGCGTCGTTTCCGCCCGGGGAGCAACGGGGCGCGGCGGCGCTGAGATCCCTGTGGGAGGACTGCCTGGAGCCGCTCGCCGAGGCCATGGCACCCGGGGTCCGGGAAGCCGTACGGGAGTTCCGGCCGGACGTGCTCGTCGCCGACCAGCAGGCCCTCGCGGGAGGCCTGGTGGCAGACCAGCTGGGGATCCCCTGGGCCACTTCGGCGACCACGTCGGCAGAGTTCACGGCGCTCACCGGCACACCACAGCTACGGGCGTGGGCAGACGAGCAGCTCCAGAGCCTGCGGAAACGCACGGGTGCGCGGGGCAGCCGATCCGATCCGCGCCGGTCGGACCGGCTCGTCCTGGTGTTCACCACCGAGGCCCTGGCCGGCCCGGCCTGGCAGTTCGGCCCGCAGGTTCGGCTGGTCGGACCGTCGATCGCCCCGCGCCCCTCCCCCGACGGCTTCCCCTGGCACCGCCTGGACGACGCGCGCCCCACCGTTCTGATCACGCTCGGCACGGTGAGCGGCGACGCCGGGGCGCACTTCCTGCCCGCCTGCGCCGCGGCGGTCCGCGACCGGTCCGACGTGCTCCAGGCGGTGATCGCCGACCCGTCCGGCGCCGTGCGCGACACCGGTGACGGGATCCTCGTCCTGCCGCGCGTGCCCCAGCTCGCCCTGCTGGAGCGGTGCTCGGCCGTGCTCTGCCACGGCGGGCACAACACCGTCTGCGAGGCCCTGTGGCACGGGCTGCCCCTCGTCGTCGCCCCCATCCGGTACGACCAGCCGGTGATCGCCTCCCAGGTGGTCCGGGCGGGGGCCGGGCTGCGCATCCGGTTCCGGCACGCGAACGCCGACCGGATCGGCGCGGCCCTCGACACCGTCCTCGGCGAGCCGCGGTACCGGGCCGCGGCCCGGAGCGTGGGGGAATCCTTCCGCGCGGCGGGAGGCGCGGCCGCCGCGGCGACCCACCTCGAACACCTCGCCGCCCGTACCTCGGTGGTACGGGCCCGGGCTCTGTGAACGCGACTCCGACCATCCCTGAACCATCCCTGAACCATCCCTCCTCCCCCAGGAGTTCCCCCGTGCTCCATTCCTCGCCGCCCCCCGCTCCCGAGCAGCGCGCCTCCTACCGTGACGCCCTCGCCCAGGGCGTGGACCGGTTCCTGCACCCGCCCCGGACCACCTGCCCTTGGTGCGACGCCGGTCGCCTCCGGCAACGCCTGCGCACCACGGACCTCCTGCAGCGCAAGCCGGGTGCCTTCACCCTCGACCAGTGCCTGGACTGCGGTCACATCTTCCAGAACCCGCAGCTGAACGAGGACGGCCTGGACTTCTACTACCGCGACTTCTACGACGGCTACTGGGAGGACCGCGCCGGGGAGACCTGGGCGAGCCTTCGGAAGGCGTACGAGCAGCGCGCCGCGTTCGCAGCCCCCCACGTCCGGCCGAAGACGTGGCTGGACGTCGGCACCGGGCACGGTCACTTCTGCGCAGCCGCCGCGGACCGGTTCCCCGACACGGTCTTCGACGGCCTCGACCGGGGCGATTGCGTCGAACTGGCCGCCCGGCGGGGATGGATCGAGCGCGCCCACCGCGGCCTGTTCCCGGATCTGGCCGCCGAACTGGCCGGCGCGTACGACGTGGTCAGCATGCAGCACTACCTGGAGCACACTGTCCATCCGCTGCGCGAGCTGCAGGCCGCGGCCCAGGTCGTCCGTCCCGGCGGTCACCTCTTCATCGAAGTTCCCGACCCCGAATGCCGGTTCGGCCGCATCCTGGGCCGCTGGTGGATGCCCTGGTTCCAGCCGCAGCACCTGCACCTGATGCCCATGGCGAACCTCCGGCGCCGCCTGGAGGACCTCGGGTTCACCGTGGTCGCCCAGGAGCGCTGCAATTTCAACGGGCCCGTCAACCTCCTGTACTCCACCTACCTCCGCTTGCACAACACCGCCCCCGCCCCCGATGCGCCCTGGTTCCCCGCGGCACCGGCACCGCTGCGGACGACGGTGCGCAAGGCGATGTTCCTCGGCGCGACCCCCCTGCTCCTCGGGGCGAAGGCCGCCGACCTGCTCACCGGGCTCCTGCCGTCCGGCGCCCGCGTGACCGACGCGTACCGGATCCTGGCACGCCGGGACCCTCTGGGCCCGGCGTGAGGGCGTGCGAACGACGGCTGCCGCCCGAGGCTGTCCGCTACCTGAACATGCGGTCGCCACTGGTGGCCATGCGGTGGGTGGAGCCGTGGCGGTTCACCCAGTCACGGATGAGGTTGACGGCGTTGGCGCACTGCCAGCCGTTGTCGTACTCGTGCTCGCCGGTGAAGTTGCCGTAACCCGCGATGATGCCGTCCACACGCGCGTCGCCCAGCAGCTTGTCGACGTACCACGGGTCGTTGTAGGTGGTCGTCCAGGACAGCGTGGCCGCGAGCTGTCCGGCTGCACGGTCCTGGGCGCCCTTCTTCAGTTCCGCGCACGTGTTGTAGGTGGCTTCCGTGCAGTTGCCGAAGCCGTTGGGGATGTTGCCGTCGC
The DNA here is from genome assembly GCF_024519335.1 of Streptomyces telluris. Taxonomy (NCBI): domain Bacteria; kingdom Bacillati; phylum Actinomycetota; class Actinomycetes; order Kitasatosporales; family Streptomycetaceae; genus Streptomyces; species Streptomyces telluris. The sequence goes on from NZ_JANIID010000025.1 coordinate 66,764, forward strand.
CGTAGTCCATCACCCGGTGGCCGGCGGGGAATCCGGAACCGGACCGGTTGAAGGCGTCGCGGACCTTGTCGCGGGTGCCGGTCGTCGTGATTCCCTCCAGCGGGCCGAGCGTGCCTTCCAGGCTCTTCCAGCCCCTGCCGCCGACGTCCGGAGTGGCGCCGCCGTGGTACTCGTAGAAGCCGTAGAGCACCTGGATCCCGGCGGCCGTCAGCCGCTGCGCCTTGTCGTGCAGTCCGGCGACGCTGCACCCGCGGTTCTGCTGCTCTCCGCAGTAGTTCGGGTCCTTGATGTCCAGCCAGACCAGGCCCAGCCGGCGCCCTGCCTCGGCGTTGGAGACGATGCGGTCGACCATGCTGTCGAAGCTGGGGCCCCGCCTGTTGTCACCGGCCGAGGAACAGTCGTGGTAGGCGCGCCATTCGTTCGGGTTCCACCAGGCGCAGACGTCGATCTCGATGCCGTTGGCGCCGTGGTCGAGCGCGGCGTCCACGCCGTCCACGGTGTCGACCCGGTGGGCGATGGCGTAGATCGCGTGACGCTGATCGGCCGCTGCCGCCGGGCTCGTACCGAGCGCGGTGCCGCCGACGATCCCGCACAGCGCCGCTATCAGCGCCGGCACCATGCGCGGGCCTGCGCCATGTCGAAGGTGAGTGGTCAAGAAAGGCACTCCTTCACGTCGGTGCCGCTGCCCGGCACACCCTGAATCTCTCCGTACGCACCAGATCCTTGGACGTGGTGCCTGGACCACCCGAGCTTGCGGGGTCATGCCTCCCTGCCGCCAGGGAGGCCGGAGATTCTGGGACGCCGGAACGCGAAAGTGGGCTCTGGCCGGCGGAGAAGCGAGCGGCCTGGAACGCCCGCGTGGAACGCTCCGGGCCGCGGGACCGTACGTGCGAAGGGGCCTGACGCGGTACCCGGTCAGTGGCCCCGTGGATCCGCGCTGTCGAGCACGAACTCAACCGGACGGCGTGACCGGGGACCGCACGCCGAACCACTGCTCGGCCCCGTACTCCTCGAACCGCTCCACCTCGGTGAACCCCAGCTTCGCCGCCAGGCGCATCGAGCGGTCGTTGGCTGCCCGGGTGCACAGCACCACCGGCTCGGTGGGAAGCGCGTCGGCGAACCAGCCGAGTGCGGCTGCGGACGCCTCGGCGGCGTACCCGTATCCCCACGCCTCCGGCAGGAACATGTAACCGAGCTCGGCCTCCCCGGCATCCGGACGGACGTGACCCGGGCGCTCCGCGTCGCGCCGATCGAGCGTGATCATGCCGATCATCGCTCCGTCGAGATCGATCACGAAGAGGCCGGGACGCCGCCCGGGCACCTCCGGCACCGCGCGCTCCAGCTCATCGCGCGGTCGAGGGCCGCCGATGTACGTGCCCACCTCCGGCGAGGCGAACAGCTCGATGAACGCCGCCCGGTCCCGGGCTTCGGGTTCACGGAGCACGAGCCGCTCGGTCCTGATCGGGGCGGGTGGCCAGGCAACGGGTCCGAGCTCAGTCATGCCGGCCAACCTAACCAGCAGGCTCGCCGACGATCAAGGCTCGCGGACCGACTGCTCACCGGTCCGGGGCCCCGCCTCCGCCAACGGGCCGGGCCCTCCATGGCCATCCAAGTCGCCGCCGAAAAACGGTTGTTCGGGCCGGGTTCCACCCCGCACCATGGCCGGATGCGCTTCTCTGTGAACATTCCGAACTTCGGAGACTTCGCCGATGCGCGTACCGTGGCCTCGCTGGCTGCGGCCGCGGAGGAGGCGGGCTGGGACGCCCTGTTCGTCTGGGACCACGTCGTCCACACCAAGCGGACGGGGAAGTCCTTCGGCGACCCGTGGATGCTGTTGACGGCGGCGGCCTTGGCCACGACCCGCATCCGGCTGGGCACCCTGGTCACCCCGGTCCCCCGGCGGCGGCCGCAGCAGGTGGCCCGGCAGGTGGCCACGCTCGACCGGATCAGCGGGGGCCGCGTGATCTTCGGCGCCGGGCTCGGCGGGCCGGTCGAGGACGAGTACGGAAGCTTCGGCGAGCCCACCGACCCCGTCGTCCTCGCCGAACTCCTCGACGAGGGGCTGGACCTGCTGGCCCGCTACTGGTCGGGCGAGCCGGTCACCCATCAAGGGCGGCACCACCGCGTGGAGGACGTCACCTTGCTGCCCACGCCCGTGCAGCGCCCCCGGGTGCCGGTCTGGATCGCCGGGGCCTGGCCCAACCGCCGCCCGATGCGCCGGGCCGCCCGCTGGGACGGCGCCGTCCCGCTGTTCAAGTCCGCCTGGCACGGCCGCACTCCGCCCGTCGAGGAGGTCCGCGACCTCGTCGACTACGTGCGCAAGCACCGCGGAACCGAGCGGAACGACCCGTTCGAGATCGTGATCGGCGGTGCCAGCCCCGCCGCCCCGGCCCGGGCACGAGACCTGCTCGGCCCCCTCATCGAGGCGGGCTGCACCTGGTGGGACGAACGCCGCACCTTCGACGACGGGGTCGACCTGCTGTCACCCGTGCTGCGCCGCGTCGAACAGGGGCCGCCGGCGTTCTAGCGTCGCGAATCAGGGATCCGCCGGCAGCATGCGGCGAGGGATCAGCGACTCGGGGCACCAGGGGCACGCAGTAGCATCAGCCCTCCGTAGATGATCACATCGGCTGGTCCTGTTTCTGCTCCGGTGCAGGTCAGGGCGCAGCCAGGAGGGCGGAACCGTGTCGCGTGGAACCACGTCCTGGCTGGCGGCAAGACGTGCGGAGCGGGCCTGGCTGGATGCCGTCGGGCTGCTCGGGCAAGGGGACACCGGCAAGGCGGCGGCGCGCTTCGCGGACGCGGTGCGCGAGGATCCGACCGCGGCCGACGCCTGGCTCGGTCTGCACGCGACGGGGCAGCGCCAGGACGAGGCCTTGGCCGCCATGGACCGGCACGCGGCGAAGTTCGGTGCCTTGCGGGCCAAGCACAACAAGACCCTGGCGTCCCAGTTCCCGATCGGCGTGTTCGTCAGCTTCGCCCTGGAGACGGGCCGGGACCTGTGGCTGGCCACTCAGAGCGCTCTCCTGGACGCCGGTGCCCTCGACGAGGCGTGGCAGACGCTGGCGGAGGCCGAGCTGGACTGCGACGAAACGCGCTTCGTCGCCACACGGCACGCCTACCTCTCCGAGGACTGGGACTGGGTGCTGTCCTGCTCGACCGGCATCGACGACCCCATGCTCAGCGCCGAGGCGCAGCTCTACGCCGCGCAGGCGCTCATTGCGCAGAAGGTCTGGCACGAGGCCCTCAACACCCTGGACCGGCTCTCGGAGGAGGCCGAGGCGGGCAGCCCCTTCGACGCCGAGCTCGCCTACTGGAGCGGCCGGGCTCATGAGGGGCTGGGGGCGCAGGAGGAGGCCCTCAAGGACTACCAGTACTCCTTCCGGTACTGGCCCGCGCTCTACGACGTGGAGGAGCGGGCACAGGTGGTCCGGGCCGGGGCCGGCTCCGCCGCCGTGGTGGAGCAGCAGCGCACGGGCCTGCTCGCCGAGGCGCGGGCCGAGCTCGACGCGATGATCGGTCTCGGGTCGGTCAAGCGCCAGGTCCACACCCTGATCGCCCAGCTGGAGATGGCCGGGCTCCGCGCGGAACAGGGCATACCGACCCGTACCCGGCCGCAGCATTTCGTCTTCGCCGGGCCGCCCGGTACCGGAAAGACCACGGTGGCCCGCATCGTGGGCAAGGTCTTCGCGGGGCTCGGCCTGCTGGAGCGCGGTCACGTCGTCGAGACGCAGCGCGTCGACCTGGTCGGCGAGCACCTCGGCTCCACCGCGCTGAAGACGTCGGCGGTCATCGACTCCGCCCTGGACGGCGTTCTCTTCATCGACGAGGCCTACGCCCTGGTCAACGACGGGTACAACGGCGGGGACGCGTTCGGCAACGAGGCGCTGCAGGTGCTGTTGAAGCGCGCCGAGGACGACCGCGAGCGCCTGGTCGTGGTCCTGGCCGGCTACCAGCGGGAAATGGAGACCCTCCTGGCCTCCAACCCCGGACTGGCCTCACGCTTCACCACTCACGTCGACTTCCCTTCGTACGCGGCGGAGGAACTGCGGCAGATCGCCGCCGTGCTGCTGGACGACAACGGCGACGTCCTGTCCCCGGAGGGCGAGAGCGCCCTGGCACAGAGCCTGGACGCGGCGGCGGACAGAATCGACGGGCTCGGCAACGGACGCTTCATCCGCAACCTCTGCCACAAGGCCGCCGCCCAACGCGACCTCCGCCTCTCGTCCACCACCCGCGACGACGGCCGGCCTCTGACCCGGGAAGAGCTCACCACCCTGCAGGCGGCGGACGTCTTCGCGGCCTTCGACGAACTCATGGCGAGCGCGAACGGAAACGGCTGACCAGCACCGACCTGCACCGCCCAGCACGGCTCCCCGGTCCGGGGAGCACCCGCACGAGGCACCCCCGAAAGGCTTTGAAACGCTATGCCCTTCAGCTTGGCCCCTCAGACGTCGGCCGACGGCGTCACTGAACAGTCCTTCACCCTCGGTGAGATCCCCGGCGTGCTGTTCACGCCGCAAGACGCCACCGGCCCCCGCCCGCTGATCCTGATGGGGCACGGCGGCGGTCAGCACAAGAAGGCTCCCGGCGTCCTGGCCGGCGCGCACCGGTTCGCTGCCGAGGGGGGTTTCGCCGTCGCCGCGATCGATGCCCCTCATCACGGCGACCGGCCGAAGGACGAACGGTTCCTTCGGTTCGCGGGCGACATGCGGGCCCGCATGGCCGCCGGCGAGGATCCGGCCGAGCTGGTCTCGGCCATGCACGACCTGCTGGCCGGGCAGGCCGTCGCCGACTGGCAGGCGGTCCTGACCGCGCTGCAGGGCCTCGACCACGTCGGCGCGGGCCCGGTCGGCTACTGGGGTGTGTCGATGGGCTGCGGACTGGGGCTGCCCCTGCTCGCCGCCGAGCCCCGGATCGGCGCCGCGGTGCTGGGCCTGCTCGGCGTGCACGGGCTGGCCGCGACCGCCGCCCGGGTCACCGTGCCGGTGCAGTTCCTGCTCCAATGGGACGATACGCGGGTACCCAGGGACCGCGCCTTGGCGCTGTTCGACGCCCTGGGCTCGGCCGACAAGACGCTGCACGCCAACCCGGGCGACCACGGGGAAACACCCGCGTTCGAAACCGGCCACGCGCTGCAGTTCTTCACCCGGCACCTTGGGATGCGCTCGGATGCGTCGCGTGAGGACACCGGCAACTCCCTTTTGTAGAGCCGACTGCACACGGGCGCGGATCACGGATCACAGATCACGGGTCCCGCCGACCGTGCGCCGCCGCCGTGCGCCGTGGCCCGGCGGATCCCCCACCGGCCGGGCACGTGTCTCACCGGCCCAGGCGGGCGGCCTTGGTCTCGCGTCGCGCGAAGACGTCCTCACGAAGGTCCGCCATCTGCCGCAGGGCGTCCTTGCGGTCCCGCTTCGACAGCCGGTCGAGGTACGTGTGCCCCAAGAGGTGGTCGGTCTCGTGCTGCAGGCACCGCGCGAAGTAGCCGATTCCTTCGATGACGAGGGGGTTGCCGTCCTTGTCGAATCCGCGGACGACGGCACGATCGGTGCGAGGGACCATCATGGTGGCGCCGGGTACGGACAGGCAGCCCTCGGAGTCGTCGACGAGCCGGCGGCCGGCCGGATCGGGCAGGTCCAGGACCGGGTTGATGATGTGGCCGACGTGCCTGACCCCGAGTTCGTCCGGGCAGTCGTAGACGAACAGTTGCAGGTCGACGCCCACCTGGTTGGCCGCCAGGCCCGCGCCGTCGGCCACATGCATGGTCAGGAACATGTCGTCGATCAACGCCGACAGCTCCGGAGAGCCGAATTCGGTCACCTCCCGGCACGGACGGCTCAGGACCTCCTCGCCCACCACCGTGACCCGGCGCACCGATCCCCGTTCCGCCTCCGGTGACAGAGCCGGGTACGAGTCGACCGGTTGGCCCTGCACACGGACTCGCCGGTCCACGGGACGGGACCGGTCGTGACCAACAGACATCTCTGTCTCCCCTTTTGCGCACGCCGCATACGCCGCGGTCGTCACCGCGGCCTGATGTCTCCGGGCAAGAACCGCTTGCCAAGATCTTTGCAAAGTAGCAGACTTTGCAAAGTGACTGAAGATGACCTCAACTCCCCGCCCGACCGGACCCGGCACACCGGCGACGCACTGCGCGAGCACGAGGTCCGCACGGCGCTCCTGGACCTGCTCGCCGAAGTCGGCACCGTCACGGCGACCGAAGCCGCCGCCCGGCTGGGTTACAGCTCCGGGCTCTGCTCGTTTCACCTTCGCCAGCTCGCACGCCACGGGCACATCGAGGAAGCCCCTCACCACGGGGGGCGCGCCCGTCCCTGGCGCCTGCGGCGGCACGACCCCGACCACGGCGCTTCCGCGGAGGAGCAGTTCGGCGACCTGGCCCGCGGGCTGGAGGACGAGAGCTGGCAGCGGTGGCTCGCCCAGCGCGACCACGCGCCAGGCGAATGGCGTCACGACGAAGCCTTCAGCGCCATCGCCTACCTGACTCCCGAAGAGATGAGCCGGGTCGCGGACACCGTCCGGCGGGCACTGGCCCCCTATCAGGACCGTGAGCAGCGGCCCCTGGCCCGGCCCGACGGCGCCCGACCGGTAGCTCTCATCACCCGGCTGTTCCCTCTGCTCCCCGACGCGGCGGACGAGACGGGCCGGGCCTGAGAAGGCCGAAAGGGCGACACTACGCGGCGGCCACGCTCGCCGGCGAAGGCCCCTTCCAGCGCTCTCGTGCCCCCGCGCGCGTCAGGCGGGCTTCCGGGCCCGGGGTCGGGTCTACTCGTCACCGTGCAGATCACTCAGAAGATCAAGCCCTTCCTCTGGTACGACGGGCAGGCCGAGGAGGCCGCCGCCCACTACGTCTCGGTCTTCGACGACTCGCGCATCGTCGGAGTACAGCACTACGGCGAGGTGGGGCCGGGTGCGCCGGGTTCCGTCATGACCGTCGAGTTCACGCTCGCGGGCCAGCGCTTCGTCGCCCTCAACGGAGGTCCGGAGTTCACCTTCACCGAGGCCGTCTCCTTCAGCGTCGACTGCGCGGACCAGGAGGAGGTCGACCGGCTCTCGGAGCGGCTGAGCGAGGGCGGGGAGGAAGGTCCCTGCGGCTGGGTCAAGGACAAGTACGGCCTGTCCTGGCAGATCACGCCGCGCCGGCTCATCGAACTGCTGGCCGACCCGGATCGGGCCGCGGCGAACCGTGTCATGCAGGCCATGCTGGGAATGCACAAGATCGACATTCAGGGTCTGGAGGACGCCTACCGGGGCTGAGGCGACAGGCAGGGCAGGGACAGGGGCAGGCCCGGGCCGGAGGACCCGGTCACGCGCCCTCGGCCTCCCTGTAACCCCGCAGCCGACTGTCGACGGCCGACCACCTGCAGCCTGCGTCCCACCGCCCGGGATACTCCGGCGCCGGTGACTCGTTGGACCCTGCATCATGAGGACCTTCGTCGTGAAGAAGTACGCCGCGGCCGCCGTACTCTCCGTGCTCTGCGCGTTGTTGCCCCCGGAATCCGCCGCCCCGGCCGCCGGACCTCCACGCGTAGTGGACGCACGCCCCGCCGGAACCCTCAACACGGCCTTCGGGACGTACGCCGACCACGACCGTTCACCGCACCACTGGACCGGCGGGGACAGCACGTACTCCGTACCGACCCCGGCCGGTGAACTATGGGTGTTCTCCGACACGTTCCTCGGCACCGTAAGGCCCGACGGCTCGCGCTCCCCCACGGTCGGCGAGGGCGGGACGACCCCGTTTCTGAACAACAGCTTCGTGCTGTGGACCGGGAGCGGCCCGCGCACGGTGACCGGCCGGGACCGGGCCGGGCAGCCCGCCTCCCCGGTGACCGGCCCGGACCGCGAGTCCTGGTACTGGGCGCGCGCAGGCATCCCCGACGGTCACGGCGTGAGCGTGGTCTACGCCCGCTACGCGCGAACGGGAAGCGGTCCCCTGGACATCGCCTGGCGAGGCAACGTGCTGGCCAGGTTTCGCGCCGGCGCCTACAGCCGGCCGGCGTCCGTCACCCCGCTGCCGTCCTCCGCCGGTATCGCCTGGGGCGCCTGGCTGGAACCGGGGCAGGGCGGCTACACGTACGTCTACGGAACCGAGCGCACCCCCGAAGGCCGCAGCCACCTGCGGCTCGCCCGGGTCGCCGGCCGCGACCTGCGGCGCCCCTGGCAGTACTGGACGGCGCGCGGCGCCTGGTCCGGTCGCGAGGAGGACGCCGGCCGGCTGGCCGGTCCCGGGGGCCCGCTGTTCACCTCGGACGAGGTCAGCGTGGTGCGGCACGGGTCCTGGTACGCGCTGGTGACCCAGCGCGCGGACCTGGCGTTCAGCGCCGAGACGCAGATCGCCTGGTCCCGCTCCCCCGCCGGCCCCTTCACCCGGCCCCGGACCGTCTACACCGCACCGGAAGCCGGACCGAACGGCACCTACCGCAACCCCAATGTCATCGCCTACAACCCCCACGAGCACCCGGAACTCGAACGCGGCCGCCGTGACATCGTCATCTCCTACAACGTCAACAGTCTCGTCCCGGCCGATGTCATCCGCCGCGCCGACATCTACCGGCCCCGGTTCCTGCGCCTGACTCTCGCGCCGTACTGAACCAGTGCCGTCCCGGCCCGGGTCCCCGCCCGCTACTGCATGATCGACCGCGGCAGGTGGGACGGGGTGCCGACGCAGGCGTAGATCTGCAGGGTCCAGCCGCGGCCGACAGACACCATCGTGGGCGCGCTGATGGCGTAGGGATGTTCGTCCACGTCCTCGACCGGACTCCAGCTGCGGCTGAATCCGTGCCACTCGCTGCTGTCGACAGTCAGCAGTGCCTCCACGGGGCCGCCGCACTCACCGCATCGGAGTTCGTCGGGGCCCGCGGGGTGGCGGTAGGTGAAGTACGAGGGCCAGCCGCCCAGCTTCCAGCCGGGAGCGACGGACAGCTCTCTCCGGTAGTCCGCCGACCGCTCCTCCGCCCAGACCTCCACGCGCTTCGCCTGCTCGTCCGTGAGGAGATGCACCGGCGGGAATTCCCGGACCTCTTCCGGATGCAGTACACAGGGCGTGGGCACCTGGTCGACCATCTCGACGTAGGCGGGCTCGGGTGGACCGGCCAGAATGTCCCGCACATCCGAGGACTGCCGCCACCTCAGTTGCACGGCACCCAACTGCTCGAACTCGTCGGACGTGGTCCACAGCACCTGAAGCATGTCCGTCCCCTCGGGGCACGGAAGTCCGGGCACGTCCCGGGCATAGAGCTGCACGAGCGGAATCAGGGGCAGCGGCCCGTCCGGCAGCAGCTCCGCCGGGGTCCAGACTCTGCTCCGGTTGAAGGCTTCCCACTCCCGCCCGGTCAGCCCCTCCTCTCCGATCCCCCGCGCCTTGCGGATGTCCGCCAGCGTGGTCGTCAGGCCGTAGGCCCCGTACTCCGGCTCGAACTCCGGCCAGGGCTCACCCGCCGGCCACAGCAGCGGACCGCCCACCGAACTGTCATGGACGGTGGGCGTGCCGCGGCGCGGATGCAGGCGGGTGGCCGTCCTGGCCAGGCCCGCCAGCTCCGGAAGCCCGGCCGCCACGTCCAGCGGGCGCGGCGGTGTCGTGCGCGTCAACGTTCCCCCTCATCACCAGGCCTCGGCCTGTGCCGCAGGCCGCATGCCGTGTGCAGTATCCAAGCACAGGGTGGCGGATCGGTTGACAACGTCAACCATTGAGGTCTACCTTCACCACATTACTTGAGTGCATGAATCATCTATGCCCTTAAATTCTACTGCTCGCCCTCTGGAGCCCTGCATGCCTTCCGCCCTCTTCGTCGTCACCGGCTCCCGCCACTGGACGCTGGCCGACGGCACCCTGCACCCGACCGGATTCTGGGCCGAAGAGCTCGCCGAGCCCCACCGGATCTTCCGTGAAGCGGGTTACCGGATCACCATCGCGACGCCCGGCGGCGTCGCCGCCCCGGTCGACCCGGTCAGCCTGAGCGCCGACGCCAACGGCGGCCAGGAGCGGGCCGGCCGTCTTGCCTCCTGCCTCGATGCCATGAAGGCCGAGCTCGGCACCCCGGCGGTGCTGGAAGAAGTCGACCCGGACGAGTACGACCTGGTCTTCTACCCCGGCGGCCACGGTCCGATGGAGGACCTCGCCCTCGACTCCGCCTCCGGCCGGATCCTCACCCGCACGCTCGACTCGGGGAAGCCGCTCGCCCTGCTCTGTCATGCGCCCGCCGCGCTGCTCGCCGCCCGCCGCGAGGACGGCAGCCGGCCGTTCGCCGGGTACCGGATGACCGCGTTCAGCAACGCCGAAGAGACCGCGGCAGGCTTCGCCGACCGGGCCTGCTGGCTGCTGGAGGACCGTCTGAAGGGGCTCGGCGCCGAGTTCGTCGCCGCGGAGCCGTTCACCCCGCACATCGTCGCCGACCGCAACCTCTACACGGGCCAGAACCCGGCCTCCTCAGCGGAACTGGCCCGCACCCTGGTCGCCGCACTGGCCACCGGAGGCATCGCCGGCCGGGACACCGCGCCGGAGACCGCGCCCGCCGCCGACCCGGCCACCACTGTGGCCCGGCTGCGGGCCGGGTTCGCAACCGGCCGCACGAAGCCCCTGGCCTGGCGGCTCGGCCAGCTGCAGGCACTGCGCACACTGCTCACGGAACAGGCCGACGTCCTCCTGGCCGCCCTCCGTGCCGACCTGGGCAAGGGCCCGAAGGAGGCCTACCGCACCGAGATCGGCTTCACGCTCAACGAGCTGGACCACACCGTCGCGCACCTCGCGGAGTGGCTGGCTCCCCGGCCGGCCCCCGTTCCCAAGGCCTTTCGGCCGGCCGAAGCGCGCGTGGTCCGCGACCCGCTCGGGGTGGTGCTGGTCATCGCGCCCTGGAACTATCCGCTGCAGCTCGCGCTGACCCCGCTGGTGGGTGCGCTGGCCGCGGGCAACGCGGTCGTGGTCAAGCCCAGCGAGCTGGCACCGGCGACCTCGGCGGCCCTCGCCCGGCTGCTGCCGCGCTATCTCGACCCGCAGGCCGTCGCGGTCGTGGAGGGCGCCGTCGCGGAGACCACCGCGCTGCTGGAAGAGCGTTTCGACCACATCTTCTACACCGGCAACGGCACGGTCGGGCGCATCGTGATGGCCGCGGCCGCCCGGAACCTGACTCCCGTGACGCTGGAGCTGGGCGGCAAGAGCCCGGTGCTCGTCGAGCCCGGCGTCGACCTCGCGGCCACGGCCGAGCGGCTCGTCCGCGGCAAGTTCCTCAACGCCGGTCAGACGTGCGTCGCGCCCGACTACGTACTCGCCATCGGCGACATCGCCGCCGCGCTCGAAGAACACCTGGCCGCAGCCGTCCTGGCGCAGTACGGACAGGACCCGTCGGCCGACGAGGAGTACGGGCGGATCGTCAACGAGCGCCACTTCGACCGGCTGACCGGGCTTCTGGGCGAGGGCCGCGTCGTCACCGGCGGGGTGCACGACCGGGCCACCCGCTACCTCGCCCCCACCGTTCTCGCGGACGTCTCCCCGGACGCACCCGTGATGCAGGAAGAGATCTTCGGGCCCGTCCTGCCGGTGATCGGCGTGCCCGACCTGGACGCGGCGATCGCCTTCGTCAACGAGCGTGACAAGCCGCTCGCCCTGTACGCCTTCACCGAATCGGCGCGGACCAAGCAGCGGCTGGCCGAGGAGACCTCCTCCGGCGCCCTGGCCTTCGGCCTTCCCGTCTCCCACCTGGCCGTGCCCGACCTGCCGTTCGGCGGTGTGGGCGAGAGCGGCATGGGCCGATACCACGGCGAATACTCCATCGACACCTTCAGCCACACCAAGGCCGTACTCGACAAGCCGCTGGCCTGACCCCTTCCCCGCTACTCCACCGCCCCACTGCCTCGCTCCCCCGCCACCTGCCACCTGCCACCTGCCACCTGCCACCTGCACGACCCGAAGGACCTCAGACATGAACCCAGCCCAGCACGCCGCAGCCGTCGCGGCCGAGACCGCCCGCTTCATCGCCACGGTGAAGGGAGCCGACCCCGCCACCCCGGTGCCGTCCTGCCCCGGCTGGACCCTGACCGACCTGACGCGCCACACCGGCAGCGTGCACCGCTGGTTCACCGTGCTGCTGAGCCGGCGCATCCAGCAGCCGCCGGCCAGTCGCGAGGTGGACCTGCGCCTGCCGGAACAGCCCGACGGCTATCCGGACTGGCTGGCCACGGGTGCCGCGGAGGCCGCCCAGGTGTTCGCCGACACGGACCTGGACGCGCCGATGTGGGCCTGGGGGCTCGACCAGCACGCCCGGTTCTGGGTCCGCCGCATGCTCTTCGAGACGCTGGTGCACCGGACCGACGCCGAGCTCGCACTCGGGCTCTCGCCGCACATCGACCGCGTCCCGGCGGTGGACGGCGTCGACGAGTTCCTCACCAACCTGCCCTTCGCCTCCTTCTTCGCACCCGGGACCGCCGAACTGCGCGGCCCCGGCCGGACCCTTCGCTTCGGCTGCACGGACGGCGACGACGACTGGCTGGTCCGCCTGCGCCCCGACGGCTTCGGGCTGGTGACCGGCGATGACCGGCCCCGCACGGCGGACGCCACGGTCCAGGGCACGGCCGCGGATCTGCTCCTGCTCCTGTACGGCCGCCTGGACCGCAACAGCGACGCCTTCCAGTTGCTGGGCGACCAGGACCTGATCGCCCACTGGTTCACGCACTCGTCCTTCTGACGGCCTCGTACGTCCGGCCCGTTCAAGCCGGCCGGACCGGGTCAGGCCAGGTTCTTCTCCAGCGCGGCGACGTACTTGCGCATCGAGTGGTCGCGCACGCCGTCGCTCGCGGGCGCGAAGGCGTCCGCCGTCAGGCCCTTCGCCCGGTCGGCGAGGCCGCCGAGGAGCGACATGCTCTCGTGGACCTTGCCCGCGGAGTCGATGTACCGCACGGCGTCGGCGTGGGTGTACGCGGGCTCGGGCGGCAGCTGCGGCACGATGTCGTTGTTGTTCACGAACCGGAAGAGGCGCTGCTTGAAGCCCTTGTTGCACGCGGCCGCCAGCAGCCGGTCGCACGTGCGGGGCTGGCCGTAGGTGTAGACGCCGTCGGCCAGCAGCTTCGGCTCCTCCAGGTACAGCCGTGCGCCGGCGAGCATGGCGAGTGCGCCGCCCAGGCTGTGGCCGGTGAACCAGACAGTCTGACCGTTCGTCCGGTACTCGTTGAGGGTGCTCTTCACGTCCGGGAAGATGGATTCCAGGGCCTGGCCGAAGCCGTAATGGACGTAGCCCGTCTTCGCCGGGCCCGGCCAGGGCGGGGTCGTCGCGTCGGAGAGCCAGTCGCGGATCCGGGCGGGTTCCGTGCCCCGGAAGGCTGTGATGATCATGTCGTCGCTGGCCATCGTGAAGGCCTGGGTGTCCTCCAGCGGGAAGGGCGGCGTGAACCGCGTCATGTGGTGCCGCACCCGGTCGAAGCCCCAGTTCCGCGCCTGCTTCTCGATGGTGGCCTCGTCCTTGTAGGAGAGGTCGGCCGCCTGCGCCAGCCAGTAGGCGTGCGCCAGGCTGTAGGTGCGGGCCTTGTGGTCGATCGTGGTGGGCACGGGCACGGGAGGCTCCCTTTGACAGGCCGGTGACAGGGGGACGTCGCATCACAGCCGTTACCGAAAGACACGCGTATCAAAGACCTCCGTACCAGTTCTCCCCGAAAGAGTGAACAGCGCGCCGGTGCGAACAGGGCGCCGGTGCGAACGGGGAACTGGAGCGAACGGGGAGCCGGCCCGTGTCCGGCTCCCCGGAACTCCCTACCGGTAGACCGCTTCCCTGCGGCCGGGATCACCGGCCACGTTGGCCACGAACAACCCCATGTCGAAGTCCTCCGCCTCGGCGAAGGCCGTGGGGTCGTCCTCCGGGTCGGTCAGGGTGTCCGGAGCGGAGTAGGCGACAGCGGTCGTGCCGACCGTCAGCAGGCAGCGGTCGGCGGACCGTTCGTGGCGGACCTCCAAGCGGCCGTCGAGGGCGACGTCCCGCTCCCCCAGTCGCAGGCGGAGGCCGCCGCCCGTGCGGTAGAGCACGACCGGGACCCCGCCCAGCTCGCCGTAGTGACCGGCGGGCGCCCCTCCCGGGGGCGGGGAGCCGGCCCGTGTGCGGGGGCCGAGCTCTCCGCTCGCCGGATCGAACGCGGCCACTTCGTCGAAGCGGTCGAAGGACCGCACCGTGATGCTCATTCCTGCTTCTTCCCCAGTCCGAGGTCCTGCCCGCCGGTGCGGGTCGCGCTCTCGATGATCTGCTCCCACGTCTTGCCCTTGGCCCGGAGCCAGTCGATCGTCGGCCCCAGCTTGTCACCGTACTTCTGCAGGTTGCGCTGGTAGATCTCGCTCCGCAGCGGTTCGGGGGTGAGGTCCTTGTACTTCACGCCCAGGTCGCGGCGGGCCTTGTGCAGGGTGCGCGCGATGGTCTCCTGGCTCGCGCCGGCCGCCCGCATGGACGCCGCCTGCTGGGAGAGGGCCTCGACCTCGTTGATGTACGCCTGGCGCAGCGGCGGCGGTCCGCCGTTGCCCTTGCCCGGCTTGGGCGCGATGCCCTCGGAGCCGAGGACGCTGGTCTCCTCCTGGGCGACCTTGCGCTGCCAGCCGCGCAGTCCGCCGAGGCCGACGAGGGCGACCTGTGCGGCGAGTTCGTCGGCGGCCTTGCGGTAGACCTCGGAGAGCTCCTCGCAGCCCTGCTTGGAGAAGTGGTACGAGGCGCGGTAGAGGGTGTAGGCCGGGCGTACGGGGACGTATTTGTCGAAGAAGCCGCCTGCGCCGCCGTTCTTGCCGGTGAAGGCGTTGTAGAGGTCGCCGACGAACTCGAAGGGCATTTTCAGGCCCTGGACGAAGCCGTCGCCGAAGACCTCGACGCCCTCGCCGAAGGAGTCGATGTGGTCGTCGTCGGGGTCGCCGGCCTTGAGGCCGGTGGGGTCGGTGAAGCGGGTGGGGGTGTTGTTGGCGTAGGCGTATGTCGAGACGTACGGGTCGTGGACGGCTGCGGGTGCCGGGTCCTTGGCCGTGAAGCGGCCGGTGGCCGGGTCGTAGTCGCGTGCCCTGAGGTAGAGGCCGGCGGCCGGGGTGGCGGGTTCTGCGTAGCCGCCGGCGAAGGTGAAGGGGTTGGCGGGCGGGTTCTCGGCGATGTCGGTCCGCTCGGTCTCGCCGAACGCCCCGTAGGTGTAGCTGCTCTGGGCGGCTCCCGCCGCGTCGGTGGTGTCGGTGACCGATCCGAGCTGGTCGTGGTGGTGGAAGAGGGTGCCGCCGGGGCCGGTCTGCGCCTGGACCTGGGAGAGGGGGTTGTACTGGTACTCGGTGCTCAGCGCGCCCTCGGCGTCGTACTCGGCGCCGGCGGTGGCGAGCGGGCCGTTGACGTCCCAGGTCGTGGTGCGCAGCCGCTTGCCGGCCTTGCTCGCCGTGACGCGGTTGCCGTCGGCGTCGTACCCGAAGGTGTAGGTCTCGGAGCCGGAGGAGCCGGACGTGACCGAGGCGAGGCGCCCGGCCGCGTCGTAGCGGAAGGTGTCGTCCCCGGCGCCGGTGCGGTTGCCGTCGGCGTCGTAGGTGAAGCCGCGGGTGGTGGATCCGGCGGCGGCCGAGGTGAGCTGGTCGGCGTCGTCGTAGGTGTACGAGGTGGTGGTGCCGTTGCGGCTCCGGGTCTTGCGGTTGCCTACGGGGTCGTAGGTGTAGGTGGTGGCCGCGTCGGCGGCGGGGCAGGTGTCGGCCTTGGTGGCGGAGGCGCAGTCGGTGAGGAGGCGGCCGGCGGGGTCGTAACTGTAGTAGCGGTAGCTGTCGGGCTGTCCGGCGCGGGTGGTCGCGATCCGGGTGGGCCGGCCGGACGGGTCGAGGGTCAGCTGCCGGCCGGACAGGACGGTGCCGCCCTTGGCGCTGGTGACGGAGGTGAGGCGGCCGGCGTTGTCGTAGGCGCGCTTCTCGGTGTGGCCGTTGCCCGCGGGAAGGGTGGTGGTGCCGAGGTTCCCGGCGGGGTCGTAGTCGTAGGTGATGGTGCCGGCCGCGCCGGTCTGGGAGGTCCGGCGGCCGTCGGCGTCGTAGCCGTAGCCGGCCTTCGATCCGCTGCCGGCGGTCGTGGCGTCGGCCGCGTCGGTGAAGCGCCCCTTGCCGTCGCCCTTCCAGGTGCGCAGCCGGGAGCCCGCCGCGGCGACGATGCCGGTCCGGTCCGAGGGGCCGGTGCGGGCGAGGAGCGGGATGCCGTACGGGGCCCAGTCGTCGGGCTGCAGGATGTACGTGCCGAAGCCGCCGGTGCCGTTGCCCGGGTAGAAGCGCAGCTTGTGCCCGGCGGTGTCGACGGCGAGGAAGTCCTGTTTGCCGTCGCCGTTGAACTCGCCCGGCACCAGGTGCATGGCGCCCCAGCCCGCCCCGAGGTCGGTGCGGGCGCCGAAGCCGCCCTTGCCGTCACCGGGGTAGAGGTAGAGGTGGCCGTCGCCGGGGTTGACGGCGAGGATGTCGGGCTTGCCGTCGCCGGTGTACTCCAGGAGCGCGATACGGAAGGTGCCCCAGCCGCTGCCGAGGTCGGTGCGGGCGCCGAGGCCGCCCTTGCCGTCGCCGGGGTAGAAGTAGAGCCGGTTGGCGCCGGAGCTGACGGCCAGGAGGTCCGGCTTGCCGTCCTTGTTGAAGTCCCCGGCGGTCAGGGTCATCGGTCCCCAGCTCGCGCCGAGGTCGGCCGGTGCGGCGAAACCGCCCTTGCCGTCGCCGGTGTAGCGCCACAGGTGGCCGGTGGCCTTGTCGACGGCCAGCAGGTCGGGCTTGCCGTCGCCGGTGAACTCGGCGGTCAGGACCTGCTGGAAGCCGGTGCCGGACCCGGTGAGCGTGCTGCCCGCGGCGAAGGTGCCGTCGGCGCGGCCGAGGACGGTGCGCACGCCGCTCTTGGCGTCGGTGGCGATGACGTCGCTGGTGCCGTCGCCGTCGAGGTCGGCGGTGGCGGTGAGGGCCGCGCCGCTCCAGTCGAGGGGTTTGGGAGCCGTGTAGTCGACGGTGCGGGAGGTCAGGCGTCCGGCGTCGTCGTAGGTGTAGCCGTAGGCGCCCTTGCCGGCCCCCGGGGTGACGGCCGTCAGCCGGCCGGCCGGGTCGTAGGAGTAGGCCCGGGTGCCGGTGGCGTCGGTGACGGACTTGCGGCGGCCGAGGGTGTCGTAGGCGAGGGTGGTGCCGGGGGTGTCGTCGGTGAAGGCCGTCGCGGTGGGCAGGCCCCGGGGGTCGATGGTGACGGTGGCGGTGGTGCCGCGGGCGTTGGTGATCCGGTTGGTGTTGCCGTCGGCGTCGTAGCCGAAGGACTTCTTGCGGCCGAGCGGGTCGGTGATCCCGGTGCGGCGGCCCGCGTCGTCGTAGGCGAAGCTGGTGGTGTGCCCCTTGGGGTCGGTGCGGGTGGCGAGGTCACCGGCCGTGTTGTACGTGTAGGCGGTGACGGCTCCGTCGGGTCCGGTGACCTTGGCGACGCGTCCGAGCTCGTCGTACGCGGTTCTGGTGACCTTGCCGAGCGCGTCGGTGGCGGAGACGACGTGGCCCAGCGCGTCGTAGCCGGTGACGGTGGTCCCCCCGAGGGGGTCGCGCACCTTGGTGACGTTGCCGGCTTCGTCGTAGGTGTAGGTCGTGGTGAAGTCGGCCGGGTTCGCGCCCTGGGCGTTGCCGCGCGGGTCGGTCTGTGCGGCGGTGCGCCCGTCGTCGTCGTACGCCCAGGTGGTCTTCCGGCCCAGCGGGGTGGTCTCGCTGGTGCGGTGGCCGTCGGCGTCGTATCCGTAGTCGGTCTTGTTGCCGAGCGGGTCGGTGACGGTGTCCGTCAGGCCGGTGCCGGTGTACGTGTAGCGGGTGACCTTCCCGAGCGCGTCCGTGACGGTGGCGATGTTGTCGTTCGCGTCGTAGGTGGTCCTGGTGACCTGCTTGAGCGGGTTGGTGACCGAGACGGGCCGGCCGAGGGCGTCGTAGCCGGTGGTCGTGACGGCCCCGCCGGGATCCGTCACCGTGGTGCGGTTGCCTGCGGCGTCGTAGCCGTAGCTCGTGGTGTAGGCGGCGGCGTCGGCGCCCTGGGCGTTGCCGCGGGCCGAGACCTCGGCGATCAGGCGGTTGGCCTTGTCGTAGGCGTAGGTCGTCTTGTTGCCGAGGGCGTCGGTGACGGCCGTGAGGTTGCCGTTGGCGTCGTAGCCGCGGGTGACGGCCTTGCCGGCCGGGTTGATGGTTTTGGTGAGGCGGTTCTCGCCGTCGTACTCGTAGGCGGCGGTGCGGCCGGTCGCGTCCTTGACGGAGGTGAGCCGCCCCACGCCGTCGTAGCCGTAGACGGTGGTGTGTCCCAGCGGGTCCTTCGCGGTGCGCAGCAGGCCGCGCCCGTCGTAGGTGTAGGTCGTGGTGAAGTCGGCCGGGTTCGCGCCCTGCGCGTTGCCGCGGGGGTCGGTCTTCTCCGTGATCCGCCCGGCCGTGTCGTAGCGGAAGGTGGTCTTCTCGCCGAGGGGGGTCGTCACGGCGGTGCGGTTGCCGGCCGCGTCGTGGTCGTAGACGACGGTCTTGCCGCGCGGGGTGCGCACGCTCGCGACGGATCCGAGCGGCGCGTAGGTGTAGGTGACCGTGCCGCCGTCCGGGTCCGTGCTGGTCTCGAGCTGGTTGCCGGAGGTGTAGGTGTACTTCGACGTCTTGCCGCGGCCGTCGGTGTGGCTGGTGACGTTGCCGGCACCGTCGTAGGTCCAGCTCTCGGTGTAGCCCGCGGAGGCCGGGGCCTTGCGGGTGAGCATCCGCCCGGCGCCGTCGTAGGTCATCTCGGTGGTGTTGCCGAGCTGGTCGGTGATGGACACCGGGCGCAGCTGCCGGTCGTAGCTGTAGGAGACGGTCTTGCCGTACGGGTCGGTGCTCTCCATCAGCACGTTGCCGGAGTAGACGTCCGTCCAGACGCCGCCGTTGGGGTCGGTGACGTGGGACTCGCGCTTGTTGTCCCAGGTGAGGGTGGTGGTCTTGCCCGCACTGTCCGTCTGGGACTTCACCCGGCCGGCGGCGTCGTAGGCGTTGGTCACCTTGCCGCCCTCGGCGTCGGTGAAGGTGGCCAGGCGCTTGGCGCTGTCATAGGTGTAGGCGGTGGTCCGGCCGAGCTGGTCGGTGGCGGAGGTGAGCAGGCCGCCTGTGTAGCCGTAGGTGACCGTGGTGTTGTCGGGCAGGGCCGCCTTGGTCAGCAGACCGGCGCCGTCGACGGTGAACTCGACGGTGCGGCCGGCGGTGTCCTTCACGGTCGCGGGGCGGCCGGAGGCGTAGCCGATGGTGAGGCCGTGGCCGCTCGCGTCGGTGACGGCGGTGAGCTGACCGGAGGCGTTGTAGGTGCGCCGGGTGTGGTCGATCGAGGTGAGGACGTACGAGGAGCCCGGCTTGGCGAGCTTGAGGACCGATCCGGCAGGGGTGGTGTAGGCGCCGTTCGACAGCTTGAAGACGACCTGGGCGCCGTCGTCCGTCTGGAGCGTGGCCCTGTCGGAGGCGAGGGTGAGTCTGCTGTCGAAGGGGGTGGACCAGCCGCGGCCGAGCAATCCTGTGGCGGCCGAGTCGGAGCGGTAGTAGCGGTCGAGCGAGAAGGGCTTGCCGGCGCCGGCGAGGGCGGCATCGGTGATCTTCTCGTAGTACATGCCGGTGGCGGTGTTGATGGGGTCGGCCCGGTGCTCCTGGGCGTAGCACGTGCACAGTCCGGCCTGGGCGCCGGGGATGTCGGGGGTGTAGAAGGCCTCGACGGAGGGCGAGGTGGTGCCGCCGGGGCTGGAGGAGCCGTCGGTGGCGGTGAGGAAGATCCAGGCGTAGTACTTCTTGCCGTCCTTCAGGTGACCGTTCAGCAGGCTGGAGGTCCACCAGAAGCACTGGTCGGCGGGGTAGGAGTTCTTGGGCCACCAGCCGTAGCACCAGGCTCCGCTCTCGAGGTACCTGCCCTGGGGGTCGGCGTCGGCCTTCTTGATCTCCTGCTGGAGGACCGGCTTCTTCTCCTCGTCCATGACGTAGAGCCACATGCCGGAGAGCTTGGAGGCTTCGATGCCGGAGAACTTCACCTGACCGCCGATGGACAGCATGCCGGGGTAGGCGGAGGCGTAGGCGGACACCCAGTCCGGGTTGGGCGCCGTGCCCGCGGGCGCTTTGAGGCCCGGTGCGCCCCTGGTTCCCTTGGCGGAGGCCGCCGGGCCCTTCTGCAGGGCGCCGGGAGGCGGGCTCTCGGGCTGCGCCGGCCGGGCCGGCGGGCGGGGCCGGACGAACTCGCGCATCGGGCCGGTCGCGCCGCGGTTGGCGTCGAGCTGCTTGCGCCGCTCGGGCAGCGTCATCGGCCGGGGAGGCTTGGGCAGGTCCTTCGCGGTACGGGTCAGGAGGGGAGACGGCGGTACGGGGGGTGGTGCGGTCCGGCCCGGTACGGGCGGCAAAACGTCCTTGGCCCAGGCCGTCCCGGTCACTCCGGCCAGGGCCAGGAGGACGAAGGCCAGTAGACAGGACAGCAGTCGGGCGACTCTTCGCCGTGTGGGCCCCGTAGATCGCGTGGGCCACGCAGGCCGTGTAGATCGCGTAGATCGCAACACTCGTCACACACCCCCCATAGGAAACACACAGATACTCCCCACCTGATCGAATCCCCACGGGAGGCGCCGAATGAATGTCCGATACTCGTCGGCGCGGAGCTGAGCGGGATGCGGTTGGCACAGGTGGCGGCTGCGGACGGTGCGTTCCGGTGACTGCGTGGCCGAATATCGCCGTAATCCGGCTCCTCCGGACGGGACTTGAGCCGACCGGGACGATCAGGTCCGCGGCCCCAGGAACAGGCCACCGCTTGCGTCGATGACCTGCCCGGTGACCCAGCGCGCCGCGTCGGAGGCGAGGAACACGACGATGTCGGCGACGTCGCCGGCCTCGCCCAGCCGTCCGAGTGCCGTCGATCCGGCGATGAGTCCGGCCAGGCCCGGCGCCTCGAAGAGCGCTCCGTTGGCGGCCGTCCGGGTGGCGCCGGGAGCGACCGCGTTCACAGTGATCCCCCGGGCCCCGAGCTCGTTGGCCAACGTCATGCTCATGGTCTCGACCGCACCCTTCGTCATGGCGAAGGACGTCTGGGCGGAGTTGGCCATCCGGGTCGCCACGGACGAGATCGTGATGATGCGGCCGCCGTCGCGGAGCAGGGGCAGCGCCCGCTGGATGATGAAGTACGGCGCTCGCACGTTCACCGCGAAGAGGTGGTCGAACTCCTTCCGCGTCGTGGTTCCCAGCGGGCCGGCGGGCGCGGCCGCCGCGTTGTTGACGAGGATGTCGAGCGGCCGCCCGGCCAGGCCGGCCTCGACTCCCGCGAAGAGCGTCTCGACGTCGTCGTCCCCGCCCAGCTCCGCCCCGACGGCGAACGCGGTTCCGCCGGCGCGCTCGATCTCGCCGACCGTCGCCTTGGCGCCGTCCTCGTCGGTGCCGAAATGCACGATGACCACAGCGCCCCGGGCCGCCAGCCGGGCGGCGATCGCCTGCCCGATGCCGCGCGACGCTCCGGTCACGAGGGCCGTCCTGCCGGTCAGATCGCTCATGTCCACCCTGCCCACCCCCGTGTTGTTAGCCACTACCGATCTGGCAGCAGCTAACAATCTGGTAGTCACTACCACTACGGTAGGGTCTACCACATGCCCGACCAGCACTCAACACTGCGAGCACAACGGCGAGCTGAGACGCAACGCACGCTTCAGGCCCATGCGGTACGGCTGTTCACCGAGCGCGGATACGACGCCACGACCGTGACCGACGTCGCCGAAGCCGCGGGCATGTCCCCCATGACCGTCTACCGGCACTTCCCCACCAAGGAAGACCTCGTGCTCGTCGACCACAACGGGCGGTTGGTCGCCGAGCGCATCGCCGCGTCGTCCGCCGCGCAGCCCCTGGTCCGCCGCATCGGCAATGCGCTCGTCGACTCGGCCGCGACGTTGACCGGCAGCGGTCGCGGCGACGAGCCCACGGCGAGCAAGCAGTTCCTGCTCGCCCGGCTCCGGCTCATGATCTCGACACCGGCCCTGCGGGCCAGGCACCTGGACAACCACTACGCCCTTCAGCAGGCGATCGTCGAGGCCCTCGGAGCCGGTGCCGGCGACGCCGCCGATCCCGACGCTGCATTCCGCGCCCAGGCGGCGGCCGGCGCCTGCCTGGCCGCCATGCACACGGCGCTGATGCGCTGGGCCGAGGACGACGGCCGGACAGAGCTGCCCGACCTCATCGCGAAGGCCCTGGCCGCCGCCTTCGGCGAAGACCTCGTGGGCACCGGCCTGGACGCGTAAGAGAAGCCCTTCCGGAGGGGCCGGGGCTCTGGCCCCTCCAGGAATCGCTTCGCTTCGGGCCGGCGAGGTTCAGCGCCTCCGGCCGCCGCGCAGCTCCAGCCGCTCCCCCGGGAACCGCTCGCGGAAGCCCCGGTCGTGCGAGACCGCGACCACCGCTCCCGGGTACGCAGTGAGCGCCGTCTCCAGGTCCTCGACCAGGTCGAGCGCGACGTGGTTGGTCGGCTCGTCGAGGACGAGGAGGTCCGCGGGCCGGGTCACCAGGTTCGCGATCTGCAGCCGCCGCTGCTGCCCCGCGGACAGCGACGTGACCGGAACGTGCAGGTCGTCCTCACGGAACAGGCCCAGAGCCAGCAGCCGTTCGGCGTATTCCTCCGGCAGTCCGGGCCGTCCGGCCGCGAAGGCGGCGAGCAGCGGTAGCCGCGTGGAGCGCGCGGGCAGCTCCTGCGCCAGGTAGCCGATCCGGGCGGGGCGGCGTACCGCGCCCGCGTCCGGCTCCAGGTCGCCCGCCAGGACGCGCAGCAGCGTCGTCTTGCCCGCCCCGTTCTCGCCGGTGACGAGCAGCCGTTGGCCGGGCGCGATCGCCAGCAGTCCGTCCAGGTGCAGCCGCTCGCCGACCGCTATGCCGTCGAGCTCGGCGAGCGGGCGGTCGGCAGGGAGCTCGCCGCCTGCCGCCGACAGCGCCGCTGCGAACCGCAGTGGCTCCGGCGGCGCCGCCACCGGGTTGCGCCGCAGGTGGGCCAGGCGTTCGCGGACCGACCGCACCTGCCCGCCGAGTTTCGCCTCGTGCGAGCGGCGGTGCTTGCCGAAGCCCTGCTGCGGGTCCTTGCCTGTGGTGGCCAGCCGCCTCCCGGCGGCCTCCAGCAGTTCCTCGGTGCGGGCCACCTCCTGGAGCCACTCGGCGTGTTCCTGCTCCGCGCGGCGTCGGGCGGCGGCCTTCGCGGCGCGGTAACCGGCCCAGCCGTCGCCGTACCGATGGATCGTGCGCGCGTCCCGGTCCACTTCGAGGATCGTGGTGGCGATGCGCTCCAGGAAGCCGCGGTCGTGGGTGACCGCGACGACGGTGCCGCGGTGGGCACGCAGGTGCTTCTCGAGCCAGTGGACGGCCGTCGCGTCGAGGTGGTTCGTCGGCTCGTCGAGCAGCAGCAGTTCGGGGGCGGCGGCCAGCACGCAGGCGAGCGCGAGCCGCGACTGCTCGCCGCCGGAGAGCGAGCCGAGCACGCGGTCGCGGGTGATCCCGGCGAGCCCCAGCCCGTGCATGGCGGCGTCGACACGGGCGTCCGCCTCGTATCCGCCGCGTTCCTCGTACGCGAGGAGCAGCTCGCCATACGCGGCGAGTTCGCCCTCCGACGCTTCGCCGAGGCGCTCCTCCGCCGTGCGCAGCCGGCGCTCCATGTCGCGCAGTCCGGCGAGGGCGAGGTCGACGGCGTCCTGCACGGTGCGATCCGGGTCGAGGTCGAGGGTCTGGGCGAGGTGGCCGGTGCCGCCGGGGAAGCTGACGGTGATCTCTCCGGCGTCGGGCGCCTCGGCCGCGGCGAGCAGCCGCAGGAGGGTGGATTTGCCGGAGCCGTTCTCACCGATGACGGCGGCCTTCTCGCCCGGGCGGACGGTGAAGGACACCTGGTCGAGGACGGTCCGGGTGCCGTAGGACTTGGTGACGTCCTTGACGGACAGCTGCGCCACGGCAGCGGGCGCAGCGGTATGAGCGCGTTCGCGCATGTGACTTTCCCTGGGGATACGAAGGGTCTACGGGCAGCAGAAACGGCGGCGTCGGCCGTGCCCGGACTCAGAGAAAGTAGAAGAAGTGCATGGACCCCACCGTAGCAAGACGATGCGTCTCGCCTCTACTCGTTTAATGCCGGGGTCCACGGAATGGGGGGGCGCTCTTCGGGGTCGTCTTCGGGCCCTCTTCGGGGCGCCCTCCCATTTCCAGGCGGCAGGGACTGCCGCCACCCGCTCTCCGTTCCCGCTACCCGCTCCCGTTACCCGCGCAGGAAGCCGTCCCCGTGGATGGCGATATGGGCTTCCAGGGCGGCGAGCGCATCGTGGGTCGCCTGCGGTGAGCCCGAGCCGCTCCGCTCCGCGTAATAGGCCGCGCCGAGCTTCTGGAGCAGGTCGTTTCCGGCTCGCTTCTGGTGGACCTCGTCCACCTTCTGCTTCCCCTGGTTGAGGGCGCTCTGGGCCTGCTCCTTGGCCCGGTCGAGGAATCCAGCCATGCCAACCTCCACAGTTCGGTGTCCGATCCCTACCCCTGCCCGTTCGGACAGGATTCGAACTTGACCAAGGTTTCCCAGTTCGGCGGAAGCCTGCCGTGCACGAGGAGCCCGTGTACTGGTTCGGTCCCGGTCGGCCACCCCGGTGACGGTACAGGGCCGCCATGTGTGAAGGTGGGCTCTGCCGAGCAGGGCCGTGTACGTATGGGGGATGTCGTGAGTCAGGTGCTCTATAGCGAGAGGTCGTGGAATCCGCTGGCGCGGACCGTGGAGCTGACCGAGGAGCAGTTGCGGAGGGGCGGCAGGGCCACGCCGTTGAGCGAGCTGAACCTCGGCGCCATGGCCGAAGCGTTCCTGCGCTCGTGCTGGCTCGGGGCCGGCGGGGCGGAGCGCCCGCTGGAGCGGTTCGCCGACGGGCCCGGGATCGTACCGGTCATCCGCGTGACCGGTACGTCCACGCCGGTGAAGGTGCGGGAGGCCGCCGTGTTCGCCCGCACGCTGGGAGAGCTGGCCGTACGGCAGTGCGGTGGGCCCGGGCAGGTGGCCGCCCTGGAAGCCCGGGCCCGGGCGGAGGGCGTACCCCTGTGGATCGCGCGGCGGTACGCGCCGGGGCCCGCCGGGCCGGTCGCCGTCGCCGTGGACCGGCGTCTGGTGCGCGTGGACGTCTGGGGTCCTGGTGCCCCCGCCGTACGGATCCGGGCGCCGCACGGCTTCTACCGCGAGTCCCCCGGACCGTCCAACGGCCTGCACCTGACGGTCGGCGACGTTTCGGCGGAGCTCAGCCTCAAGAAGAAGCTGCGCAAGTCCAAGAGCTCCGTGGAGGTGCGACTGCACGGGCAGCACTGGGTGCTGCGGCGGGAGAACACGGCGAGTTCGTGGCTGCTGCGCAACGAACAGCGTGTCGCCCTGCTGACGCGTCCCCCGCGCCGCCCGGTGCTCGAACCGGGCGCGGTGCTGCTGCCGCTGGCCCACGTGCAATACGAGAGCCCCGACCCGCTGGATGCCGTCATGGCGCAGGTCTTCGCCGTGGCCTTCGGGCTCGGGGACACGACGGGCTACGCGCGGTTCCGGGCGGAGCGGCAGCGTCCGGTGCACGGAGGCGAGCCGATCGCCACCGACGCGGGATGGGACCGTCCCTGGTTCACCAACCTCGGGAGGGGCAGCGACGACAACGAGCCCGGCGGCGGCGACGGCTGGGGTGCGGACGGCGGCGACAGCGGGGACAGCGGAGGAGGCGGCGACGGGGGCGGGGACGGCGGAGGCGGGGGCGACGGCGGCGGTGGGGGCGGCGACTAGCCGGCGGCCCCCGCCGACCGGCGCGTGGCGTTGAGGCTGCCGAGCAGGCAAAGCGCCTGGGAGCTGGGGCTTCCCGGTTCCGCGTGGTAGATCACGACCTGCTGGCCGGGCGCTCCGCGGACGTCGAAGGAGTGGTAGGCGAGGGAGAGGCGCCCGACCTCGGGATGGACGAGTTCTTTGGCACCGTGCGTCTTTCCGTAGACGGTGTGCGAGTGCCAGAGCCCGGCGAATTCCTCGCTCGTCCCGGTCAGGGCTCGCACCAGGTCGTGCAGGCGCGGGTAGTGCGGTTCGAGGCCGGTGGCCCGGCGCAGGCTGGAGACGACCGCCTCGGCGGCCTGGTGCCACTGCGCGTAGAAGCTGCGGCCTGCCGGGTCGAGGAAGGTCATGCGGGCCAGGTTGTCCGCCTTCCCGAACGGGGAGAAGAGCGCCTCGGCCAGGTCGTTCGCGGCCAGGAGGTCCAGCGCCGGGTTGAGGACGATCGCCGGGGTGTTCGTGTACCCGCTCAGCAGTTGGCTCAGCACCGGGCTGACCGTCTCTCTCGGCTGTGCCCGGTGACCGTCCGGCAGGGTGCCCGCCAGTCGGTACAAGTGGTCGCGTGCCTCGGGGTCCATGTGCAGGGCGCCGCTGATCGCGTCGAGGATCTGGGGTGACGGGCTCTGCTCGCGGCCCTGTTCCAGGCGGGCGTAGTAGTCGGTGTTCATGCCCGCCAGCACGGCGACCTCCTCCCGCCGCAGCCCGGCCACCCGGCTGAACGACCATCCGGACAGGTGGTGTTGACGTGACCGCACGAGCGTTGGCGATGTTGCAGGCGGCCGGGGCCGAACGGATCGAACACCCCGGCGGCACGCTACTGGCACACCTTGGGTGGGTCAGCGCCCTTCTCTCGTCGTGGAGCGCCCGCCCGGCGCTGGTGTCGGCCGGGCTGTGTCATGCGTTCTACGGGACCGACGGCTTCCCGGTCGCGCTGCTGGACCTGGGGCGCCGGGCGGAGCTGGCCGAGGCGATCGGCACGGAGGCCGAGGCGATCGTCTACTTCTACGCCTCCTGCGACCGGAAGTCCTCCTACCGCGGGCTGATCGACGATACGGGCCTGTGCACCGGCCTTTTCACCGACCGGTTCACCGGTGACCGGACGCGTCCGAGCCCCGAAGCCTGTCGGGACTTCGCCGAGCTCACCGCCGCGAACGAGCTGGACATCGCCGCGGTCAGCCCGCAGATGCGCGCCCTTCACGGCGCGCACCTGCTCGCGCTGTTCACCCGATGGCGGCCGCTGCTGTCCGAACGGGCCTGGGCGCACTGCCGCAGCGTGCTGGACCGGGCCGACCACTGACCGGCCGACGTCCGGATCCGGCCTGCTCACAAGGAAGCCGGCGCACCGCGACGGCCGGCGTCCCGTGGGGAAGCGGCGCACCCGCTCGGGGTGCGCCGCCTGCGCCCGTGAGGTCAGCCGATCGTGATCATTTTGGCGACGCTCGGAACCCCCGCCGCGTCGAGGGCGAAGAGCATGTAGGTGCCGGGCAGGGCCACGCCGGGATCGCCCGGGACGCTCAGCTCGTACGATGTGCCGCCCGTCTGCCGGAAGGTCAGCGGGACTCTCCGCTGGTCGTTGTCGACCGAGTGGGTCGCCGCTCCGGCTCGTACCAGGGAGAAGGCGGTGACCGGCTTGTCGGTCGTCACCGGCAGGACGGCGCCGTTGGCGACCCTGGCGGGCGGAGTGCTGGTGAAGGCCGGGCGGGGCTTCCGGCTGCCGTCCGGGTTGAGGAGGTACGGCGGGGTGAAGACGGCCCCGTCGGCGTGGTTGGTCGCGCAGTCACCGCACAGCCCTCCCCCGCCCGAGAAGATCCGTCCGTCGGGCAGCAGGTTCGCCACGCTGTGGTAGTTGCGCGGGACGGCCATGCTGGCCGTCTTGGTGAAGGCGCCCGTCGCCGGGTCCCAGATCTCCGGGGTCATCACCGAGGTGGCGTCGCTGAAGGGGACGGGGTAGGACTGCCCGCCGAACACCGCCACCTTGCCGTCCGGCATGACGACGCTGTTGCCGAACGAGCGGGCGTAGGCCATGTCGCCCGTACGCTTGCTCACCGGCCGGGTGCCGTCACCGAGGTCGACGGTGTAGGCGCGGCGGGTGGCGTTCGCGTTCTCGTACGCGGTGGCGCCGCCGAGGGTGAGGAGCTTGCCGATGTCGTAGGAGACGGCGTTGCCGTTCATGGCGTCCGGGCTGTCGGCACGCGTCCCCGCAGGCGTGACGGTGCCGTTGCCGGTGGTGTCGATCCAGTTCAGCTGTTTGCTCGGCCCGAGCTGCAGCACCCGGCCGCGGGAAGTGGCGTGCAGCCACTGGTGGTTGTCGGCCCGGTAGGGGCCGGCGGGGTCGGCGGTCATGGTGCCCTTGGCGGATACGCCGGGAAGCCTCCGCCACTTCCCGGTCGCCGGGGACCACACCTCGCCGTCCTTGTCCCCGCGGGCACCGCTCCACGATCCGCCGAGCACGAACGCGTCGCCGTTCGAGAGCAGGGTCATGGCCTGGTAGCCGCGCGGGATGTTCATCTCGCCGGTGGCGGACCAGGTGTCGGTGCGCGGGTCGTAGATGCTGGCGCGGGACGCGTTGCTGCCGCCGGTGACCAGCACCCGGCCGTCGGAGAGCACGGCGATGCCGGGGCAGAACATGTCGTGGCCGGTGTTGTCGACCCGGCGCTGGGTGACCTGCCCGGTGCCGAGGTCCATGATGGCGGTCTGGGTGTACCCGTTGCTGCCCCCGAACCGGTCGATGGCGTACGCGGACCAGGCCAGCAGCTTGTTGTTCGGCAGGACGGCAGTGGCCACGGGGACGAGCGGGAAGCCGGTGACCCGGTCCCAGGCACCCGAGACGGAGGGATCGGCGGGTCCGCTCAGCCGGACCTCGGCGGCGGAGCTCCACGGGCCGCGCTTGCCGGCCTCGGTGGTGGCGGTCAGCCGGACGAACCGGGCCGGGACCGGCCGGGCGAACGTGGTGCTCTTGACGGTGTCGTCGTCCTTCCACACGCCACTGGCCACGGGGCTTCCGAAAGAGGCCCCGTCGAGGCTGGTGGCGACGGAGTACGCGCCGATGCGCCCGTTGGCCCCGGACCCGGACTTCCGGGGTTGATAGGTGAGCGCCGAGACGGTCTGCGTGCGGTGCATGTCGATGGTGACGGAGTGGGGCAGCGGGGCCACGCTCCCCGACCAGCGGCTGTGCCAGATGGTGTCGGCGTCTCCGTCCAGGATGTTGGCGGCGCGGTTGTCGGCCTGCGCCGTCTCCTCGTCGCTCGCGGCGGCCGTCCAGCCGGTGGTCGGCAGGTCGACGACGGAGGCGGGCAGCCCCGGGTCGCCCAGCAGCCGGATCTCGGCGGCGGAGCTCCAGGGCCCGCGGTTGCCCGCTTCGGATGTGGCGGTCAGCCGGACGAACCGGGCGCCGCGGGCGGCGAAGCTCAGCGTCTTGGTGGTCGTGTCGTCGGCCAGGGTGCCGCCTGCGACGGCCGCGCCCCAGTTCTGCCCGTCGGTGCTGAGGTGGATGGCGTACTCGCCGACGCGGCCGTTGGGACTGTCGGTGCGCGGCTGGTAGAGGAGCGCGGACACCACCTCGGTGCGGTGCATGTCGATGACGAGGGAGTGCGGCAGCGGCGCCGCGCTCCCCGACCACCGGCTGTGCCAGAGGGTGTCGGCCCTGCCGTCCAGGACGTTGGCGGCGCGGTTGTCGGCCTGCGCCGTCTCCTCGTCGCTCGCGGAGGCGGTCCAGCCCGCCCTGGAGAGGACGGGCGCCGCCGGCTCCATGGCCGAGGCGGGGGCGGCGGCGTGGTGCGGGCGTGGCGGGCGGTCGCCGTGGGTGCCGTGGGTGCCGTGGTCCTCGGCTGCGGCCCCGCCGCCGCGCGCGCCCAGTACGGGCAGCAGCGCGACGATGACCGCCACCAGGGCGATCAGGACGAGCCCTTGGGATCTGAGACGGGAACGGCTGAGCAGGCTGGATCTGCGGCGTTTGGATCTGTGGTGTCTGGATCTGCGGAAGGAGTTGAGTAACACATCGGCTCCTGGAGGGCCTGGCCCGGCCCGGAGGACCAGGCACTGGGTCAGTACGGGCGGTATCCCGCAACCGGGATGGAAGAGGTCACTCTTCTTGCCGGGGAGAGGGGTGTAAAGACGTCAATCCGGCCGATGCGTCGCCGATCCCGTCCGCCGTCACCGGCGTAGCCGCACGGGCGTACCGGGTACGCACAAGGGGGCTGGGGCGACAGCAACAGCAACAGCAACAGCAACAGCAACAGCAACAGCCGATGCCTTCGCTGCAGCCCTCAGCGCGCTCCGCACCCCGCACCCCGAGGAGCCTCAGATGCCGGAGCGGTCCGACGCCCCGCACCGCCTCGACCCGACAGGAGCCGGCCAGCATGCGGCCAACGAGCGGTTGCGCGCACGGGGCCCCGCGGTTCCCGTGGTGCTGCCCGGCGAGGTCGCCGCTTTCGCGGTCACCCGGCACGAGGAGCTCAAGGCGTTCCTCGCCCACCCCGACGTCGCCAAGAACGCCCGCCACTTCACGGCGCTGCGCGAGGGCGGCATACCGGCGGGCTGGCCGCTGGCCACCTTCGCCACCGTCGAGGGCATGACCACTGCGGACGGGGACGACCACCGGCGGCTGCGCGGGCTGGTCACCCAGGTGTTCACCCCTCGGCGCATCGAGGGGTTACGGCCTCGCGTCGAGGAGCTCACGGCCCGGCTGCTGCACACGCTCGGCGAGGCCGCGCAGGACCGTGGAACGGGGACCTCCGGGGTGGTCGACCTGCGTGAGCACTTCGCCCTTCCCCTGCCCATGGCCGTCATCTGCGAACTGCTCGGCGTGGACACGGACTTGCAGGGCAGCCTGCACCGGCTGTCGAGTCTGATCGTGAGCACCACGACCACCCCGGAGCGCGCCCTGGCCGCCAACCGCGAGATGGCCGACGTCCTCGGCCTCGTCGTCGCCCGGCGCCGTGCGGCCCCGGGCGACGACCTCACCAGCGCCCTCCTGGCCGCACAGGCCGAGGACGGCGACCGGCTCACCGGCCGCGAACTGGTCGGCACCCTGCTGCTGATGGTCATCGCCGGGCACGAGACCACGCTCAACCTCATCGCCAACGCGGTACGGGCCCTGTGCACGCACCCGGAGCAGCTGGCGCCGGTACGCGCGGGGAAGTCCGGCTGGGGCGACGTGGTCGAGGAGACCCTTCGTTACGACAGCCCGGTGAGCTTCTTCCCCTTCCGCTACCCCACCCGCGACCTGGAGGTCGGTGACACGGTCATCCCCCGGGGCGTCCCGGTGCTCGCCTCGTACACCGCCGCGGGCCGTGACGAGCGTGCGTACGGCCCGGACGCGGCCCGCTTCGACGTCACCCGCCGGCCCGCGGCCCGCCACCTCTCCTTCGGTCACGGCCCGCACTACTGCCTGGGCGCACAGCTGGCCCGGCTGGAGGCGACGACCGCCCTGGAGGCCCTGTTCGACCGCTACCCCGGCCTCGCGCTGGCCGCCCCCGACCACGACCTACCTCGGCACCCGAGCTTCGTGGGCAACAGCACGGAAGTACTTCCGGTCAGGCTTCACCCGTAGCCACGGGCAGCGTCGCTCCAGCGGGGCACAGCGAATGGGGCGGATGGGGCGGATGAGACGGGCGGCAGTTCAGGACAGCCGGCCGTCGTAGTCGGGCAGCTTGAAGGCCTTCTCGTAGAAGCCGCCCGCGAAGTCGGTGGACCGGTTGCCGATGTTGGCGGTGATCGTATAGCCGTCGTGGGTGAGTTCCCCGCGGCAGCGCTCCTTGCCCTCCTCCTTGCTCTCCCCGTGTTCGCGCGTGCATATGGCGTCCACGGGGTAGCCGGCGTTCTTCAGCTCCTTCCGGGCGGACGAGGAGGAGGTGCGGGCAGTGACGAACAGCACCGACACCCGGTGCTCCTTCGCCCATTGGGCCACCTTGAGCACCGGCTTGTTGGGCTGTCCCGGGTGGTAGTGGGTCTCCAGCGCGGTGTTGTCGATGTCCAGCACGACGGCGAGCCTTCCGCCACCCCGGCCGACGCGGTCCTGGAGCCACGGGATGGCCGGGCCGGTGGCCTTCCGGACGTCGGCCTGCCAGGTCTCGTATCCGGGCACGGCCCGCTGCGAGGGGGCTTCGGAGGCGGAGGCCGAAGCCGAAGCCGAAGCCGAGGCCCACGCCGAAGCGGTGCCCGGTAGCGCGGCCGGCAGGGCGAGAGCCGCCAGGGCGGCGAAGGCGGCAGTGCGGAGCTTCCCGACGAACATCAACCTTGTTCCTTCCGGTCTTCCGGGGTGCAACATGTCCGTCGGCAAGATCATCACCGTAAGAGGGCGCCCGGGCGACCGAAAAGTTGCGGGAGGGTGAAGAGGGCGGGGCCGTCACCCACTTGAGGGGTGTCACTGTGCGCCTACGGCTTCGTACCGGTTCCCGGCTGCATGCTCGACTCCATGATCTCGTCCCACCGGCCTCCGCCGGCCCGCGTCCGCGCCGGCATCGGCATCGGCCTGCTCGTGGTGGCCGCATCGGCCGCCTCCGCTGCCGCCGCCCTCGCGTCTCCCGCCTCTCCCGCCCCGCCGGCACCGGCGCACTCGTCCGCCGTCGGGCAGGCCGTCGGCGTGACCTGCAATGCCTTCGGGCCGACGCTGTTCGTCCGTGTTCCCTCGGAGCTCTCTTCCCTTCCCGCAGCAGCCACTCCGGAGCTGAAGGGCTTCCCCGAGTGCCTTCACGGGATGAACCCCTCCGGAGACTGAGCCCCGTTCGCCTTTGCGTTACGCGAACGGCAACCCGGCGAGCGTGGGCCACAGTTGCGGATCCTCGAAGTCCAGGGCCCACAGTGCGGTGTGCTCGACTCCGTACTTGCGCAGGACGGGCAGATGGGCGGCGATCCCCCGCGCGTCCTGGTACCAGACCTCACGCTCCCGGCCGCCCTCGGCGTAGGTGAAGTGCGGGGTTCTGGAGCCGGGGTCGAGGGCGTAGGGCGCGCCGACGCGCTGTCGCAGCGCCTCCGCCTCGCGGGACGTGCGGTGGGTGGCGCGGGCGGAGTCGCCCACGCGGTGGTCCCAGCCGTAGGCGGGGATGCCCATCTCGATCTTCCGCGCGGGTACGCGCGCCGTCGCGTAGCGCAGGATGTCCTCATACCAGGCCGGGCTGGAGAGCGGGCCGGGCGGGTCCAGGGCGTTGTGCAGGTTGTAGCCCATGATCCGCAGGCGGTCGAGGGTGCGGCCGAGGTGCGCGTAGTCGTAGACCGGGCCCTCGTCGCGCGTCGCCGTACGGGGGAAGACGGCGGCCGTGCACTCCTTGTGCAGGGCGTGCAGGCGACCGCACACCTCGGTGACCAGGGAGTTGAAGCCCGTACGCACCTGCTCGACGACGGCCGGGGCGAGGCCCTTCTCGTTCATCTTCTCGTAGTCGAGGTCGAGGCCGTCGTACGGGCGGCCGGTGGCCAGGCGCACCAGGGTCTCGACGTGCGCAGCGCGGCTCTCCGGGTCGCCCGTCAGGCGTGCCATGGCGGCGGCGTCCAGGCTCTCGGTGACGGTCGGCACCACCTTGATCCCGGCCCGGTGCAGCCCGTCGAGCACGGCTCGGTCGCCTGCGCCGGCGTGCTCCTCGATGCGGTCCGCGGCGGTGGCCTCGTACCAGAAGGGGCTGACGGTGTGGAGCTGATCGGCGTGGGCGAGCGCGTCCTGGTAGGCGCCCGCTTCCCAGAACGGCAGCCAGGCGGAGACGGTGCGCTGCTCCGAGGTCCGGGAGGCGGACGGCCCGGTGGTCGCGGTGGCGGTGGCCGTGGCAGTAGCAGTGGCAGAAGCGGGAAGCAGCGCGCTCAGGAGGGCGATGCATCCGGTCAGGACGGCGGCGTGTCTGCGGGCCATTCACCCAGCGTGGTACGTGGGTGTCCGGCGGGCGAGCCGCGCTGGCCCACCCGGGGCTTCCGGGGGGGGCGGGTTCCTCGCCGGGCCGGACCGGGCCGACGACCAGGCTGATAACTGGACCACTGGCCGGTCGGCTGCCGGGCAGCGGCCCGTTTGACAGGCCCTGCCCCACGGCGCGTACCGGAAGAAGAGCGCCCCGGGGAGCCCGGCGGGCGGCTCCGTGAGGGCACTTGTGGATGTGACCCGCATCACGAACCACCATCGTGAGGATCGGCGTCCCGGTGGATCTGCTGCGGTCGAGCCTCAACTACCACCTGCTGAAACTCGGCCTCACCTGTCCCACGTTCCACTCGGCACTGCCCAAGCTCTTCCGGCGACTGTACGACTACATCCGCTACATCCGCTACATCCGCGGAAATAGGCCGCGCCGGGATCCGGATCTCGTCGGCCGTCGGTCGACGTGCGCCCGGGGAACCACCACAGCTGCACCACCTCTCTTGAGTTCGACACCTCTCTTGAGTCCGATATATCCGGTGTATCCGATATGCCGGATATTAAGGACGCCTGCATCACGCAACCGTCAAGACCGCGAGCACTTCACGGCCATACGAAGGCCACCGGCCAGTTGAGCGCAGTCAACCGGCCACCGCCCGTAACCCCCGAAAACCACCCGCACCACTCCGATAGCATGATCCGACTCATGACGAGCAGCCCATCGCCCGTCCTTCACCGGAAAACAGGCTATCCGGCACGAAGAGTGACATATTTAACTGACAACTAACAAATCGGCCAAATAATTGATATCTATAGCATCGCGGGTGTTTTCGCGAATAAACAGCAGAATGACGTTCGCCGCCTGGCGTCGACCACGGACGATACTGTGGGCCACGGTGGTCGTGGTGGCCCTCGGATTCTTCATCACGCTGGAGATCGCCGCACGTCATTACGGCCTTCCGGGGCCGATGACCAACCAGGCGAAAGAGGTGATACTCGCCCCCAAATCGGGACCGCTGTTGTACGCCAGCATGGCGTTGATGATGGTGGTTCTCACCTGGCGGGAGCGATTCATCGCGGCCGGGGTCGCAGTCGGCATCGACATCATCTTCTTTCTGGTGCGGTGGGCCGTCGACGCCAAGATGATGTTCGGCAACGGCGCGCTGTGGGTGATATTGGGCTTTGCCGTCATCGCTGTCACGCGCCGCACCGGCCGGGAACGGATCCTGCTGCTGAAGGCCGTCGGACTGGGCCTGCTCCTGGTGGCCGGCCGTAAGACGGGCGACACCTGGCTGCTCATCACGTCGAAGACCCGCCCGACGGTGCTCGACCAGTACGTGGCGGTCGCCGATCACGCGCTGGGCAACCCGTCGTGGGTGGCGGGCAAGATCGTCGAGGCCACCGGCACGGTCGGCGAGCACGTCCTCGACTACGTCTACATCCAGCTCGCGGTGGCCGCGGTCCTCGTCACGCTGTACCAGCTGCGCAACGTGGCGGCCGAGCGCCGCTTCCCGAGCCATCACCTGGTGCGCACATTCCTGGTGATCGGCCTCCTCGGGCCGGGCATTTACATGATCTTCCCGGTGGTCGGACCGATCTTCGCGTACGGCGCCGACGGCGGGCACTGGGCGGTGGCCGACCTGTGGCCGAACACGCCGACGCCCCTCAGCGCCCCGCACGCGATGCCGTTCGACGAGATCACCCCGCGCAACTGCATGCCCAGCCTCCACACGGCGTGGGCCACCGCGATCTTCATTCATTCCCGCAAGGGCCCGCGCCTGCTCCGGTTCGGAGGCACGTTCTGGCTGATCGCCACGCTCGGCGCGACGCTGGGATTCGGATACCACTACGGCACGGACATCATCGCCGGTGTGGTGTTCACCCTCACGATCGAGGCGGCACTGCGCTCGCAGGTACGCGGCTGGGACCGGGCGGGAATCCAGTTGGTCGCCTACGGTGCGGTGGTCTTCACCGCGTTCTTGGTGTCCTACCGCTATCTGCCGATGGAAATGGCCGAAAATCCGTGGATATTCGGGCCGCTTCTCATTCTGGCGATGCTCTCGGTGATATACGGCTACGTACGGGCCACCAAGGCGTGGGAACCGAAGACCGCACCGGCACCGCAGCCGGAACCGCAGCCGGAACTGGTTTGACGCCACCGGCAGCACCCGGTCCTCCGAGGCGGCGACCACGGAGGACCGGGCCGGTCAACTGCCGGACTTGCTCCCTCCCCCATGGGCATCACGTGGATTTCCTACCGCGCGAAGGGCTCACGGGCGGAGGGAGCACGCGTATGCGGACCGTCCACGGACACCCGGCGCCGGCCGGACCTCAGCAGCCGTGGCCGGCCCGGTCCCGGATGTCGGCCGCGCTCGCGGGCAGCGCGGAGACGGCGAGTGCGGCGGCAGCGGTCAGCGCCGCCGCGCCGGATCCTGGGCTTGCCGGGAGAGAACGGTGACGGCCACGGATACCGCGGCCAGAGCGGTGACCGCGACGCCGGGTGTGAGGTACTGGGCGACGCTGCCGGCGATCGCGGCGCCGATGCCCTGCCAGGTCATCCGGCCGGCGGACTCGACGCCCTGGACCTGGCCGCGGACCGGGTCGGGGGTCAGTCTCATGAGCTGCTCCTGCAGGGGCAGGGTGGCGGCGAACCCGGCGTCGGCGACGAACACCGCGGCCGTCGCCACCGGTGCGGGCGGGTGGAGGCCGAACAGCAGGTAGGGGGCGGCGAGCAGTAGCCGCAGGGCGAACGCGCAGCGGCGTCGCTGGTCGGCGGTGAGCAGTCGCCCGACGGTCAGATCCCCGATGAGCATGCCCGCCGACCCGGCGGCCAGGAGGACTCCGGCGTGGTCCGGGGAGTAGGAGATCAACAGGGCCTCGCAGCCGACGATCAGGCCGTTGGGAACCCACAGGTTCAGCAGCAGCACCCGTTGGCCGGGGTGGGAGAAGAGCGCGACGTTCGTCGCCCAGGTCTGTCGCAGGCCGGGCCGCCGCGTCAGTCGGATCGAGTGTTCCCGGGCGGTGGCGGCGACCACCACCAGCCCGAGTCCGGTCAGCGCTGCGGCGATGCCGAAGACTCCGTGCGGGCTCAGGTACCGCAGCAGCACGGCGCCCATGGCGTAGCCGAGGATCGACATGCCGCCGGACGTGATGTTCATCAGTGATCGCGCCAACGCGTAGGTGGAGGCCGGCACGACTTCGGCGAGCAGTCCCATCCGTGTGCCCGTTCCCAAGGACTGGAAGAAGCCCAGCATCAGGAGCAGCCCGAATCTGGCGGGCAGCGGCAGCCCCGGAATCGCCTGTGCGGCAACGCCCGCCAGCGAGACGCCCTGGAGTGCCAGGAGCGTCCGGCGGGGCCGGCTGCCGTCGGCGACCGACATCAGCGTCAGCGCACCGAACACCGTCGCGAACGTGGCGCCGTACATGCTCACGGCCGTCAGGAAGGGGGAATGCGTTCGGTGGTCGACCAGCGTCCCGAGTGCGAAGCCCGACAAGGTGCTCGCTCCGGCCGTCATGGTGAAGCTCGCGTAGAGGCCGGCGAACTCGCGGTTGCGGAGCAGGGCACGGTAACCGGGGGTGGGGAGGGGGGCAGGTTCGGTGGGTTCTGTGGCTTCGGGGGCTTGAGAAGGTTCGGATGTGTCAGAAGGCATGAAAAAAGCCTCCTGGCGAACCCGATGGGGCGCCGGAGGCGAACGCATGCATGTTAACAGACGGCTTCCGGGCCGCCTTTCGCCGCGGGACGGTCCGCGGTCGGCGGCCCCG
Organism: Streptomyces telluris; assembly: GCF_024519335.1. Taxonomy (NCBI): domain Bacteria; kingdom Bacillati; phylum Actinomycetota; class Actinomycetes; order Kitasatosporales; family Streptomycetaceae; genus Streptomyces; species Streptomyces telluris. The sequence continues at coordinate 104,123 of NZ_JANIID010000025.1, forward strand.
GACGGGGCCGCGTACACGGCGAACGATCCGGATCTAGTCGGTGTTCTCGCCCACAGGAACCACGAGTCCGATGCTTTCGGCCGCCACGGCGACGGCGAAGTCGAAGAACGCGGCCTCGTCCCGGACGCTGTCGTGGGTGCGGCTGAAGACCTGGAACACCAGGAGCCCGATCAGGTTGCTCCACAGCACGATGCCGCGTTCGATGACGTCCGAGAACGGTGCGTCGGGCACGCCGCCGAAGAGCTCCACGGCTTCCGGGAGGAGCAGTGGCGGGCCTGCCACCGTGCGCCGGGGCGGGGTGAGTTCACCGGCCTCCAGCGCCGACCGCACGATCCCGGCCAGTACCACAGGGGTGCGGGACGCGGGCGGGACCGTGTCCTGCGGGGCGTGGTAGTCCGGCACGGGCGAGCCGTAGATCAGCGTGAACTCTGCGGGGTTGTCGAAGGACCACTTCCGCAGTGCGCGAGTGACCGCAAGGAGCCGAGCACCCGCCGACGCCCCGGCGTCCCCGGCCGTCCGGTCGGCCTGCTCCATCGCGGCGCCGGACTCGTTGTAGGCATCGATGACCAGCGCGGTCAGCAGGTCGTCGCGATGCGGGAAGACGGCTTCCACGTCGGTGACGTCAAGTCCGCTGCCTTCGGCAACGGCCTCCAGGGACAGTCCTCCTGCGCCCACTTTCAGCAGCAGCTGTCGTGCGGTGCTCTTGAGGCCCGCCGTCGACAGCCCGGTGTTCTCATCGTTCTCATCGGTGGTACTTGATCGGGATATATCCATGGCCGAACCGTACCTGTCGGTTGCAACAGCTCCGGGTACGTGGCCCCGCTACTCTGCCCTCCGTGATCAACTCAACTGCGAGACTTGACGATGCCGACGATGTTGACGTTGCGATAGCCGCCGCGCGTGCCGGTGCAGAGGCCGTGCACGCCAGGTACGGGCAGCGTCTCAGCCGTATGGACAAAGGTGCCGGGGACTTCGCCACTGACGCCGACGTGGCGGCCGAGGCGGCGATCCTCGACGTCATCCGTGCCGCGCGGCCCGAGGACGCGGTGCTCGGCGAGGAAGGCGGGCAGCACGGTGCGGCCGACGCGGTGCGCCAGTGGTTGGTGGACCCCTTGTGCGGCACGCTCAACTACGCCGTCGGCAACATGCTCGTCGCCGTCAACGTGGCATTGCGCAACGGTCCGGCCGCGGCGGCCGATCCGTTCAGTGGCGAGGTCTTCTTCACCGATGGTGACACCGCTTGGGTGCGGAGCGATGAGGGCGACAGCCGACTGGCCCCGACGGCGGCCACCCGGCTGGTGGACATGAACCTGGATCCGCCCTTTCCGGGCGCGCCCGGATTCAGGGCCGTGGACCTGCTCGCCCACCCCGGCTTCGTCGAACGGTTCCGGCCGCGCGTCGTGTCGACGACGCTGGCGCTGGCCTGGGTCGCGGCCGGCAAGCGTGCCGCGTACGTCACCGATGGCGGCGACCTGGCCGGGAACTTGCACTTCGCCGCCGGTATCGCTCTGTGCCGGGCCGCCGGCTGCGTCGTCACCGGAGTCGACGGCGCGCCGATCGGGCAGGGCGGGGAGGCGGACCAGAGCGGTCAGGGGCAGGTGGGGCGTGGGCTCGTAGCGGCCGCGGACGCCGAGACTCACAGCCTGCTGATGTCGATGATCCGCAGTCGGGGCTAAGGCCTGGTGTGAAAGTGCTGGTCACAGCCACTCGTTGAGGACTGCGACCAGCACGGTCGCCTCGAAGCGGACGGCGAGTTTGTCGTATCTCGTGGCGGCCGCGCGGTGACGTTCGAGTCGATTGATTCCGCATTCAACCGCGTGACGCTCGCGGTAGTCGGTCTTGTCGAACTTCGGCGACCGACCACCTGCGGAGCCGGGATTCTCCCGGTTTCGGACCCGGTCCGCAGGGACCGGGATCGTCGCCTTGATTCCACGTCTGCCCAGGTGGGTGCGGTTCTTGCGGGAGTCGTACGCCTTGTCGGCCCGAGCTCTGTCCGGATGCTTGCGCGGTCGTCCCAGGCCGAGCCAGGGCACTCGGATCGCCTCCAGGACTGTCTCGAATTGAGGGGAATCACCTCGCTGACCGGCCGTGATCACGATAGCCAGGGGCTTTTGCCCCTGCTCGACAGCGAGATGGATCTCGCTGGTCAGCCCACCCCGGGAGCGACCGAGCCCATGGCCGACCGGCTCGACGAACACCCCGCCGGGCGATTCCTTCTGGAGGTCCCCCTTTTCACCGCCCCGGCGGCGTGCTGGTGGGCCCGGCAGACAGTGGAGTCCACGTTCACGTTCCAGCTGATCAAGCCTTTCGCATCTCCCTCCGCCTGGAGTTGAGTGACGGTCCGGGCCCACGTCCCGTCCCGCTGCCGGCGCCGGAACAGGTCATAGGCCGGTCCCACGGCCCGTACCGTTCCGGCACGTCACGCCACGGGGAACCGGTCCGGGTCCGCCACCGAATGCCGTCTGTCAACTGCCGCCGAGTCCATACCGGCGGACGGTCCGACTTGATGCCCTGCGGCAGCAACGGCACAAGCCGGGCCCACTGGTCGTTTGTCAGATCACCACGTCCCACGAGACGTGATCATTCACGACCAAGATCCACTTTCGCAATAGACCCTTAGCCGGTGTTCCGGGGCGTATGTAGCCGGCTGAAGCCCGCCTCCAGGGTGTGGAGGGTGACGGTGCCTCCGCCAAGCATCTCGGCCTTCTGACGGAGCTGGTCCACGACCACCGGGCTCGGCCGGCCGTACACGTCGATGGATCTCATGCGGATGAGTGCACCGAATTCGCGGAACTTCGGTCCGCCGAGCTCCATGTGGAACTCCATCGACGCCGAATCAGGATGGACGGCTACGACGGTCATCGTGGACTCGGAGTCATCGATGTAGAAGTGGTAGGCGATCAGCTGGGGCTCGCGCGCCTCGACGAACGTGGCCAGGTCGCGCATGCCGTTCTTGACCTCCGCGATTTTGCCCTCGCGGATGTACGAGCGGTCAACGTAGTAGATGGGTTCCGTCATGGCACCGGAACCTATCGCCGGACGCCCGTCCGGCCCGCTCGGCGCGCGGTCCCCCCTGCTCGCACCCCGCAATGCACCGGCTCCCGCATTGGCAACAGGCCCCAGGCGCAGTCGCGCCGGAGCGGACGGCATTTCTTTGCGACAATCGGAGACCAACTGTTCGTTCCTCCCGAGGAGTTCTCATGAGACGTCGTCGTCCTGCCTTCGCCCTCCTGGCGGCTGCTGCTGCGGTCGTCGTGGCCGCGCCGACCGCTTCCGCGGCACCGGGTGTGCCGGCGTTCCTCGACCCGGCGGAGCTGCCTCCGCGGGCGGGGGCAGCCTGGCACGGCGGCGCGGTGACGAGTGGTGTGCCGGACCCGCTGCCGTTCTGCGTGGGTGAGGCGCTGCCAGGTGCGACCTCGCGGCACCGGGCGTTCTGGACGGACCTCGACACGAGCGCCGTGCAGGTGACCGTGGTCGAGCGCGACGCGTCGCGCGCCGAGGCGCTGGCCGGGTTGCTCGACAAGGCGGTCAAGGACTGCGCGGGCAAGGTCGAGCAGGAGGACCCCGGGACGCGCGCCACCTGGCGCGACCTCGGCAGGGTTCAGGTGGCGGACGGCGCCCACGTCCAAGGGGTGCAGACGACACGCGCCGAGACGGGCAGCGACGTCCACCTCTTCTCCGTGGGACGGGACGGCCGGACGGTGACCGTCGTGCACTGGGGGCAGATGGGCACGTTCAAGGACGCCCCTGTCAGCGGCTTCAGGAACACGACCCGCACTGCGGTGAACAAGCTCTACTGAACGACAGGCCGGTGTGATCATCGATTCCGGACTCGCGTGCGATGCCGGTGATTCCCACCGGCATCGCACCAGCGGCCGACCGCACCGATCGCCAACCGTCATGTACGAGGTGGGCCAGGACCGCATCGAACGGGTCTGGTCCGCAACCTGACCCCGGCCCCGGGCGCCATACCCGGCCTCACCTGCCTGCCTGCCTGCCCACCACCGAGATCCGTCATGGGCGGACCGTCAACACCACACACACCGTACGGACTCGGTGCGGTGAGCACTTGAACCCCGCCAACCCGCTCCGGTACGGCTCCGACATGCCCTCGTTGTATCCCAATTGGGGACGTGGTGAGACGTGGCGACGGGTCTACTTGTGCGGCAGGTGGTGCTGATACCGCGCCCGGGTGGGTAACATCCCGCAGCAATACACCAGTCCAGGTGAGGGAGCGGTCATGACCGACGAGATGGACGGCGCCAACATCCAGGCTCAGTACGCAGCGCAGTTCGCAGCTGACCTGGAGAAGAACGAGAAGGAGCAGGAAGCTCTCCGCGCTCGCCTTCAGACGCTGGAGACCGAGCACGCGTGGCTGTCCGGCATGCGGAGCACGGTCGCTGGTCAGCAGGGTGGCTCGGGAGAGGCGGCCGAGGCACCGGAGAAGACCGGCAGCACGGCGACTGCAGGAGCCGTACCACGGGCACGTCGGGCGAAGAAGCCGGCTGCTTCCCCGGGCCGCCGGAAGAAGTCGGCGCAGGCCGGAAGCGCAGGCACGGAGCAGGCCGCACCGGCAGCACCGGCAGCACCGGCGGTGCGCGCCAGGAAGGGCGACGGACCCACGCTGGGTGAACTGATTCTCGGCGTTCTCGGCCGGCACGGTCAGCCGCGTATGGTCAGCGAGATCGTCAAGGAGCTGGATCAGGCTCACCCGGAGCGTGTCGTGAGCGGCCCGGTGGTGCGCAGCACGGTGGAAGCCCTCGTCGCCAAGGGCCGCCTGGAGCGCGAGCGCAAGCAGGGCTCCGTGTTCTACACCGCGCCCGCGACCGAGGGAAACGCGGCGCCGGACACAGCAGGCCCTGCAGCGGAGCCTGAGGCCGAAGCAGCCGCGGAGGCGACCGCGGCCGCAGCTGAGGCCTGAGCGGACCGTTGCGCGTCGTGTGCGCTCCGGACGGCCGTGCGGGCGCATACGCAAGCGCGAGTTCAAGCGACACGTCGGATGCTGATGAGGGCCTGTTCCATGCCAAGGCCGAGGGGGTCAGCTCCGGCGGGTCGCATCAAGGCGATGACGCCGGTTCGCTCGACGTCGCCGCATTGACAGCACAGCTCCTCCGGACCGACCGAATATCCGGGGCCCGCCGAGCGGCCCCCGAGGCGCTGCGGGCGGTCAACTCTGCCAGGCGTCACGTCGAGGCTTCGCACACGCTCCACCACGAGGCGCTGACTGAGCTCCTCCAGGTGGCTGCATGGATCCTCTTCGACGCCGAACAGCACCGCCTGTCCCATGTCCTCAACCACCAAGCACTGAAACTGTCCCGCCGACTTCCCGGGGAACGACGCTCCATCGAATTGCTGATTCGCTCGGTGCTGTGTCTCCAGCAGGCGCATCTGGGTCATCCGGGCAACTCCCTGCGCATCTCGTCAGCCGTCCTGGCCCGGCAGGACCTCCCGGAGCGGGTAGCAGCGATCTTCTACGTGCGCGAGGCGCGTGCCTACGCCCAGCTGCGGCGGAAGAAGGAGGCTCTTCGGTCCCTCAGCGCAGCCGAGGAACTCTTGGGCGACGGCCCCTCCGACCGTGACCCCTCCTGGGCTTGGTGGTTCGACCGCACCGAGTTCACCGGTCACCGAGGGCTGGCCCTGGCCGACTTGGGCGACCTCGAAGCTGCCGCCTCCCATCTTCACGATGCGACGGCAACCAGCGAGGCCCCTGCCTACCGCTCCCTCTTCTCCGCCGAACTGGCGGCCACGCTGGCTCGGGCCGGCGCCTGGCGGGAAGCGGACACATGGCTGTCGCCCCTCGTCGAGACCGTGCCGCAGATGGGCTCGGTGCGGTCCCTCAACTCGCTCATGCGTGCCACACACATCATCAACCGGGGCCATTGCGTCCCCCGCGGCCTTCGGAACACGGGGAGGCATCTCACCGAGCTCCTCCACCAGCAGGACGTCCGGCTTGTGACCGGCCCGGGCAACCGCTCTGCTCTTCCTTAGGGTCAAAGATCGTCCAGCAGCTCCCCGGACGGGTGGGCCTTCCGGAGCCTTCCGGAGCTTTCCGGTGTCCCGGCGTGCAGACGTGCAGACGTGCAGACGGAGCGATCCACGCCACAGCACCGGGGCAGGCTGTCACTTTGTGTTACCATCAAACGTTTGCACGTTCCTGATCGTCGGCTGTCAGTCGGCTGTTGATCGTCGGTTCCTCGTTCCTGCCGGGCCTTCCTCGGTACGTTCCCCCTACGGAAGGCTCTTCATGAACCACCCGGACCGCCTCGACACCTCGCACGACGACCTCGCCCGGACCGTGGCCCCCACCCCGCCCGTGGCCCCGGCCGCCTCCTTCGCCGAGCTGGAGCTGCCGGCCGCGGTGCTGCGCACGCTCACCGAGCGGGGTCTGCGCGAGCCCTTCCCGATCCAGGCGGCCACGCTGCCGAGCGCTCTCGCCGGACGTGACGTCCTGGGGCGCGGGCGCACCGGCTCGGGCAAGACGCTCGCCTTCGGCCTGCCGCTGCTCGTGCGGACGGCCGGGCGGCGCGCGGAGCCGAAGCAGCCCCTCGCCCTGGTGCTGGTGCCCACCCGGGAGCTGGCCCAGCAGGTCAGCGAGGCGCTCGCGCCGTATGCGGACGCCCTGCGGCTGCGGATGGCCACGGTCGTCGGCGGCATGTCGATCGGCCGGCAGACCGCTGCGCTGCGCGACGGGGCCGAGGTCGTCGTCGGCACCCCCGGCCGCCTGCACGACCTCATCGAGCGCAAGGCCTGCCGCCTGGGGCGGGTACGGATCACCGTCCTCGACGAGGCCGACCAGATGTGCGACATGGGCTTCCTGCCGCAGGTCACGGAGGCGCTCGACCAGGTGCACCCCGACGGCCAGCGGCTGCTCTTCTCGGCCACCCTGGACGGTGACGTCGACCACCTGGTCCGCAGCTACCTCCACGACCCCGTCGTCCACTCGGTCGACCCCTCCGCGGGCGCGGTCACGACGATGGACCACCACGTGCTGGTCGTCCACGGCCCCGACCGGTACGCGGTCACCACGGAGATCGCCGCCCGCGACGGCCGCGTACTGCTGTTCCTGGACACCAAGCACGCGGTCGACCAGCTCACCCGGCACCTGCGGGCCAGCGGGGTGCACGCCGCGGGCCTGCACAGCGGCAAGTCCCAGCCGCAGCGCACACGGACCCTCGCGCAGTTCAAGAACGGCGAGGTCACCGTCCTGGTGGCCACCAACGTCGCGGCCCGTGGCCTGCACGTCGACGACCTCGACCTCGTGGTCAACGTCGACCCGCCCACCGACCCCAAGGACTACCTGCACCGTGCCGGGCGCACCGCCCGGGCCGGCGAGTCCGGCCGCGTCGTCACGCTGGTGCTGCCGGGTCAGCGCCGCGAGGTGAGCGAGCTGATGGCCGGCGCCGGAATCGAGGCGAAGACCACCAAGGTGCGCTCGGGTGAGGCGGAGCTGAGCCGGATCACCGGGGCCAAGGCCCCCTCCGGCACCCCGCTCGACGGCGGGCCGGCCGTGCCCCGGGCCAAGAACACCAACACCCCCTTCCGCGGCCTGGGCAGCAGCAAGGACACCTCCCGCGGCACCGGCGGCAAGTCCCGCAAGGCCACCGAGGCCCGTAAGCTCGCCGAGGCCCGCAGGGCGGCCCGGGTCCGCCGCGGCGGCTGAGAAGCCCTGCGGATCTCGTCCGGCCGGTTCCACGTGTGCACCGGCCGGAGCACACGTGCAGGTCGGAGCACACGTGCACGCCGTCAGGGCTTGCCCGGCTTCCGCCCCACTCGACGACGGCGCAGCGGAGCGCCCCGCGGCCCGGTCCTCGGCGTAGCCTCCGTCATCGTGTGCGTTCCGGCCGCAAAGCGCATCCGCCGGCAGTGCGCCGCAGGACTGTGGTCGACCGGGCCCGGTCTCCTCGCTTATGTGAGCGTGTGGCTCAACGTCCTGGCGATCCCGTTCGGGCTCGTGTCCCTCGCGATGGCCCACACGCCCGGCGCTACCTGGGGTGGCGGCGACTGCGGATGAGCACCGGCTCGTTCCGAAAACTGACTCACCATGATCGCTCCGCAAAACCGGAACCGGGACCGAACAACGGACAGCACCCCGAAGGGGTGGTGACGGTCCGTAAGGCGGAGTGGAACGGCCTGTAGCGACGCGGGCCGATCATTTCCCGCGATCACTTCCCGCGCACGGCCTTTGCCCCGGCATCCCCAGCGAACACGCACGGTCACCGGCAGGGCGGTTTTCCCCGTGGAACCGATCACGGTCGATTATGCAAGGCCGCCAGGACGCGACCCGTAGCCCGTCAGCCATACCCGTCAGGCGTGGTTGTGCGACGCGACGCACGCCGGGCAGAGTGGATCAGGGCCGCGTCAGGTATGAGAGGTTCCTTCAAGTACGTCGAGCATCCTCCCTATTCTTCCCTGTCTGTTGTAGTTCGAAGGCTAGGCTTCTGTGAGAGTACGTGTAGGTGGCAGCTGGAGACCCCCTGAGCAGGCAGTACGAGGGGCAGGTGCGGGACGAGCGGGAGCACTGTCCGCAAGCCTGGACGCCGCGCACCGTCACCCCGCCTTCCGGCCCGCCGCCGTACAGAGATGCCGGACCTTGAGCCCCAGGCCCTACAGGGCCGGCGGCTGAACCGCCGGCGCCCCATGGGGCGGCGGGACCGGGCCGAGCCGGCTCCGTAACTCGTACGCGAGCCTGGCTTCACCCAGGGCGGGAGTACCGGCCGGCAGACGACGCCCCGCTCCGGCCCGGGCCGGAGGCGCCTTCGAGAACCCGTCCCTCGCCCCGCATTTACAGGCATTCAGCCGGACAGCGGCGGGGACCGCCTCCGCGATCCTCACCCCTTGCTGTCACCGCCCCATCACCATCCCATCACCATCCCCACCCCCATCACCCGAACAGGAGCTCACTTCATGCTGCCCGCAATGCCGCACGACGCACGCGAACAATTCCTCGCCGCCCCTCACGTCGGCGTCCTGGGCGTCACCGATCCCCGGGGCGGCGACCGTGCGCCCCTGGTGGTGCCGGTCTGGTACGGCTACGAGCCGGGCGGTGAGATCGTCGTCGAGACGGGCCGGGAGACGGTCAAGGCCCGGCTGCTGCGCGCCGCGGGCCGGTTCAGCCTCTGCGTGCAGGACGAGCGACGGCCGTACCGCTACGTCAGCGTCGAGGGCCCCGTCACCTCGATCGAGGACCCGATCGACCCGGCCGTGCGCGAGGCGCTGGCCCAGCGTTATCTGGACCCCGACGAGGCGCGCGACTACCTGGCGGCGACCTCGGACCAGCTCAAGCACGACATCGCCTTCCGCATGCGTCCCCAGCGCTGGCGCACCGCGGACTTCGCCGCCTTCGCCGCCGACTTCGCCGATGCCGGTGCCGATGCCGGTGCCGGTGCCGGAGCCGGAGCCGAGGCCGGGACCGACGCCGGCTGACCGCCGCCGTCCCGCGTGACCCCGCACGTCGTCCCGTACACCCCTGCACACCCCGTACACAGTCCGAACGAGAAGGACCCGAGAACCCGATGACCGACACCACCGTTTCGCCATCCCTGTTCCCCCGCCCCACATCCCTGGCGGACGGCACGCCCCCGGCCGGCTACCCCCGGGACCGCAGCCTGACCGAACTGTTCGCCGCTCAGGCGGCCGCCCGGCCCGACGCACCGGCGGCCCGGCACGGGGAGCGCACCCTGACGTACGGGCAGCTCGACGCCCGTTCGGACGCTCTGGCGAAACGATTACTCGCACAGGGTGTCGGGCCGGACGACCTGGTCGGCGTGCGCGGCAGCCGCTCGCTGGAGGCGCTGGTGGCGTTCCTGGGCATCCTCAAGGCCGGCTGTGCGTACGTACCGCTCGACGAGGACCTGCCGCCGGCCCGGCTGCGGGCGATGGCGGAGGACGCCGGACTGCGCGCCGCCGTGACCTTGCCGGGCAGCGCACGCCCGGTGCGCGGCCTGCGCGTGAACATCGGGCTCGGCGAAGGGGACAAGGGCGGGGACGGGCACGGGAACGGACACTGCGACGGGCACTGCGACGGGCACGGTGACGGGCACGGGAACGGCGCCCCGGGGCCCTTCGCCGGGCCCGCCCGCACCCGGTCCGCGACCGACCGCGCCTACGTCGTCTTCACCTCCGGCACGACCGGCCGGCCCAAGCCGGTGGCGATACCGCACCGGGGCGTGGTCCGCCTCGTCCTGTCCGAGCCCGAGCTGCCGCCAACGGGTCCGGACGACCGGGTCCTGCACGCCTACGGGCTGTCCTCCGACGCCTCGACGATAGAGATCTGGGGCGCGCTGATCACCGGCGCGTGCCTGGTCATCGCCGACCGGGAGGAACTCCTCTCGCCCCACGCCCTGGAGCGGCTGCTCCGCACGCAGGACGTGACGATCGCCTACCTGACGACGAGTGTCTTCCACCTCGTGGCCCGCACCCGCCCCGAGGCGCTCTCCGGGCTGCGGTTCGTCTCGGCCGGCGGCGAGGCGATGGACCCGCGGCTGGCGAACGCCGTCCTCGCGGCCTGCCCCGGTACCACGGTGGTCAACTTCTACGGTCCGACCGAGAATTCGGTGGTCTCCACCGCCCACGTGCTGCGCCCGCTGCCCGAGGACGCCGCGCACGTCCCCCTGGGCCGCCCCTTCGGCGCCTCCGTCTGCCACGTCCTGCGGGCGGACGGCACGCCCGCGGCGCGCGGCGAGGAAGGCGAGCTGTACGTCGGCGGGGACGGGCTGGCCCTGGGCTACCTCGGGGACCCGCAGTTGACCGCCGAGCGTTTCGTATCGATACCCGCGGTGGAGCCGGACGGCCTGCTGTACCGGACCGGCGACCGGGTGCTGTGGACGGCCGACGGCCTGCTGGAATACCGGGGACGGCTGGACCGTCAGGTGAAGCTGCGCGGCATCCGCATCGAACTGGACGAGGTCGAGGCGCGGCTGCGGGCCCACCCCGCGGTCGGCGAGGCCGTCGTCGAGGCGGAGGAGGGGGCGCTGACCGCGTACGTCACTCCTGCCGAGCTCGGTCAGCCTCTCCCCCTGCCGGATCTACGCGCGTATTGTGCGCAGTGGCTGCCGCCGCAGGCCGTCCCGGTGCTCGTGCCCATGGGTCACTTCCCGGTGACCAGCGGCGGCAAGGTGGACCGCGCCCGGCTCAAGGCCGCCGCCCCGGACCTCGCAGCCGCCCCGGGCCCGGAAACCGCCTCCGACTCCGACTCCGCCCCCGCAGACGGCGCAAATGCCCACGGCGCGAAGGCCGACGACACGAAGGCCGACGGCGTGAAGGCCGACGACACAACAGGCGACAGCCTGCTCGGCGTCCTGGCCGAGGTCTGGCAGCAGGTGCTGCGCGTGCGCCCCGCGCCGCAGGACGACTTCTTCCTCCTCGGCGGCGACTCCCTGCTCGCCTCCGAGGCCGTCACCCGCACCCTCGCCGCCCTGGACCTGGACGCCTCCCTGGGCTCCGGCCTGATCAGGGCGCTGCTGGCCGCGCCCGCGCTGGAAAGCTTCGCGGCGGCCGTATGTGCGGCACGCGGCGGATCCGTGTCGACGGCCGGTCCGGCCGTCGACTTCGAGAAGGAGACCGGTCTCGGCTTCGACCTCCCGCCCGCCGAAGGACCGGCCCCACGCCCCCGGGACCCGCAAAACGTCCTGCTCACCGGCGCCTCGGGGTTCGTCGGCGCCTTCCTCCTCGACCGGCTGCTGCGCTCGACCGCGGCGCGCGTCCACTGCCCGGTACGGGCGTCGAGCCGGACGCACGCCGAACGCCGGGTGCGCACCGCGCTCGCCCGCTACGGCCTGCACCCCGACGAGGCCGCCTGGCAGCGCGTGGAGTGCTTCCCCGGTGACCTGACCGAACCCGGACTGGGCCTGGCGGACGAGCACCGGGCGAAGCTGAGCCGCACACTGGACCTGGTGGTGCACAACGGCGCCCGCGTCAACTTCCTCTACCCGTACGAGGAACTGCGCCCGGCGAACGTGGACGGCACCCGGGAGGTCGTCCGCATCGCGGCGCCGCGCCGCGTGCCGGTGCACTTCGTCTCGACGGTCGCCGTCCTCGCCGGGTTCGGCCCGGCAGGCGCGCGCGAGGTGGACGAGGACCTGCCGCTGGCCCACGCCGACGGGCTCACCATGGGCTACGCCGAGAGCAAGTGGGTCGCCGAAGGGGTGCTGCGGCAGGCGGCGGAGCAGGGGCTGCCGGTGGCGGTGTACCGGCCGTACGAAGTGACGGGTGACCGGACGCACGGCGTGTGCAACACCGAGACGGCCATCTGCTCGCTGTTCAAGACGATCGCCGAGACGGGGCTGGCTCCCGACATCGAGCTGCCCATGGACTTCGTGCCGGTGGACCACCTCGCCGAGTCGATCGTCCACATCGCCGTCAACGAGCCGGCCGACGGGCGCGTCTACCACCTCACCAACCCGCGCCCGGCGATGCTGTCGGACGTCCTGGAGCGGATGCGCGCGGCAGGCTTCCCGCTGCGGATGCTGCCGTACGCGCAGTGGGTCGGCGAGCTGGTGCGGCACGTCGCCGAGCATCCGACGAGCGCCACGGCCCCGTTCGTGTCCCTGTGCGTCGACCGCAGCCGTACGGCGGACATGTCCGTCAAGGAGATGTACCTCAAGGACACGTTCCCGGTGCTGGGGCGCCGCAATGCCGAAGCCGCGCTGACCGGCAGCGGGCTGGACTGCCCGCCGGTCGACTCCGACCTGCTCGACCGCTATCTGGACTACTTCTTCACTTCGGGCTACATCGCCCGTCCCGCCGGCGACTCCGCGGAGGCCAACGCATGAGTGACCTGGACACCGCAACGAACGACCTCGGAACCCCTGCGGACGGCCTCAGAGCCGTCATGAGCGACCCCGGAGCCGGCATGGGCACCTCCGAAGCCCTCATCGAGGTCCCGGCCGTGGAGCCCGGCACCGCCGGACCGCCGTGCGCCTACGCCCGGCTCCGCACCGAACAGCCCGTGGTCAAGGCCCAGCTGCCCAACGGTGAGACGGGCTGGCTGATCAGCCGGTACGCGGACGTGCGGGCCGCGTTCGCCGATCCCCGCCTGGAGCGCCCGCTGCTGTCGGCCTGGCCGCCCCGCGAGGGCGACGACGCGCCGCCGCCGTGCCTGCCGACGTTCCTGGAGATGACCGGGGAACACCACGAGCGGGTGCGCCGCACCGTCCTGCCGCTGTTCGGCCGCCGACGGCTGGAGTTCATGGGCCCGCGGATCCGGGCCATGGCGGAGGAGCTGCTCGACGAGATGGTGGCCGGGGCCCCGGACCGTACGGCGGACCTCGTCTCCGCGTACGTCGAGCCGCTGCCGCTGCGCGTGCTGTGCGAGACCGTCGGGCTGCCGCACGAGGATCGCGACCTCTACCTCCCGCACACCCTCACCCTGCTCAGCGCCTCCGGGCTGTCGATGGAGGAGGTGCTGGCGGCGCTGTACGCGCTGCAGGACTACGCGTCGGAGCTCATCTCCCGCAAGGAGCAGGAGGGCGAGGGCGAAGACTACGTCCACCTGCTGCTGGCGGAGAGCCGTCGCCCCGGCAGCGAGCTGACCCGGGACGACGTCGTGAGCTTCGTCGTCACCATGCTCATGGCCGGTTACAAGACCAACATGCAGCACACCGGGAACGCCCTGTTCACCCTGCTCACCCACCCTGATCAGCTGCGGCGGCTGCAGGAGGAGCCGGCCGGCATCGGTAGCGCCGTGGAAGAGCTGCTGCGCTACATCCCGCTGATGAACGCCATCAACATCCTCGTCGCCAAGGAGGACTTCATCCTGCACGGGCAGCACATCCGCGCCGGCGACGCGGTCGTCCCCGTACCGGCGTCGGCCAACCGCGACCCGGAGGCGTTCGCCGACCCCGACCGGCTCGACCTCACCCGGTCGCCCAACGCCCACGTGGCGTTCGGTCACGGCCCGCACACGTGCACCGGCGGGCACCTGACCCGGCTGCAGCTCGCCACTGCGGTCCAGGTGCTGCTGGAGCGTCTGCCCGGCATCGAGCTCGCGGTGCCGGCGGAGTCGGTCCCCTGGGACGAGACGACGCCGCTGCGCGCACCGGCACGGCTGCCGGTGCGCTGGTGACCCTGCCTGCTCCACCCGCTCCCTCTTCTCCATCGGCTCCGCCGGAACACCGCACCGCTCTCGCTCGCCCCGGAAGAAAGGCTCGTACGACGTGACCGCACCGCAGCCGCCCGTGACCGACGACGCTCCGCACGAGGAGCCGCTCCCGCACTATCCGTTCAGCACCGACGGCGACCGTCTCGCCCCCGAGCTCGCCGAACTGCGCGGCCGCTGCCCCGTGGCCCGGGTGAGCACCAACTCCGGCGGGGAGGCGTGGCTGGTCACCGGCTACCAGCTGACCCAGCACGTGCTGCGGGACCGGTCCTTCGCACGCTCCGTGCTGGGCGAGGCCGACAGCCCCACGCAGGACGCCCAGATCCTGGCGCCCGAACTGCTGGACGCCATGAACCACCTGCAGAAGGCCGGGCTGCGCGACGAGGTGCTCCGGGCGCTCGGCCGCAACCAGCCGGAGCTGCCCGCCGACTGGGTCGCCGAGGTCACCCGCGAGGGCCTGGACGCGATGGTCCGGGAGGGCTCACCGGGCGACCTGCAGCGGCACTTCGCGGAATGGGTCGCAGCCCAGTGCATGTGCCGGCTGCTCGGCCTGCCCTTCGCGGACCGCGAGTGGCTGGCCCGGCGGGCCGACATGGACCTGACGATGGTCACGTACACGCCGGAGGAGCTCGCCCGCAACTGGGAGGAGATCCGTGTCTACATGCAGGAGCACATGGACGGCCGCCGCCCCGGCGAGCCGCGCGGCCTGGCGGATCGCCTCGCCGACCTCAACGCCGAACAGGAGGGGCTGACGGGCCGGCAGCTGTCCAACATCGTCTCGGTGCTGTTCGTCAGCGGCTACGAGGACTTCGCGAGCTTCCTGGGCGTGGCGGCCGTCAACCTCCTGCAGAAGCCGGAGGTGATGAGCGCGGTACGGGCCCGCCCGGAGACCATGCCGCAGTGCGTGGAGGAGCTGCTGCGGTACAGCGTCGTCCTGGGCAACGCCATCCCGCGCTACGTCACCAAGGACACCGAGCTCGGCTCCGCCTCCCTCAGCGAGGGCGACCTGGTGCTGCTGTCCCTTGACGCGGTCAACTTCGACCCGGCCGCCTTCACCGACCCCGAGTCCTTCGACCCGGACCGCTCCCCCAACCCCCACCTGCGGTTCGGCTACGGTCGCCACCACTGCCCCGGCGCGCACCTCGTCCGCCGCCAGTCCGAGACGGCCTTCCGCGTCCTCCTCGACCGGCTGCCCGGCATCCGCCTCGCGGTACCGGCGGCGGAGGTGCCCTGGCACCCCAACCGGATGGCGATCATGGCGTCCGGGATCCCGGTCACCTGGTGAGGTCGCGGTAGAGCGGGTCGGTGAGTTCCGAGCACACGTCGCGGCCCACCGCGGGCCGCGACAGCAAGGAGCGCCGGGTGATCTCGGTGAAGGACAGGTCGATCTGCGGGACACCGTAGGAGATGAGCCTGGCGACGGACGTCCCGTAGGCGACGGCCCGGACCCCCGCCCACAGGAGCGCCCCGGCACACATCGCACACGGTTCGGCGGTGCTGACCACCGCGTACCCGGGGAGGTGGCGGCCTGCTGCGGCGGCCTCGCGCAGCAGGCCGGTCTCCGCGTGGGCGGTGTCGTCGCCGGACAGGTCGGTGGTGTTCCGCGCCCCGGCGACCACGGCGCCGCTGCCGGCGTCGAGCAGCACGGCCCCGAAGGGCCAGCGCGCCCGGCGGGCCCACTCCACGGCGACCGGCATGGCGTGCACCGCGGCCTCCTTCAGATGGGCGGGCCACTCGCCGATCCACTGTCTCCCCTCGGCGGACCGTGCCGGGAAGCCGTCTGCACCGGACTCCGCGTGTGCGGCCGGAGCGAGCGCTCCAAGTGCCGGGATCGGGGCCGCGGCGGCCGCGGTGCGCAGGAAGTGACGCCGGGATGCCTGCCCGTGTGAAGGAGTCATGTCCTTCTCTATAGCGGCCCGGGCCGCGCGAGACCGGCACGACCGGAGAACTCGGCCGTCGGAATGGCGAAGCCCACAGCAACCACGCATCAAACTCTTGGCCGACTGCCGGACGTCCGTAGTAGGTTCGCCTTCGGAACGCATGGCGTTTCGAAGGCGCATCGAAGGGAATTCACGTGTCCCAGCAGACCTGGACCGCCGTCGACGACTACTTCAACGGCCTGCTGGTCGAGGAGGACGACGCCCTTCGCGCGGCCGTCGCGGACAGTGCGGCGGCGGGTCTGCCCGCGCACCAGGTCGCCCCCAATCAGGGCAAGTTGCTGAACCTGCTGGCGAGGCTCCAGGGCGCCCGCACGGTTCTGGAGATCGGCACGCTCGGCGGTTACAGCACCATCTGGCTCGCCCGGGCCCTGCCCGCGGACGGCCGCCTGGTCACTCTCGAAGCCGACGGGAAGTGTGCCGCCGTAGCCTCCGCGAACATCTCCCGCGCCGGGCTGGAGCACGTCGTCGACCTTCGCGTCGGCAAAGCCGTGGATTCACTGACCCGGCTGGCGGACGATGGCCAGGGCCCGTTCGACCTGGTCTTCATCGACGCCGACAAGCCGTCCAACCCGGCGTACCTGGAGTGGGCGTTGAAGCTCACCCGGCCCGGCAGCGTCATCATCGGCGACAACGTCGTCCGTGACGGCGCGGTCACCGACCCGGCCAGTGCCGACCCCCACATCCAGGGCGTCCGCCGCTTCACCGAGCTGATCGCGGAGCACCCCCGCCTCACCGCCACCGCGATCCAGACCGTCGGCGCCAAGGGCCACGACGGCTTCGCCCTCGCACTCGTCACCCGCTAGAGAGCCGGAGGGGCATGGCATGGCCCGCGTCGTCGAGATGTCGTACTACCCCGTCAAGGGGTGTGCCGGCGTGGCCACCCGGGAGGCCGTCCTGACACCCGCCGGGCTCGCGCACGACCGGAGCTTCATGGTCATCAGCGAAGAGGGCGTCTTCCGCTCCCAGCGCCGGGACCCCCGGCTGGCCCTGATCCGGCCCGCCGTCAGTGACGACGGCGAACTGCTGACCCTTCGCGCGCCGGAGACCGACGCGGTGGACCTGCCGGTGGACGCCTCGGGCCCCCGCCTGCCGGTCGACCTGTTCGGGACCGCCTACCAGGGCATCGACCAGGGCGACACAGCCGCCGCATGGCTCTCCGACGTGCTCCGCGCACCCAGCCGCCTGGTGCGCGTGCCGCCGGAGCACCGCCGGGTGACCGACGGCAGAACACCGGGTACTTCCGGCTACGCCGACAGCTGCGCCCTGCACGTCATCTCGCGCTCCACCCTCGACCTGCTCAACCACAAGCTGGCCGAACGCGGCACGGCGCCGCTGCCCATGAACCGCTTCCGCCCGAACATCGTGATCGACGGCTGGGACGAGCCCCATACCGAGGACCGGGCCCACGCCTTCAGCATCGGTACGACCGAACTGGGCTACGCCAAGCTCGCCATCCGTTGTGCCGTCACGCTCGTCGAACAGGAGTCGGCGAAGAAGGCGGGCCCGGAACCGCTGCGCACCCTCGCGGGATACCGGCGGGCCGCCGAGGGCGGAGTCGCCTTCGGTACGAAGCTCGCCGTGCTCCGGCCCGGCAAGGTCTCCGTCGGCGACGACGTGGCCGTCACCTCCTGGGGCGAGTCCGAGCTGTACGGCTCCCACGACCGCCCGGCCGAACCGCCGAGCGGTCCCGGCGGCCCGGCGGGCACCATGACCGCCGCGGCGCGCCCGTCAGTAGCCGACGGTGAAGCGGCGCTGGACGAAGCGCGGTAGTTCCGCCTCGTCGATCAGGGCGACAGCGGCGTCCTCCGCCGAGATGCGGCTGCGTCCCCCGGCGTCCACGACCACCTGGTCGCCGCCCACCCGGAACCGGCCCGTGCGCTCGCCGGGGGCGATGTCCTCGGCGGGGCTGAAGTAGGTCCACAGGCGGTTCGACGTGCGGAGGACGTTGAGGGCGTCGCGGTGACCGAGGGCGGCGCCGCACCCGAAGCGGCGCACCGCGTCTGCACGGGCATCACCGCACTCGCGGCAGCCGCCTGGCCTCACGCCGGACGCCTCTACGAGGGCAGCGACTTCGAGTGGTCCGACTTCGACGACGGACTCCTCGCCAAGGTCCGCCCGGCCTTCCCCGAGCTGCCGCCGGCCGCCGTCGCGCTCGCCCTGCGCATCTGGGGGCACCTGCACGGTCTGATCTCACTGGAGGTCTACGGCCACCTGCGCGCCCAGACCACCAGCCCGGACAAGCTCTTCCGCCAGGAACTCACCGCCCTCATCCGGTCGCTCGGCATCGCACCGGGCAACTGATGGGCGGGACCGCCGGGCTGACGGCCGGGACCGCCCGGCTCGTTCAGCCCCGGTAGGCGCGGGCGAGGGCAAGGGAGTCCTCGTAGATGCGGTAGGCGGTGATGCGCCCGTCGCGGACGGTGAAGCGCATGACGAACTCGTCGTCGTAGACCGCCCCGGTGGCGTGCATGCGAAAGACGAACCGGCCGTTCACCAGGACCTGGTCCGGGCCGAGCGCCGTCATCCCGTACAGCTCGAAGTCCTTCCGCTCCCCCGCACCGGCGAGCAGGGGGAACCACTCGCGCATCGCCGCGTGCCCGGTGCGCCGGCCCGCCCAGGGAACCAGCGCGGCGTCACCGGGGACGAACCACTCGACCTCCGGGTCGAGCAGAGCGAACACCGCGTCCATGTCACCGTGACCGAATGCCTCGAAGTACGCCTCGACGGTGTGAAGTGCGGTGGCCGGGAGGGAGGTGGAGGTGCCGGTGGAGGCGGAGGCGGAGGCGGGCGTAGTCATGGGGTCCTCGTTTCGTCGTCGTCGTTCTGGTTGACGTGATCAACCCTGCCCGGGGGCGTGTTTGCCTGCAAGGCAGTCTTGAGCAGACAATGCCTGCCCTGGAGGCATACATGGAGATCAGAGTCCTCGGCTACGTCGTCGCCGTAGCCGAAACCGGCACTCTCGTCGGCGCCGCCGAGCGCCTGCACCTCACCCAGCCGACGCTCAGCCGCCAGCTGCGCGACCTCGAACGCCGCCTGGGAACCCCCCTGTTCCACCGTGAGGGCCGTCGCATGACCCCCACCCCGGCGGGCGAGGCGCTGCTCGCCCGTGCCCGGGTGATCCTCGCCGAAGCCGAAGCCGCGCAGGAGGACGTGCGGCTGGCGGCGCAGGGGTTGCGCGGGCGGCTGACCATCACCTTCGCCGGGTCCGGGATCAACGGCCCGCTCGGCGCCGCCCTGCGCACCGTCCGCGAGACGCTCCCCGACGTCGAGCTCCGCCTGGTGGAGAGCTTCAACGACGCCCGGATGTCCGCCGAGGTGCTGGAAGGCCGCTGCGACCTCGCCGTGCAGCGGCTGCCCGCGCAGGACGAACGACTCGCCGTACGCGAGTGGTGGCGCGAGCCCTTCACGCTCTTCCTTCCCTCTGCACACCCGTTGGCCGCAGGCGAGGACGAACTGCCGCTCACGGCACTCGGCGACGTGCCCCTGGTGCTCTGGCCACGGGAAGTCTCACCGCTGTCCTACGACGAGATCGCCGCTCTGTGCCGGCAGGCAGGGGTCGTCCCGCGGATCGCCGCCGAGGCCCGTACGGTGCAGACGCTCCTGGCACTGGCCGCCGCCGGCTTCGGCGCCGCCGTGCTCGCCGACTCCTACCGGGTGCTGCACCGCACCGGCGTCACCCCGCGCCCGCTCGCCGGCGCCACCACGTCCAACTCCCTGGTCTGGCGCCGCGACACGACCAACCCGCTGGTGGCCCGCTTCCGCGAACTGATCCGGTAGGAGCAACCGCGTGGTGAGGAGGCCGGTCGCCACCGTGCCGAGCATGGTCAGGCGCGGAAGGCGAGTCGTTTGACCTCGCGGAGGATCGGGGCGGTCTCGATGGACTGGATGCCGGGGAGCGAGCCGACACGTTGGTCGAGGTAGTGGTGGAGGTCGTGGTCGCCTCGGAAGACTCCGCTGGCCACGAGGTTGTGCGGGCCCGTGGTGGCGGCCGCGAAAGCGATTTCGGGGTGGGCGGCCAGGGCGCGGCCGACGGCCGAGACTTCTCCGGGAGCCACCCGTAGCCAGAGGTGGGTCATCAGGTCGTAGCCCAGGTGCCGGGGGGCGAAGTCCACGGAGAAGCCCAGTGCCCCCTGGGCTTTGAGGTGTTCGAGGCGGCGTTGGACGCTGGAGGGCGAGCGGCCGGTGGCGGCCGCGAGCTCGGGCAGGGCTGCCCGGCCGTCCTTGGCCAGCTCGGCGAGGAGGGCGCGGTCGGTGGCGTCCAGGGACAGGGGCCCCGGAGGCTCGCGGAACTCCGGGGCCGGCAGCGGGGCGCCATTCTCCTCGTCCCTACGGGCCGGGCCGAACGGGATGCCGCTGGCGTACCACGTACTGGTGATGCCGGTGAAGACACGTAGCAGGCAGTGTGCGTCGACGCTCGTCAGGCCGGGGGTGCGGGGCAGCTTCTCCAGGAGGAGCTTGTCCCGCTCGTGCTGCGTGGAGGTGGTGAGGGCGCAGTACAGCTCGCTGCCCCCGGAGGCCAGCGAGATCCAGCTGGTGTCGGGCCGGCGGGCCAGGGCCCGGGCGACGGAGCCCGCGGAGCCGGGAGCGCAGTGGAGGCGCAGCAGCCAACGGGTCATGCCCAGCCGTGCCGGAACGAGCTGGCCGACGACACGGAGGCCCAGCGTGCACAGCCGGCTGTAGCGGCGGGCCAGCGTGCGTTCCGAGGCGCCCAGGCTGCGCGCGATGCGGCTCAGGGCCGCCCGTCCGTCGAGTTGGAGGGCCTGTAACAGCCCTAG
Organism: Streptomyces telluris; assembly: GCF_024519335.1. Taxonomy (NCBI): domain Bacteria; kingdom Bacillati; phylum Actinomycetota; class Actinomycetes; order Kitasatosporales; family Streptomycetaceae; genus Streptomyces; species Streptomyces telluris. The sequence continues at coordinate 124,933 of NZ_JANIID010000025.1, forward strand.
CTCCAAGGTGTCGAAGGCACCCGATCCCGATCCCGATCCCGATCCCGGTCCCGATCCCGTCACCGTGGGCTCCCCTCCCGTGCTTCACGCCATCTCATGGTCTCCACGACAGGACCCGACGATAAACGGCCCGGGTCCCGACCGGCCCGCAGCCTGCCGCATTCTCCCGCCTCACCGGCCGGAATCGCCTGTTCCTCCCGCTTCCCGGTGAACGGCTGGGTGGGGCCCGCCCCTCGGACGACCATGACCGGGCCGCTTCACCACCCCGGACGCGGCAGGACAATGAGCATGAGGAGGAGAGCAGCATGAGTGCTTCCGCGATTCCCACGATCGACCTCTCCCAGTGGCGGACCGGCGACCGCCGGAGCCGCGACCGTCTCGCCACCGCTGTCGACCGCGCACTTGAGCGAGCGGGCTTCCTGCTCGTCACCGGCCACGGCGTCGACCCCGGTCTGCCTGCCGCGATCCGCGCCACGGCCCGCGCCTTCTTCCACCAGCCGGCCGACGTCAAGCTGCCGTTCCTGGCGCAGAGCGGCCGGTACGGCTGGAGCGGTCCGGGAGCGGTGGCCACCGGCCGGGCGGAAGGTCTGATCACGCCGCCCGACCTGGTGGAAACCTGGTCGACGGCCCCCGGCCCGTACGACGCCACGGCTGACCGCCCAGGACCCGAGGCCGGATTGCTCCTGCCGGCGGCCTGGCCGTCCCGGCACCCGGCGCTGCGGCCCCTCCTCGCGCGGTACGTACGCTCCATGCAAGCGCTCGCCGACGAACTGCTCGAACTCCTGGCGGCGGCCCTGCGCCGGCCGCTCGACTTCTTCACCCGGCACACCAACCGCCCCGACTGGACCCTGACCCTCAACTGGTATCCCGCCATCACCACGGCGGGAACGCCGCGGCCGGGTCAGTTCCGTGTCGGCCCGCACACCGACTTCGGCACGGTCACCGTCCTCGACCGGCAGCCCGGCAAGGGCGGTCTGCAGATCCACACCGAGGACGAAGGCTGGCAGGACGCCCCGTACGACCCCGAGGCGCTCACCGTCAACATCGGCGACCTGATGGCCCGCTGGACCGGAGACCGCTGGCGCTCCGGCCGCCACCGCGTACTGGCCCCGCCCGCCGACGCCCCGTCCGAGGAGCTGATGTCCCTGGTCTACTTCTACGACTGCGACCCGCACACCGTCGTCGAGTCGCTCCCCGCCCCGATCGGCCGGGTATCCCACCCTCCGGTCACGGCTCGCGCCTACGTCCGCTCCAAGGTCGCCGAGATCGCCCTGAAGTGACATGAAGTGACCTGAAGTGAGAGGCCACTGCTGCCTCCCCGCCTCCGCGAACACGCATCGGACATACTCCCGTACGCAGGCCATCACTTCATGGCCGGCAATTCGCGTGCGAAGTGGGGGCTTGCAGGTGAAGGACGACGTGGGCGGCATAACCGTGCCGGAGCGCAGGGGCAGCAGCTGGAGTCCCGAGGAGTACGGGCAACTCGTCGACGGCATCGCCGGAGGGCTGAGCGTCGAGGAGTTGGCGGGCCGGCATCAGCGCAGCATCACCGCCATCCGCTCGGCAGCCAGGCAACTGGTTCCGGCGGACGAGGCGGCCGATGGTGAGGCGGCCGTCGCGTGGCTGACCGAACGGCTTGCTTCGGGGGCTTACGACTGGCAGGCGCAATTCGCGGAGAACCGACGGGCGCGCACGGCCGCCAGGAGGGAGCGGGAGGCGGCGGGCCGGCGAGGGAAGCGGGAGCGGCCGCTGGTCAGCGAGCCGGGTGCGATCGCCGACGTCTGGCAGGAGGTGACCGGGCATCGCCTGTCGCCCGAACGGCGCGCCGAGTTCCTGGCCAGGAAGCCGCTCAAAGCCCTGGGCGCCTTCCCGGTCGAGGCGCTGCGGCCGGTCGCCGAGCGGTTGTGGCGGGCGGACGGCCGCCTCCTCCTGGAGGGCTGGCTGCTGGACACCGTCTGCCCGGGCTATGCGACCACCGACCTGTCCTGGGAAGCCGTGGCCGGTGACAGCGCCGGCACGGCGACCGTGCTGCGGGACCTGGTGGCCGCGGCCGTGGACGAGCTGCGTCACGCACGGGCCCACGCCGTGCTGTGCCGCCGGCTGGGGTTGGCGGGCCATGAGCCGTCCACCCAGCAGGCCATCGGGCAGGAGTTCTCCCTGACGCCGCAGCGCATCAGCCAGCTGCAGGCCCGTGGCATCACCCGCATGCTCGGCAACCGTGAGCCGGCCACCGTCGCCCTGCGCGAGGCCTTGGGCGACCTCCTCGGCCCGGAACGCGCGCACGGCGCTCCTGTCGCGGCGCGGTTGCCGGCCGTCGTCGAGGTGGCGCTGCCCGGCGTGCCGCTGAACCCCGGCGGCCTGGTGCTGGCCCGTCTCGCCGGGTACGGCGACGAACGGGCCCGGAGTCTCCTCAAGGAGGCCGTCTCGGCGCTTGCCGAGCGGCACAAGGAGGAACGGAAGCAGCAGAGGACGACCGAACGCCGGGAGCGCGCTTCGCGCCGGTGGGCGGCGCAGGTCGCGGCGGCCGACTGGTTCGGCGCTCCCGGTCCGGCCCCAGCCCGGGAGGAGCTGGTGGCCCGGCGCAGCGTGCAGCAGCGCGAGCACTCCGGCGTCTGGTTCAGCCGCAAGCTGAGGCGCGAAGTGCAGTACGAGTCGGTGACCGAACTGCGGGTCGTCCAGCTCCTGGACCACGCCGACCAGGTCGCCTACTTCCAGGAGCAGCCCCTCGCCCTCGGCTACACCCATGCCGGGCGGCGGCGCTCGTACTACCCCGACTTCCTGGCCGTCACCACCGACGGCCGCGCCGTCCTCATCGAGGCCAAGCCGCAGGGTGACATCCCGCTCGCGATCAACCAGGCCAAGCACCGCGCCGCGGCCGGGCTGTGCCGTCGCAAGGGGTGGGGTCTCCTGGTCACCGACGGCGCCCGCACGCGCACGGATCTCGCGGGGCACCCGGCCGACCCGGAGCTGGAGCGCCGCCTCGGTGCGGCTCTGGCCTCCAGGGACCTGACCTGGCCGGACGTACGGGACATCGCGCGCGGCGTCCCCTTCACCTCCCTCGACCTCGCGGCGCTGATCCTGCGCAACGACTGGCACTGGGAGCTGGGCCCCTACCGGCTACGGGTCCGGCCGAGCGCGTAGCGGCAAAACCCGGTTGCAGGCCGGAAAGCGGGCTTCTACGGTTCGCTCATGCTTCCGCCCGTGGACACAGATGAAGAGTGGGACGTCGTCGTCCCCGACGAAACGGTGATGCGGCCGGGAGCCGAGGACTTGTGCGCTCGCCTCGGCCTGGCCGGGGAGCCCCTCGCCCGCTTTCCCGACGGGTCCCAGCCGGTCTACGCGGTGGGCGAGGAGCACGTCCTCAAGCTGTTTCCCGGAGCGGCTGCGGAGGACGGAATCACCGAAGGCCGCGTCCTGTCGTATCTCCAGGGGCGGCTGCCGGTGGCGACGCCGCAGGTGCGCGACTTCGGCCCGTACGAGAACGGCTGGCAGTACGTGCTGATGTCCCGGCTCCCCGGCCGGAACCTGGCCCACGCCTGGGACGGCATCCCGCAGGCCGACCGCGAACGGCTCGTGACCGGGACCGGCGAGGCCCTTGCCGTCCTCCACTCCCTCGATCCCGGCCCCCTCGAAGACGTCCTGGGCCCCGGGGACTGGGGAAGCTTCCTGGACGGGCAGCGCGCCGGCGCCGTGGAGCGGCAGCGCACGCGCGGGTTGCCGGATCACTGGCTGGAGCAGATCCCCGGCTTCCTGGCCTCGGTCCCCCTCCCCCGGACCCCGCGGCGCTCGCTCCTCCACACAGAGGTCATGCGGCAGCATCTCCTCGTCGATCCCGGCGGGTGGCATCTGACCGGGCTCTTCGACTTCGAACCGGCCATGATCGGTGACCGCGCGTACGACTTCGTCGGTGTCGGCTTGTTCGTGACCCGTGGCGACCCGAAGCTGCTGGCCCGGCTCACCGAGGCGTACGGCAGCGCCTTCGAGCCGGACGTGCTGCTCGCCTACACGCTGCTGCACGTGTACAGCAACCTCCCTTGGTACATGCGAGAACTGGGCGTGCCTGCCGAGGGCACGCTTCCGTCGCTTGCCGAAGCGTGGTTCGCCACCACCTGAGGCAGGCGTCCCCTGGTGGAACGGCTCAGCACCGTCCCCCTCATCAGGCGCGGTCGGCGACGCCCCGCTCCTCGGCCTGCTCGTTGGCGAAGCCGGCCTGGTATTCGGATATGGTCACGCCGTCGACCCGGCAGCCGAAGCGCCGGTGGGCCATGAAGCCGGTCCCGCCGCGGCCGGAGCCGGCGTCCAGGACCCGGGCGTCCGCCGGGAGGGGGCCTGGGTGGTCCAGGAACAGGTCGGCCTGGGCGCTCTCGAGCCGGTGCAGCTCGTCGACGATCCGCTGGTCGCGGTCGGCGGATGCGGGGCCTTCGAGGACGCCGGGGTCGTAAGGACCGATGCCGTAGGGGTGATGGTAGAGGCCGTCCACGGTGGCGGCGGCGATCGCCGGTCGGGCTCCGGCGAGTGCGGGTGCGGCTCCGAGCCCGGGGTCGTCGCAGTAGTGGTCGTCCAGCGCCCACGCGGCCAGCGTGCACCGCGCCGGGGCCAGGAGGCGCTCGATGTCGTCGGTGCCGGGGTGGCAGAGCATGATCAGGCGGCCGAAGCCGGTGGCCCGGACGGCGTCGAGCCGTCCCGGGTAGATGCCGGCCTGTGTTCGTCAGGCGCTGGTTCACCCGGTAGGTGCCGCTCTACACCTCCGCCCCAGGAAGAGCCATTCGGGGAAGCGTTCTCGACGACGTTCGAGAGGTGGTTGCCCGTGGGAAGCCGTCCGTCTACAGCGGACAGCAAAAAGGAAAGGAGGTATTCACGCACTCCTTTCCACTCTCACCGTATAGCGCACCGGGGGCCTTGCGGCAAGGCCCCGGTCGTGCCGCAGAATCACCGGCCGAGCCGGAATTCGCGGAAGGGGAGTCGTGAAATGCGTGTGCTGTTGTCGACGTACGGGTCGCGCGGGGACGTCGAACCGCTGGTGGGACTCGCAGTGCAATTGCGGGCGCTCGGCGCCGAGGTGCGGGTGTGCGCGCCGCCGGACGAGGAGTTCGCGGAGCGGCTGGCCGGTGCCGGCGTACCGGTGGTGCCCGTCGGCCCGTCGGCGCGCGAGCTGACGGCGGCCGCGCCGCCGCCGTCGTCCCTGCCCCGGTACGCGGCTGAGCTGATCGCCACCCAGTTCGACGTCATCCCCGCGGCGGCCGAGGGGTGCGACGTGCTGGTGGCGACCGGCATGTTGCCGACCGCGGCCGGTGCGCTGTCGGTAGCCGAGAAGCTGGGCATCCGCTCCGTGTCCGTCACGTTCCAGCAGCTCGACCTGCCGTCGCCGCACCACCCGCCGATGGCGTATCCGGGACGGCCGTTCCCACCGGACGTGACCGACAACCGGGAGCTGTGGGACCTGGACGCCGAGAGCATCAACGCCCTGTTCGGCGACGCGCTCAACTCGAACCGGGCGACGATCGGCCTGCCCCCGGTGGACGACGTCCGCGCCTACGTCGTCGGCGACCGGCCGTGGCTGGCGACGGACCCGGTCCTCGACCCGTGGCGGCCGACGCCGGAGCTCGACGTCGTCCAGACCGGCGCATGGACCACACCCGATCCCCGCCCGCTCCCGGCCGGGTTGACGGCCTTCCTGGAGGCCGGGTCTCCACCGGTGTACGTGGGCTTCGGCAGCATGCCCATGCACGCAGCGGCGGACGTCGCCCAAGTGGCCGTCGACGCGATCCGGGCGCAGGGCCGCCGCGCACTCGTCAGGCGCGGCTGGGCCGGCCTGACCCTGACCGACGACCGGGACGACTGCTTGGCCGTCGGCGAGGTCAACCATCAGGCGCTTTTCGGCCGGGTGGCCGCCGTCGTGCACCACGGCGGGGCGGGGACCACGGCAACGGCCACCCGGGCCGGTGCGCCTCAAGTGGTGGTGCCCCAGGCGGCGGACCAGCCCTACTGGGCGGGCCGGGTGGCCGACCTGGGCATCGGCGCGGCACACCACGGCCCGGCTCCGACCTTCGTGTCCCTGTCGGCCGCGCTCACGACGGCCCTGAGCCCCGGGACCCGGGCACGAGCGGCCTCCGTGGCCGGCACGATCCGCACCGACGGGGCGGCGGTGGCCGCGCAACTGCTGCTCCGAGAGCGGTGAGTGTGTGTACCGCTGGGAATCGGCCTGCGCCCTGCAGGAACGTCTTCGGGGCTGACGCGGGTCACGCTGCCCGGAGGACGTCACAGGAACAGTGGCGGAACTCCAGGCCGAGTTCGTGGTCCACGACCTCGCTCGAGCGGGTGGCGGCTTCGCTCACCTTCTCCCAGGAGCCGTACTTGGTGTGCAGCTGTTCCGCTGTCGGACCGAGAGGGTTGCCGTACTTCTTCTGGTTGCGCGCCTCCAGCTCCGCGACCTGCTCCGGCGTCATGCCCGCACGGACGATGTCCTTGGCGTCGTTGCGCATCTTCACCAAGGTGCGGGCGATGTTTTCCTCCGAGCTTCCCCGGGCGCGCATGGCGCATGCCTTGCGCTCCATGTTCTTCAGCAGCTGGTGATACCGCACCCGCTGCTTGCGAGCGACCTTGCGCTCCTGCGGCGTCTCCTTCCGGATCATGCACACGACCGGTTCCGGGCTGGTGCAGGGGCCGTGGTCCGGAGCCGCCTGGGACAGAGGAGCGACGACCACCGATCCGCAGCCGGCCGGTGTACAAGCGGCGGTCGTGTGCGGCGCGGACGCGGGCTGAGCCGGGGCCGGCTGAGCAACGACCAGCACGGCGTGTGCGGCCAGCGCGACGGGAACGATGCGGCGGGCCAGAGAGCGCAGGGGATGCAGAGGAGGGAGTGACATGGACCCATCCTCGGAAGGGAAGCCCTGATCCGGAGTCAGGGCGGGCCTGCAATAGCCCGTGCGAGTGCGGACTCCACTCGATGGAGTGCAGCGGACGCATAGGGGGCGCCGGCCGCCCGGTTCGGGTGAACGGAGCGGCAGAGGCCGCCTGGGCTGACTATCAGCTATCACACTGACACCAGGAGCGACGACGCGATCGACGAACACTGGAGGCCACGCCCCATGCACGGCATCACCAAGAAGATCCTCTCTGGAATCGGCGCCATGGCTGCGGCGCTGGGTTGCGTCATCGCCGCAGGACCGCCTGCAGCGGCTGCGGGCAAGTGGTGCAACCACTCGGTCTGCATCCAGACCTATGACACGGGCAACTACCTGGGCCGGGTCGAGGTGTCCGTCACCAACACCAATCAGCCGAACCGCATCCGTGCCCGCGTGTGGACCACCAACGGCTGGAGCGCCGGCACCAAGACCGAGGACGTCGCGAAGTTCAGGACGTACCGGGACCAGGCGTACCCCCAGCGTCACTTCCCGCCGGGCACCCGTCTCTGTGCGGAAGGGTTCCGCGGCGACGCCAGCGTAGGACTTCCCTGCACCACCATCACCAATTGATTCCCTACCGGGGCATCGGCCGGTAAGGGCTGCCGCAGAAGTACTGGTTGAGGGCGTCCATTCCGGCGTAGACGATGTCCTCCACCCCTGGGTCGTTGCGCTGGACATTGATCGAGAGGGTCATCCGGCGCTCCCCGTCGCGGTCGGCGAAGGCGAAAGTCTCGTAGCCGGGGATCGAACCGGTCCCGCCCCACATCTCGCCGCAGGTCAGTCCGGCCGACTCCAGGCCGAGGCCGTAGTGCGGGAAGACCGGGGCCTGCTGCGTGGCCACACCCGTGCGCATCTGCTCCAGCGACGCCGGCCGGACCAGCCGGCCGCCGAAGAGGGCCTGGTAGAAGCGGTTGACGTCCCGGGCGTCCGACACCAGCCCGTAGGCGGCCCAGGCGAAGGAGGGGTTGATCTCCGTGATCGGCCGCAACGCCCCCGGTGCTTCCGGATCGATGCCCTTGGGCAGGTAGTAGCCGGTGGCGTGCGGCCCCTCCAGCTCCGGCTCGGTCAGCGGCAGGAACGTCCGGGTCATGCCGGCGGGCTCCAGCACCTGGTTTCGCAGTTCGTCCGCGAGCTGGTGCCCGGTGACCTTCTCGATCAACATGCCGAGCACGAAGTATCCGGTGTTGGAGTACGTGAAGGGCAGTCCGGGCTCGTGCTTCGCGCCCAGGCCGTTCGCCAGGGCCACGAGCTGTTCCGGCCGGTACGTGCGCTTGCCGTAGACCGCCGGGTCGTTGAACTCCTCGTGCTCGATGTAGTCGGCCAGCCCACCGGTGTGGTTCAGCAACTGGCGGACGGTGATGCGGTCGGCCCCGCTGACCACTCCGGGCAGCCGGTCCCCGACCGGGCGGTCGAGCTCCAGTCGGCCGGCCTCGGCCAGCCGCATCACCGTGGTCGCCACCACCCCCTTGGTGAGGCTCGCGATACGGAACTGCGCGTCGTGCGGGACCTCACGTCCCGTCCGCAGGTCGGCGACGCCGCTGGTGACGGTCCAGGAGCCCGTGCTGTCGTCGACCCGCGCCAGGACACCGGGAGCACCGGCCCTCACCATGGCGTCCAGTGCCCTCTGCACCTCGGCGCGCGTGTCCGCCCCGGCCCGCCCCGGCTGCGCCGCGATCGCGGCGGACTCCGGCCGCGCGAGCGCGTTCGACACAGGCCCGCCGACCAGCAGTGCGGTGACCGCACCCACCCCCGCGATCGCTCTCGCCGCCACGCGCTGTTTGCCGTCCCTGCTACGCCTCATGCCCGGCCCTCCGCCCCTCGTTCCTGCGCGGTCTCCGCGCCGCTTCGGCGAGAGACGCTGCAACGACCCTGATCGTCCCGCAGGTTGAGGCGAGAGGTCATCAGACCGAACGGGTATGGAAGGTCAACCAAAGTATTCAGCGCGCGTCATCCGGCAGACGGAAGTAGCACCTTCCAGGCAACAGAAGTCGCCGTATCCGTTGACGGGAGCAGAGAAAGGCCGCGCGCCCGACGGGAAGTCGAAGGACGCGCGGCCTGCCACAGGTGTGGTGATCCCTGTGGCCCTCGGCGGCTGGAACCGGGGCTTACTTGTTGATCAGGGTGTTGCCGTGGCTGAGGTTGCCGACACCGACCACGGAGACCACGTTGCCACCGACGTTCGGGGAGACACGCGGGGCGACCTGCACCACGTTCCCGGCGGCCACGCCCGGGGAGTTCTCCGTGCTGCCGACGGCCTGGCCGTGGGCGCTCGCCGTGGCGGCGCCGGCGCCGAGGGCAGCGGCGGCGAGAGCGGTCACGGCGGCGGCGTTGCGGATGCTCATAGCTTCTCCAAAAGGTGGAAGGGGGAAGTAAGCCAGGTAAAAGCTCTGGCAAGGAAGAGTCTTGCGTAGGAAAAACTGCTGGCACTACCAATGGCCTGTATGTTCATCCTCCTCCGTGACCGCGTCCCCGGCATTGACCCCCTACGGGTGCGGCCCGCCAACCACCTGACGAACACACGTGGTTGAGGGATGCGTGCGATGGACACACGCCTCAGGGGCGGGGCACCCCGTGATGTGGGTGCCACCGCCCCTGCGATGGTTTTTCGGTCCTCCGCGGACCGGCGATCA
>NZ_JANIID010000026.1:0-131463 GCF_024519335.1 Streptomyces telluris
GGGGCTGAGCGGGGGCTGTGGGGGTGGTTGAGCGGGTGGTTGAGTTCCGTGGGTTGTGTGCGGGTTAGAACAGGCTGGCAGCGGGGGGAGGGGTGGGGGGTGCGGGTCCGGTTCGTTGGCTGTGCGGCCGGTGGGGTGTTGGGCGCCGTACTCGTGCCGTCGCGGATGCGGCTGCGTGAGGAGACCGGACGCTCCGTCTGTGGCTGAGGGGGAGCGGGCTGCTGCCGCGATGTGGCTGGGCCCGTCGTGGGCGCTTCGCTCGGCTCGCCACCGTCGTGGCTGGGCGGGCGGGTGTCCCTGGGCTGTGGTTCCTGTGGCGTAGGGCGTGTGGTGGGGCTGCGGGTGGCTTGCGGCCTGCGAGCGGGCCCGCTTATCCGCCGCGGCGGCGGCCAACTGCCCTCGAATGTGGGCTCCTGTGACAGGAGAGGCCCGGTGGGGCTGGAGGTGGCCTGCAGTCTGCGACTCGGCCCGCTTATCCGCCGCCGTGGGCGGCTGGCCGTCCCTGAGGGGGCCCGTCTGTGACAGGGGCATCCTCGTGGTGCAGCTGAGGTGCTCGGCTGCCATTCCGGGCCACTTATCCGCCCGCTGTTGCACGCCGGGCCGGTGGATTTCCGTCCCCTCATCGAGCCATCACCCCCACCAGCCCGCACCCGCCCGCGCAACCACAACGGACGCGAGCTGAGCGAAGCGCCCCCACCGGCCTCAGCCACATCGCGGCAGCAGCCAGCTCCCCCTCAGCCACGGCCGGAGGGACCGGTCTCCTCACGCGCCCGCATCCGTGACGGCGCGAGTACGGCGGCCAGCCTCCCACCGGCCGCACAGCCGACCAACCGAACCCGCGCCCCCCACCCCTCCCCCTGCTGCCGGCCTGTTCTGACCCGAGTCGGGACACACCTCGCGGCGGCATGTCACATTCGGGACCTCGGACGTGTCCTTATCCGTGACAGCACCACTGACCAACGGAGGGATGCCGACCATGAACAAGCCGATCCTGGTGACCGGAGGCACCGGCACCCTCGGCCGTGCCGTCGTCGCGCGGCTGCTCGCCGACGGCCTGCCCGTGCGGGTGATGAGCCGCCGGCCGCGGCCTACGGGCGACGATCGACCGTACGAGTGGGCGGTCTGCGACCTCGCCAAGGGCACGGGCCTCGATGCCGCCCTGGCGGACGTGCGGGCCGTGGTGCACTGCGCGACCAACGCCCGCAACGACGTGGCGACGACCCGGCGGCTGGCCGAAGCCGCGCGGCGGTCCGGGAGTCAGGGCCCGCACCTCGTCTACATCTCGATCGTCGGCATCGACGACGTGCCGCTCCCGTACTACCGCTCGAAGCGGGCGGCGGAGCGGATCGTCCGGGAGTCGGGACTGCCGTGGACCATCCTGCGCACGACGCAGTTCCACGACCTGGTGGCAACCATGACCGCGGTGCAGCGCCGGCTGCCGGTCGTACTGACGCTGAGCGGCGTACGTGTCCAGCCCGTCGAAGTCACGGAGGTCGCCGACCGCCTGGCGGAACTCGTCCAGGGCGCCCCGACAGGCCGCGTGCCCGACATGGCGGGCCCCGAGGTCCGGGACGCCCGCGACTTGGCTGCCGCCACGCTCCGGGCGATGGGCCTGCACCGACGCGTCGTGCCGCTCCGACTCCCGGGAAAGATCGCCCGCACCCTGCGCGCGGGCGGCCTCCTCGCCCCGGACCGGGCGATCGGCAAGGTCACCTTCGAGCAGTACCTGGCCGGTCGCGGGTGAGCCCCTCGCTTCGGCCCTACGCCGGCCAGCGCCCGGACCGCACCTCATGGATGAACGCGGTCCAGGCCACGGCCGGGGTTATGAAGGCGGGGCCGTTGTGTTGTTTGGAGTCGCGGACGGCGATGTGGGTGGCTAGCGCCGCGACCGATATGCAGCCGGCGCCGGTGTTGTCACCGCTGTGCGAGGACTTGAACCAGGATGATTCGCGGGCTATGTCGAGAGCGTTGAGGTAGCTGTTACTCGTCATCGATTTCTTTCGCCAGTCTGTGGAGGAACTCGGGTGTCGTCACCGGTGCCAGGGCGCCCTCACGCATCGCGTCGAACCTCCGGGTGTAGGCCCAGACCTCGCGTGGCTTGTCGGATACCGTCATGACTTGGGGGCCGTCCTCCATGACCACGGGATCGAGCTCGGAGTCGAAGTCGAGGAGCACGAAGTTCGCTCCGGACCGGTACGTTGCAAGGTCTTGCGGGAGGATCTGAACGGTCACGTGGTCGAGTGCGGCTACCCGCTCGATCTCCTCGTACTGCTCACGCATGATGTCGGGGCCGCCGACCATGCGCCGGAGCGCCGCCTCATCGAGGATCACGCGCAGCTCAATCGGATTGTCGCCGTGCACGATCGCTTTGCGCTCCATGCGGAGGGCGACGTTCTTCTCGACGAACTCGGTTGTCCTCTCGTCAACCAGCTTCGCTGTCATGAACAGCGCCCGGGTGTAGTTCTCGGTCTGCAGGAGTCCGAAGACCAGATGCGAATTCCAAGCGCGCATGGTGACGGCATCGGACTCCAGTCCCACGTATAGCAGGGCACCTGAAGGCATGAAGTTCTGATACGGCCTGTACCAGTCGGCGCTGAGCGAGTCCCGGTGAAGTGCCAGCAGGTGCTCACGGTCGCCGCGGTCGTTGACGCCGTACAGATCGAGCAGGTCTTCCAGATCGCGGACGCGTGGGAGCTGATTGTGTCCGGACTCGACCCTATGGATCTTGGTGTGTGAGCTCTCGATGGCCTCGGCGGCATCCTTTGCGCTGTACCCCTTCCTCTCTCGGAGGCGGCGGAGCTCCTTGCCCAGCTCCCTCCGACGGAACGTCGGACCGCGTCGTGCTGCCACTTTGAGCCCTCCCGGTGCTGTACCCCGTGCTGCGCCTCTGTACCCCGAGGGCGCGCGCATGCTGGTTCACGACAAGCCCCAGTTGTCCGCGAGGGCAGGTCTGTTGGCAGTCTTCCACCCCCTGTCCGCTGCTGTGCAAGCCATGCCCAGGCTTAGGCATATGCCAATTCTTCTAAGAACCTTGAGGATGCTTGTGAGTGAACACGCCGCTGCGGGACCGTAGTTCGGCCAGCCCCCACACGCTCGCAAAGGAGCCGGACCATGCCTCCATTCCCCCGCACCGCCCACACCGGTGGAGGACTCACCTACGCACTCCCGCCCGCCGGGGGAACCGTCCTCGACTCCGTGATCCGCGACGCCATCGCCATGGACCGCTGGCTCCCCGCCCCCAGTCGCGTGGCCGAACTGGCCGACCGGCTCCGCGCCTGCATCGAAGCCGTCGTGCCCGCCGTCGAGGGCGCCGTGCAGGGCAGGCCCGTGGACGATCCCGTCCGTGTGGAGGTCCTGGCCACGGCCGCGGAGGCCCGCCACCGCCTCGGGCTCGGGCCCGGAGACGGCTACGCCTCGGCGATCACCTTCGCCAGGGGGCTGGGGCTGGTGGCCAGGGATCTCCTCCGGCTTCAGGAGGGGCTGCGGTGAAGGGGGCCTGGAGACGCCTGCGCGTATGGTGGCGTCGGCCCGTACCGGCCCGGCGGCCGGGCCCGACCCCGGCGGGCGCCGGAACGGGGCCGGGGCCCGTACCCGTCCCCGTTCCCCACACCGGCGGGCCGCCCGCGCTCAGCCCCCTACCGGGCTGTACCTGCCTACGTCGATGAGACCGGCGTGCTGGCCGCGCAGGCCGCGTCCGTGTTGCCCGAAGGGCAGTTGTTGCCCGCCGTCGTGGAGGTGATCCGGTTGTCCAAGTGGTCGTCGCCCGTCGGCGGGTTGGCCACCCGCACCGAGTAGCTGATCGTCGCCTTGGCGCCGGAGGTCAGGTCGCCCTGCCACTGGAGAGTGCGGGACGCGTACGAGGTCCTGCCTCGGTCGGAGGTGGCGGAGGCGAACGTCGCGTCGTCCATCACGTCCGACAGGTCGTCGGAGATCGCCGCGCCGTCGATCGCGGTCGTGCCGGTGTTGGTCACCGTCACGGTGTAGGTGACCGTGTCCCCGGGGTGTGCCGTCGTCCGGTCGACGGTCTTGGCGATTCTGATGGACGTCGCCATGGTGTCGAACGGCGCCGTCGGCGCCATCGCGGCGCCGGTGATCACCCCCACGCCCACCAGGAAGGCGACGAGGGTCAGAACTCTGGGCAGACGATCAGGCAAGACGGTCCCCTCTCCCTGCGCGCATTCAGTGGGGAGATGGCTTGCACCGGGACATGAGCACTACCCATAAACCGCCCCTAGGGGTGAACGCTCGCTCAGGCTGACACTCGTTTCACGGCGGCGTATGAGGAACTCGCCGCTCGCCCACTCGCGGAAGGGCTCGCGTGCGACGCGATCCCTGGGTAGCTTAGGGATCGGCACGAAGAGGCCCCCGCCACGGGCCGGATACCCGGGCGAGGGCCAACCGTAGGGACGGTGGTTTGACCGTCAGCCCTCAGTCTGTGTGAGGACTGCCGGTCACCGTCCAGCGGTCACCTTTTGGCGCACCACCTCCACAGCTCGCGAACCACGGCCGCGATTCGCTCGTGCAGAGGCTTCTTACGGTGGCGCCCCACTGGCGCCCCCCTTCATCGGGATGCGGCCAGAATCCGGTGACCGCGCCGGAGGGAGCCCGGACCGGGACACCCTGGGCGAGAGCCCCGATGTCGGGACCTCTTGAAGGGGGGCGCTCTCGAAGCGCTGAGAGGGACTCTATAACCGCGAATCCCACCAAGTCGCCCGATAGCACGGAAGGTTGATCGGGACTTTCTTGTGCGACTCGCGTTCGATCTAGGTCGGCTCTCCCAGGAACACCGGATTCGTCAGCGCCACCATCGCCCCCGGCACCCCCGAGCCTCCCGCCGCCGCTCTCCGCACCTCCGCCCGTACGTACGCCGCGTGCGAGGGCGTCGTGTGCCACTCGACCGTCCCCGCACCGGAAGTAGGCAGTGGCGTCTCGTGCAGGCGGCCCTGGTCCGTGATGAAGGTCGCCGTGCAGCCCTCCGGTGCCCCCGATACCTTCAGGCGGATCGTCACCGGTGCATCCGCGGCGACCGGGAGGCGTTCGCCGATGCCGGCGTGGTGGCCGCGGCCGCCTGTCGCTGTGAAGGTCAGGTTCACCGCCGAGGACTCCGCGATCCAGCTGCGGCCCGCGCGGAGGGCGGTCAGGAGGGCGTCGCGGGACAGGGTGTCCGCGTGGACGACCGTCTGGGGCATGCCCACCACCTGGGGCTCGCGGTGGGCGTCGCTGTTGCCCATGGCCGGGAGCCAGCGGCGGCCGCCTTCGCGTACTGCGGCGACGAGGGACGCGTCCCACGCCGCGATCGCCATCTCGTCGTCCGGGGTGTACGGGCCGTTCCAGACCTCCACCGCGTCGGCGTCCTCGTAGCCGAACTTCCAGTTGCAGCCGACGCAGGTCGCGTACGGGTGGGCGGGGACGACCAGGCCGCCCGCGCGGTGGATGGTGCGGGCGAAGCGGCCGAAGGCGGCGTCGCGGGCGCGGTAGCGCCAGTCGACGAAGACGCCGGGGTCCGTGCCGAGGGCGACCACGTGGCCGTTGCGGGTGGTGACCTCTTCTCCGGTCAGGATGAGGAGGTCGTCGCCCCACAGGCCTTCCCACGCCCCGTGCGACGACGTCGTGTTGTGCTCGGTCGTCGTGATCCAGTCCAGGCCGGCCGCCCGCGCCGCGGCGGCGATCTCGGCGGGGGTGCGCTTGCCGTCGGAGTGGACGCTGTGCAGGTGGTTGTCGCCCCGGTACCAGGCGCGGCCGCGGCCCCGGGCCCGCTGCGGCGGGTACACCGGGCGCGGGGCGGCCCCGGGCGGCGGCGTCCCGTACCGCAGCGTCACCGTCACCTCGTACGCCAGGCCCTGCGGCGCCACCGTGTACGGGCCGAGGACGACGTGCCAGGTGCCGGGCCGCACGGGGCCGGCCAGGTAGCCGGGCGTGGCCCGTTCGGCGGCGATCGCGAACTCGGTCCGGGCGCCCCCGGACCAGCCGCGGAAGCCCGCGCCGCCCAGCTCCGTGCCGCGCTCGTCGAAGATGCCGATGTCGCACGTGTTGCCCTGGGTGCCGGCGGGCACGGACGGTCTGTCGTACGTGTACGAGACGGCGATCTCGCGCACGCCGGGCGGCACGTCCACGGGCAGGTAGACGTAGTCGGGCGCTCCGGCCGGGAGCCGTCCGGAGACCTTGCGGGTGACGGTCCGGCCGCCGCCCTCGGGGCCGTCCCCTGCGCTCGCGAACGTCACGGTATCGAGCGTAAGCGCGGCGGTCGCGCCCGCGACAGCCGTGAGCACCGTGCGTCGGTCCATCCGCTTCATCGCTGTCCTTCCGTGGAAGGGGGGCTTCGGGAGCACTGTTGTACGCCTCCGTGGCGCGCAGGGGTACAGGAAGCCCCGCGATTGCGACATTCGTATGGCGGCACCGCCCCGCCGAGGGCTCATGGGGCCCGTTTGGGCTTACCGTGAGCCCGTTCCCCGCAGGTCGCGCAGAACGCGAAGGACGCGAAGGAGGTGCCGCCCCGTGCGGATCGCAACCACGGTCTTCCTCACCGACGAGACGATCAGCCCGGTCCGGCTCGCGAGCGAGCTGGAGCAGCGGGGCTTCGACGGGCTGTACGTGCCCCAGCACACGCACATCCCGGTCAGCCGGGAGACGCCGGCGCCCATGGGCGATCCGCTGCCGCACGAGTACGGCCGGGCCCTGGACCCGCTGGCGGTGCTCGCCCAGGCCGCGGCGGTCACCGAGCGGATCGAGCTCGGCACGGGTGTCCTGCTGGTGGCCCAGCAGGATCCGATCGCGCTCGCCAAGCAGGTGGCGACGCTCGACTTCCTCAGCGGCGGCCGGCTGACGCTGGGCATCGGGTTCGGCTGGAACGTGGAGGAGGCGGCCGACCACGGCGTCGAGTGGAAGACCCGGCGCGATCTGGTGCGCGACCGGATGGCCCTGATGCGGGCGTTGTGGGCCGAGGAACCGACCGGCTACCGCGGCGAGTTCGGGTCCGTCAGCGCCAGCTTCGCGCATCCCAAGCCGCTGCGGACGCCGCGTCGGCGCGGCCCGGACGTGCCGCCGCTGGTGGGCCCGCGCACCCTGATCGGGGGCGCCGCCGGGCCGAAGCTGTTCGCGCACGTCGCGGAGTACGCGGACGGCTGGCTGCCCGTCGGCGGCAGCGGGCTCAAGGAGACGATCCCTCAGCTGCGCAGGGCCTGGCAGGAGGCCGGGCGGCCGGGCGAGCCGCAGGTCGTCCCCTACGCGGTGCACCCGTCGGCCGGGAAGCTCGCGTACTTCGCCGACCTGGGGCTCACCGAGGTCGTGGTGGGACTGCCGTCGGCGGGGGAGGCGGAGATCCTGCGGGCGCTGGACGCGCACGCCGAATTCCTGTGAGGGGCAGGCCGGATTCTTGCGAGGGGCGCGCCGGAATTCCCGTGAGGGGCCCTTCACCCGGGGTGACGAGAGGCACACGAATGACGGACGAACCCCTCCCGGGCGGCCCGCACCGCGCTCGTATGCTCGGACAATGACTTCGACCCCGCCGCCCCCGCAGGGATCCGCACCGACCGCCAACGCCATGCGGCGCGCCCTCAAGCGCGCCAGGGACGGCGTGGCCCTGGACGTCGCCGAGGCCGCCGTGCTCCTCCGGGCCCGCGGCGCGGACCTGGAGGACCTGTGCGCGTCGGCCGCCCGGGTGCGGGACGCGGGGCTGGAGGCCGCCGGGCGCCCCGGCGTCATCACGTACTCGAAGAGCGTCTTCATCCCCCTCACCCGCCTCTGCCGGGACAAGTGCCACTACTGCACCTTCGCCACCGTCCCCGGCAAGCTGCGCCGCGCGGGCCACGGGATGTTCATGTCCCCCGACGAGGTCCTGGCCATCGCCCGCCGCGGCGCCGAACTCGGCTGCAAGGAAGCCCTCATCACCCTGGGCGACCGCCCCGAGGACCGCTGGCCCGAGGCCCGCGAGTGGCTGGAGGCGGCGGGCTACGACGACACCATCGCCTACGTCCGTGCCGTCTCCATCCGCATCCTGGAGGAGACGGGCCTGCTCCCGCACCTCAACCCGGGCGCCATGACCTGGACGGACTTCCAGCGGCTGAAGCCGGTCTCCGCCTCGATGGGCATGATGCTGGAGACCACGGCCGAACGGCTGTGGAGCGAGCCGGGCGGCCCGCACTACGGCTCCCCGGACAAGGAACCCGCCGTCCGGCTGCGCGTCCTGGAGGACGCCGGGCGCAGCTCCGTGCCGTTCACCAGCGGCCTGCTGATCGGGATCGGCGAGACGCCCGAGGAGCGCGCCGAGTCGCTGTTCGCGCTGCGCCGCGTCTCCCGCGCGTACCACGGCATCCAGGAACTGATCATGCAGAACTTCCGCGCCAAGCCGGACACGGCGATGCGCGGCATGCCCGACGCCGAACTGGACGACCTGGTCGCCACCATCGCCGTGGCCCGGCACATCATGGGCCCCTCCGCCTGCCTCCAGGCGCCGCCCAACCTCGTGGCGGGCGAGTACGCGCGGCTCATCGGCGCCGGCATCGACGACTGGGGCGGCGTCTCCCCGGTCACCCCGGACCACGTCAACCCCGAGCGCCCCTGGCCGCAGATCGACGAGC
The DNA here is from genome assembly GCF_024519335.1 of Streptomyces telluris. Classification (NCBI taxonomy): domain Bacteria; kingdom Bacillati; phylum Actinomycetota; class Actinomycetes; order Kitasatosporales; family Streptomycetaceae; genus Streptomyces; species Streptomyces telluris. The sequence goes on from NZ_JANIID010000026.1 coordinate 8,577, forward strand.
TCGCCGAGCGCTCCGCCGCCGCCGGCTTCCGGCTGCAGGAACGTCTCGCCGTCTACCCCGAGTTCGTCCGGCGCGGCGAGCCCTGGCTGGACCCCCGCGTGCTGCCCCACGTCCGCGCCCTGGCCGACCCGGAGACCGGGCTGGCGAACGAGCACGCGGACGTCAAGGGCCTGCCCTGGCAGGAGCCCGAAGACGTCTTCGTCCCCTCCGGCCGCACCGAACTGCACCGCGCGATCGACACCGAAGGCCGCACCACCGACCGGCGCGACGACTTCGACGAGGTGTACGGGGACTGGGAGGCGCTGCGCGAGGCCGCCGCGCCCGGCATGGCGCCTGAACGGATCGACGCCGACGTGCGCGAAGCGCTGCGGCAGGCCGCCGACGACCCCACCCGGCTGACCGACCCCCAGGCCCTCGCCCTGCTGCACGCCGACGGGCCCGCGCTCGACGCGCTGTGCCGCGTCGCCGACGACCTGCGCCGGGACGTGGCCGGCGACGACGTCACCTACATCGTCACGCGGAACATCAACTTCACCAACGTCTGCTACACCGGCTGCCGCTTCTGCGCCTTCGCCCAGCGGCGCACCGACGCCGACGCGTACACCCTCTCCCTGGACCAGGTCGCCGACCGCGCCGCCCAGGCGTGGGACGTCGGCGCCGTCGAGGTCTGCATGCAGGGCGGCATCCACCCCGACCTGCCGGGCACGGCCTACTTCGACATCGCGCGGGCGGTCAAGGAGCGCGTGCCGGGCATGCACGTGCACGCCTTCTCGCCGATGGAGGTCGTCAACGGCGCGACCCGTACCGGCATGTCCGTACGGGAGTGGCTGACCGCTGCGAAGGAGGCCGGGCTCGACACCATCCCCGGCACCGCCGCGGAGATCCTCGACGACGAGGTCCGCTGGGTCCTCACCAAGGGCAAGCTGCCCGCCGCCACGTGGATCGACGTCGTGCGCACCGCCCACGAGGTGGGGATCCGGTCCTCGTCCACGATGATGTACGGGCACGTGGACCAGCCCCGGCACTGGCTCGGGCACTTCCGCCGGCTGGTCGAGATCCAGCAGGAGACGGGCGGCTTCACGGAGTTCGTCACGCTGCCGTTCATCCACACCAACGCCCCCGTGTACCTGGCGGGCATCTCCCGCCCCGGCCCGACCATGCGGGACAACCGGGCGGTCACGGCCATGGCCCGGCTGCTGCTCCACCCCCACATCACCAACATCCAGACCAGCTGGGTGAAGCTCGGCGCCGAGGGCGCGGCGGAGATGCTCCGCTCCGGGGCGAACGACCTGGGCGGGACGCTGATGGAGGAGACCATCTCCCGCATGGCGGGCTCCTCGTACGGCTCGTACCGCTCGGTCCGCGACCTGGTCGCCATCGCGGAGGCGGCGGGACGGACGGCGCGGCCGCGGACGACGCTGTACGGGGAGGTGCCGGCGGAGCGGGTGGCTGCCGCGATGGCGTCGGACGGGCACCTGCCGGAGCTGCTGCCGGTGCTGGACGACTAGCGTCGGGCGGGTCGGGCTGCGCCCCGGGGCGCCGGGATGGGCCGGGGCGGTGCCGGTGCCCGGGGCCGGGGGCCGAGGTCGGGTCGTGCCCCGGGCCGGTGGCGGATTCCGCCGGGCTCGCGCCGTCGGGGCCGGTCGCCGTTGCGGCGGGAGGATTTGCCCCGGCCCCACCCTTTCGCCGTTTCCCGGAGCTGCTCCCCGGACCCCCTGGGTGCGTTCCGGGAGGGGCGAGCAGGGGCTGTGCCCCGGGCCTCCGGGATGGGCCGGCGCAGGCCGTCGCTGAGGCCGTAGGCGGGCGGCGTTCGGTCTTTGGTGTGTCTCAGATGTTGCCGTCTTGTCGAGATGCCTCGACCGGACGGCAACCGTCGGGCGTTTAGGGTGGCCCGCATGTCTTGGCCTCAGAATCCCCAGCAGCCCCACCAGCCGCCGCAGCCGCATCCGTCTCAGCCTCCGCAGGGCGTACCGCAGGGCGGGGCGTGGGGTGGGCCGGAGGCCACTGCCGTCGACCAGCCGGCCGTCGCCCCGCCGCCCGGCGGTGTCCACGCGGCGCCCACCGCCTTCGCGCAGCCCGCGGTGACGCCGCCCGGCCCGCCGCAGGGCGGCGGCGCCCACGCGCAGCCGACCGTCTTCGCCCAGCCCGCCGTCCAGCAGCCGGGCCCCGGCGCGGCCGGATCCGTGCCGCCTCCGCCCCCGCCGCCGGGCGGCTGGACGGCCCCCGCCCCGGCGCCGGCCCCCGCGCCGGTCCCGCCGAGCGGCGGGCGGGGCGGTGGCGGCGGCAACAAGACGATGCTCGCCGTCGTCGGCGGTGTCGTGGCCCTCGCCGTCATCGGCGGCGGCGCGTTCTTCTTCCTCAAGGGCGGCGACGACAAGAAGGACGAGAAGGCCGGCGGCACGGCGCAGGCCTCCGGCGCCCCGGCCGCGGGGAACCAGCAGCAGCCCGCCCCCGACGGCGGCGCGGGCAGCGCGGCCCCCTCGGACGGCGGCCCGCAGGCCGTGCCCGCCGGATGGCAGACGCAGACCAGCAAGGAGCACAAGCTCCAGTACGACGTGCCCGGCACGGGGGAGAAGTGGAAGGTCTTCCCCCAGGACACGATGATCGCGTACACGGACGCGTCCGGTAAGCCGCAGATCTCGATGCGCGACACGGCCAACTTCAGCGAGGGCGGCTGCTCCTCGTCCGCCAACCCCAACGCGATCGGCGAGGCCGGCAAGGGCCAGCTCGCCACCGTCGGCACGGCGGGCGGCGACGCCTCCCTGAGCATCCAGGAGAACGCCCGCAACTGGGCGGGCAACTGGGGCGTCTTCGCGTACGGCGGCCTGGGCAACAAGCCCAAGATCGAGGTCAGCCAGGCCAAGCCCTGGAAGCAGAACGGCATCGAGGGCTGGACCGCGACCGCCAAGGTCAAGGTCCTCAACCGCCCGAGCCCGTGCGTACCGCCCACGGCCATCGTCAAGAGCATCGTCACCAAGCTCCCCGACGGCACCTTCAGCAGCTGGATCATGTACGCCGACCAGGGCGTCTCCGGCGCGCTGCCGGAGTCCCGGGTCGACGAGATCATGAAGACGGTCCGCCCGCTCAAGGGCTGAGGCCGGGAACGGGAACAGGACCGGGAACAGGAAGGGGCGGGACACCATGACCACCACCGCACTGTGGAGCCGGGCGCAGCAGCAGGACTTCCGCGCCCGCGTCCGCGGCTGCCTGCTCGGCGGGGCGATCGGCGACGCCCTCGGCGCGGGCATCGAGTTCCACTCGCTCGACATGATCCGCGGGAACCACGGGCCCGCCGGTGTACGCGACTACGTCCGGGCCTACGGGCGGCGCGGTGCCGTCACGGACGACACCCAGATGACGCTGTTCACCGTCGACGGCCTGATCCGCGCCGAGATCCGGCGCGACGGCGGCACCTGGCCCGCCCCCGAGGAGGTGCACCGGGCGTACCTGCGCTGGCGGGTCACCCAGCGCTACCAGGAGCCGGATCCGCGCGACCCCGCCCTGGGCCTGCTCGGCCGCCAGCCGTGGCTCCACTCGCAGCGGGCCCCCGGCAACGCCTGCCTGTCCGGGCTCGACGACGACCGCATGGGCACCCTCGCCGCGCCCAAGAACCCGGAGTCCAAGGGGTGCGGCACCGTGATGCGCTCGGCGCCGTTCGGCCTGCTGGTGGACCGGGAGGCCGCGGAGGTCTTCCGGCTGGCCGCCGAGTGCGCCGCGCAGACCCACGGCCACCCCTCGGGCATTCTGGCGGCGGCCGCCTTCGCGGCGATCGTGCACGGGATCGTGCGCGGCGGGACGCTGGAGACGTCGGTCCGGCAGGCGCTCGGCCTGCTGGCGCAGTGGGGCGGCCATGAGGAGACGACGGCCGCGCTCCGGCAGGCGCTCGACGCCGTGCGCCAGGGGGCGCCGAGCGCCGAGCGGCTGGAAGCGCTCGGCCAGGGCTGGGTGGCCGAAGAGGCCCTGGCCATGGGCGTGTACTGCGCGCTGGTCGCCGAGGACATGCGGCACGGGCTGCTGCTCGCCGTCAACCACGGCGGCGACTCCGACTCCACGGGCTCGATCTGCGGCAACCTGCTCGGCGCGCTGCACGGCGAGACCGCGCTGCCGCCGGACCTGCTGGCCGAGCTGGAGGGGCGGGCCGCGATCGCCGAACTCGCCGACGACTTCGCCCTGGAGCTCACCCAGGGGGCGCAGCTGCACGGCCCGGACGCCGCCTCGGCGGTCTGGTCGGAGCGCTACCCGCAGGGCTAGCGGACGGGGCCGCCGGGGGGCCGGCGACCGTTGCGATTGCACAATCCGGGGTCGCGGCCGCACGGCCGCGGCCTCCGGGCCCGGGCCCGGAGACCGACCCGGACACGGCGGAACCCCCTCGGCCGGGACGGCGGACCAGTCGAGGGGGTTCTGCGCGGAACTGCCTTGGGGTGGTGAAGTCGTCGTATCGGGCGGACTTATCAGAAGTCGTACGCGCGACGGGAAACGGTCGTCACAAACGAGGACCAGGCGGCGGGCTTGAAACCGAGAATCGGCCCCTGGGGGTCCTTGGAGTCACGGACCGCGATGGACTGGGGGAGAGGGGAAGCGACCTCTACGCAGTCGCCGTTGGCCAGCGAGTACGAGGACTTGCGCCACGTGGTGTTTCCCTGCTGGATGGCCATGATTGCTCCCATGCCTTGGTGAGTATGTGCCTTGATCAGAAACGCCGGTCGGAACGCCGGTTTCCCGAGGTGCGACCGACGTTACGCGCCAACATCACCTGATGAACGGGCCATTCACTCGACCGGATGGCATATTCGGGAACGCCCTTCCCGGTTGACCGTGGAGGGTGTACCGTGCGGCGGCCGCCCGGGAGGCGGGGCCGGCCGGCAGCGCGGACGTGCCGGGGACCGCGTGGATCTGCTCGGGTCCGCTCGGATCCGCCCGGGCCGCTGAGCTCAGATCTCCGCCGCCCACTCCTCCGCGACCCGGTCGATGAACTGCCGGGAGTGATCCGCGTTGAGGGCCTGCATTCGCAAATGCTCGTACATCACGCTGTAGGTCTGCACATCGTTCGGCTTCTCCAGGTAGAGGTCACTCGTGATCCCCTCCAGATAGACCGTGCTGGCATCCTGCGGATCGTTGAACTCAAGAATGGAGAACTTTCCGTACATGCCCGGATGCGCACCCACGTCGTACGGCAGCACCTGCACCGTGATGTGGGGCTCCATGCTGAACTGCACGAGCTGGCGCATCTGTTCCGCCATGATCTCCCGGCTGCCCACGATCCGGCGCAGCGCCGACTCGTCGATGACCGCCCAAAGCCGCAGCGGATTCTCCGGATCGGTGATCCGTTCCTGCCGTCGCATCCGCACCTGCACGCGCCGCTCGATATCCGCGCCCGTCGCCTCCGGCCAGGAGCCCTCGGTCACGGCGCTCGCGTAATTGGGCGTCTGCAGCAGACCCGGTACGAGAGATGCCTCGTACACGCGCAGTGAGGCCGCGTCCGTCTCCAGGCCGATGTAGACGCTGTAGGGAATGTCGCCGAAGGCGTGCCACCAGCCCTGCTGGCGCGACTCCTTGGCCATCTGCATCAGCGAATCGACAATGCGGTGGTCCTCGACCCCGTACACCCCGCAGAGATCGCGCACGTCGCGCTGGCTGATGCTGCGGCGGCCGTTCTCCAGGCGGCTGATCTTCGACTGCGAGACGAGCAGCCGCTCGGCGACCTCTTCGGCTGTCATGCCCTTGAGTTCGCGGAGCTTGCGCAGCTCCTGCCCCAAGCGGCGTCGCCTAACGGTGGGATTGACACTGGACGCCACGGGACGCACCTCCGGCTCCGTCATGCTGCTGTCTCCTGACCTCGCAGCCTGCCACCACATGCCGGGGCGGCGCTGGAAAATGCCACACAGAGTCCGCCTGCGGTGAAGGGTTGCCGGGGCCGGCCGCCGCGGACCGTGCATCGTCCCGTGCACGTGCACGCGGGGTGGTGGGCCGGACCGCCGTCCCGGGCGGCCGGCCCACCACCCCGCGCGATATCGCGGCTCCCGAACCGGGCCGGGGGACTGCGCTGCGGTCGGTCGAGCTCTGGGTGTGCTGTGGGTGTTGCTGTACGGGTGGTGCGGTGGTGCGGTGGTGCGGTGCTGCATCGGTGGTGCGATGTGCTGTGTCGCGCCGTTCTCCGGGCGGTCAGCGGTGCGGCCGGCGGATGCGGCGGCGTCGGCTCAGGACGCGCCTGCCCGGGCCATCACGGCCGTCCCCTGGGCCACCTGCTGCCCGGACGCCGTACCCCGGACCGACGTGCGCCGCCCCGAACCGCCGGCGCCGTGGGCGCCCGCGCCGGAACCGGCCGCCGCCGGGGCCCGCCGCGGCTGCGCCGCGACGCCGTTCTGCACGTCCATCACGGCGTGCGCCACGAGCCCGCCCATGGGATCGTGCCTGATCAGATCCCGCAGCCGGGAGCGGGAGGACCGCCCCTCGTTGCCCGGGTAGAGGTGCTTGCCGAGACCCACCGCGTGGGCCAGGGCGGCGAGCGCCGCGGTCCGCGGGTCCGGCGGGACGCCGGTGCGGATCGCGCTGTCCAGTCGGGCCCTGATCTCCCGGCTGATCGCGGTGTCCGTCGCCTGATAGCGCGTCGTCGGCAGCACCCCGCACATCTGGCCCGCCACGGCATGCACCATGCCGCACCGCTCCAGGTGCGTGAGATACGTCTGGCGCAGCCCCAGCCGGGGCCCGCCGATCCAGTGGACGGCGCGGACCGGACTGCCGCGGCGGCGCAGCAGTTCGAGCGCGGTGTCCAGCGTCGGATCTCCTGTCGGCCGCGGCATCACCACGGCGATACGATCCCCGTCTGGGGCTATCCGTCCAGCCAGAGCCAGCTCCACTAGCTGTGCCCCGGCGAGACCCAGGTCGAGCGACTGCGGCTGCGCCGTGGTTCCCGTGGCCGGGTCCAAAGCGAGCAGCAGAAGCTCCTCCGGAATTGTTCTGCGGCTCCTGCCCATCCATGCCTCCCCGCGTGGATGACTGACAGGGTGACCCCTCTCACATTGGTCTGTCGAGAGTGCGTGGTGGCTTCGGGTGGGAACCGGTAGGTATGTCGTCTCGTCTAGCACGACGGTGAGGCCGGTCGATCCCTTCAAGCGGTGCGGTTGCGCGGTGACGGGCCTGCCGCACAGGACACTGGTAAGCGTTTGAGAAGGTTCGGCCTGCGGGGTGCGGAGCACCCCGCGGTGGCGTATCGCGTGGGAATTCGAGGAGGCATCGGTGGCGGGCGAGTCCCCCGGCAAGTCGGAGCAGCGGAAGTCGTCGGGGGAGACGGCTGGCGGCGAGCTCGACCCGCGACTCGGGGTTTTCCGGGAAACTTCCGGAAAGCCGTCCGGGAAAGCTGACGCGCCCGAGAGCGCGGATGCCGCGGATGCCGCCGAAGGCGGCCGTGAAGAAGTGTCCCCGGCGTCCGGTGAGGCCGATGCGGATGCAAAGCCCCAGACCTCTGCGGAGGGCTCGGCGAAGGCCGGGTCCGCTGCCGGGGGCCGCGCGGCGGCGGGCGGCGACGCCCGCCTGAAGGCCGCTGTGGCGGCGTGGGTGGCCGGTTCGGACGGGGAAGAGGACGAAGAGGGCTCCGAGGCCTCCGACGGTCCGGAGAAGGCCTCCAAGGCCTCCAAGCCCTCCAAGGTCCCCGCCTCGGACGAGGCCGGCGAGGCCGGCGTGAACGGTGCCCCGTCGGGCCGGGCCAAGGCCGAGGACCCCGAGCCCGTCGACCGGGCGACGGCCGTCTTCCGTACGGTCCGGCCGAAGGCCGACGCCTCGTCCGCTGACGGCGACGGTGACGGCAAGGCTGCGAAGTCCGCGAATCCCGCCTCCGGCGAGGACGAGGCCAAGGCCGCCCCCTCCGCGGGCCGGCCGGCGAACGGCGCCCCGTCCGCCGATGCCAAGGACAAGGCCAAGGCCAAGGCCGAGGACTCCGCGCCCGCGGACCAGGCCACCGCCGTGTTCCGTACGGTCCGGCCGAAGGCCGACGCCTCCGGCGCCGAGGCCCCGGCCGCCGCCGCGCGTTCCGCCAACGGCGCCCCGTCCGGCGACGACAAGGACAAGGGCAAGGCCAAGAGCTCCGCGCCCGCCGACCAGGCCACCGCCGTCTTCCGTACGGTCCGGCCCAAGGCCGGCGGGGCGTCCGGTGACGCCGCCGGTGCCGCGAAGGCCCCGGCCGCCGACAGCCAGGACGGCGGGTCCGACAACCAGGCGACCGCCCTGCTCAAGGCCCCCGTCCTCGGCGAGCCCGCCCGTAAGGACGGCGCTGCCAAGGACGGTGCTGCCAAGGACGGTGCCGCCAGGAAGGGCGGCGCTGCCAAGGGCGAGGACTCCGACTCCGAGCGCACCAGCCAGTTCGTGCCGCTGAAGTCGCTCGACGAGGCTGCCGCCAAGCCGGCCACCCCGGCCAAGGCCGCGGCCAAGGCGCCCGCCAAGGACGCCGCCGAGGCTCCGGGCAAGCCCGCCCCGGCCAAGGACGCCGCCAAGGCGTCCACCAAGGTCCCCGCGCCCGCGCCCGCCCCGGGCAAGCCCGCCATTCCGGTCAGCGTCACCCCGCCGGCTCCCTCCGAGCGGACGCAGCAGCAGCCGTTCCCCCCGAGACCGGGCGGCGGCGGCCCCACGGTCCCCCCGGCGGCGGGACAGCCCGCGGCGCCGCTGGACCTGCTGGCGCAGCTGACCAACACGCCTCCGCCGCCGGAGACGCCCACCCGCACGATCCTGCGCCGGGTGAAGATCTGGACGCCGCTGGTCGTGCTGCTGGCGATCGTCTTCTGCGTGGTGCAGGCGTTCCGCCCGCTGCCGGAGCCGAAGCTGGTGCTCACGGCGAAGAAGACGTTCACGTTCGACGGCGACAAGGCGCAGATGACGTGGCCGGCGACCGGCCAGGCGTACGTCGAGGTGGACGGCCTGGGCGCGCTGGGCGAGTCCGGCGAGGAGAAGCCCGTCCCGATCGCGAGCGTCACCAAGGTGATGACCGCGTACATCACCCTTCGCGACCACCCGATGAAGAAGGGTGACAAGAAGGGCGCGCTGATGACCGTCGACGCCAAGGCGGTCAGCGACTACCAGAAGGGCAAGCCCGAGGGCGAGTCCCTGGTCCGGGTGACCGAGGGCCAGAAGCTCTCGGAGTACGAGGCGCTGGAAGCGCTGATGCTGCCGTCGGCGAACAACATCGCCAAGCTGCTGGCGCGCTGGGACGCCGGTTCCGAGGAGGCGTTCGTCAAGAAGATGAACGACACCGCCAAGGACCTGGGCATGGTGAACACGACGTTCACCGACCCGAGCGGCTTCGACGCGACGACGAAGAGCACCGCGAAGGACCTGGTCAAGCTGGGCAAGAAGGCCATGGCGGACCCGGTCTTCAAGGAGATCTCGGGGCTGACGGAGTACATCGACAGCAACGGCGAGAAGCAGAAGAACTTCAACCCGATCGTTCCGCTGTACGGCACCGGCATCAAGACCGGCACGACCACCGCGGCCGGCGGCAACCTGCTCTTCGCCGCGGAGAAGAAGATCGGCGGCACCACGCAGCTGATCATCGGAGCGGTGCTGGCGCAGCACAAGACGCCGATCATCGACTCGGTGGTCGCGGCGACCAAGGACGCGATCGAGTCCGCGAAGAAGGCGCTCGAGGCGAAGACGGTCGTGAAGAAGGGCGACGTCGTGGGCGCCGTGGACGACGGTCTCGGCGGCCGCACCCCGGTCGTGGCGACCAAGGACGTCACGGCCGTCGGCTGGGCGGGCCTGTCCGTCGGCCTGGCGGTCAACGACGGCGGCCACAAGCTGCCGCACGAGGCGAAGTCCGGTGCCGAGGTCGGCATGCTGACCGTGGGCAGCGGCCCGGGCCAGGTCCGGGTGCCGGTGGCGCTGAAGGCGCCGCTGGCCGAGCCGGGCTTCGGCGCGAAGCTCACGCGCCTCGGCTGAGGTGCACGGGGGCGGCGCTCGCCGTCCCTGCCGGGCCCTCGCGGCGTGCTAGCGTCGCGAGGGTTTGAGCACGGCCGCGGCCGTGCCGCTACCCGTGGAACCGGGGCAGCGCGACGATGGGGGAAGACCTCCGGGGGAAGACGGGGAGAACTGCAGTGACCACCGTGGACCCGGCACGGGCCGGCAAGCCCGACGAGCCGGGTGAGCAGGACGGGCGGGATTCCGTCTTCCCAGGAGCCCCGCGGCCTTCCGGCGGCGCGGGCCTGCGCGGCCGGCTCAGGCGCGCGGGCCGCGCGGCGGCCGGCCGCCCCGTCCTGACCACCCTGTGCGTGGCGGCGGCGCTGCACGTGCTCTGGGTGTACGTGTTCGCGAACAGCGGCGGCGACCTGGCCGCCCAGGACGCGTGGGCCGAGTTCGTGGGCCAGCATCCCGACTCGGCGTACAACCTCGCCTGGTACGGCGGCATGCACCCCGTTTCGTACAGCGTGATCTCGCCGTACCTGATGGCCAGCATCGGTGTCCGCACCACGATGATGATCGCGGGCACGCTCTCGGCGGGCCTGATCGCCCTGCTGCTCGTGCGCAGCAGGGTCGTGCGCCGGCCGCTGGTGGCGGCCTTGTACGGCACCTTCGCGCTGACCTGCAACGCCATATCCGGACGGGTCACCTTCGGGCTCGGCACGATGTTCGGTCTGGCGGCCGTCGCCGTGATCTTCGCGTGGCCGATGCGCTGGCGCTCGGAGGGCAAGTACCGCTGGGGCCGGGCGGGCCTGGCCGCGCTGGCGGCCGCGCTGGCGACGGCGTCGAGCCCGGTGGCCGGCCTCTTCGTGGGCTTCGTCGCGGCGGCCCTGTGGCTGGGCAAGCGGCGCCCGGCGGCGTACGCGCTGGGCATCTCCCCGGCCGTGGTGGTGGGTCTGTCTGCGTGGCTGTTCCCGTTCTCGGGCCACCAGCCGATGGCCTTCGCCTCGGCGATCCTGCCGCTGCTGAGCGGCCTGTTCGGGGTGCTGTTCGTCCCCAAGGAGTGGCGCACGGTCCGGATGGCCTCGGCGCTCTACGTCCTGGCCGTCCTGCTGGTCTGGCTCATCCCGTCGCAGATCGGCACGAACGTCTCCCGGCTCGGCATGATCTTCGGCGGGACGGTGCTGGTCGCCGCCCTGCCGGAGCTGAAGGTGCCGCGGCCGGCGGAGCTGTTCAAGAGCGGCCTGCGCTGGACGGCGCTCATCCTGGCCCTGGTGACGTGCACGTCGTGGCAGCTGGCCAACGCCATCGGCGACATCATCCACACCACGCCCGCCGCTTCCTGGGCGCGCGAGCTCGCGCCCCTGGTGAACCGGCTGCAGCAGACCGACACGGCGCGGGGCCGGGTCGAGGTCGTGCCCGCCCGCAGCCACCGCGAGTCCTCGGCCCTCACCCCGTACGTGAACCTCGCCCGCGGCTGGAACCGGCAGGCCGACCGCGAGCGCAACCCGCTCTTCTACGAGCCCGGGCTGCTCACCTCCTCCAGCTACCGCGCCTGGCTCGACCGCTGGGCCGTGCACTACGTGGTGCTGCCCACCGACGAGCCGGACCCCGCGGCCGTCGAGGAGGCCAAGCTCGTCGCCAAGGGCCAGTCCTACCTGCGCCAGGTGTGGTCCGACGACAACTGGCGGCTGTACGAGGTCGAGGCGCCGACGCCCCTCGCCGACCCCCCGGCGGTCGTGGAGCGCACGGACGCGGAGGGCCTCACGATCCGGGTGGACAAGCCGGGCCCGGTCCTCATCCGCATCCCGCACTCCCCGTGGCTGGGCCTGGTCGACGAGAACGGCAAGGACGTCAAGCCGCCGAAGGCGGGGCCGCGCGGCGAGCCGCCGGTCAACGTCAACGGCTGCCTGTCCAAGGAGGTCCAGGAGGCCCGCGAGGACCGGCCGGAGGACAGCTGGACGGTGCTGAACGCGCCGAAGCCGGGCACGTACCACATCGTGGCGCGCTACAAGCTGCCGCGCGGCACGGGCTGCCCGGACAACCTGGTGAAGTAGCCCGGCGGGGAAGCGACTCCGCCGGGAAGCGGCCCCGGCGGAAACCTCCGGACGCTTCCCGGCGCCTGCGGGTCACTCGCAGACGCGCGGCGGTGACCCGGCGGCCCGCGGCGGGGCCTTGAGGTCCTTCTGCACGCTGTCCAGGTAGCCCAGCACTTTCTGCTGCCTCTCCGGGCCCGGGTCGGCGAGGTAGTCCAGGACGCCGTGCTGGAAGGCGAAGCGCATCCGGAGCGGCATCACGTCCGAGGCGTCCAGGCACTTGGGCCGCTGCCGGTCGCGGAGGGCCTTGCCGACGGCGTCGTTGACGCGCTCGGAGGGTCCGGGCTGCGGCGCGTCCGCGGTGACGAAGAAGGGCCGGCCGGGGTTGCCCGGGTCCTTCGCGGCCGTGCCCGCCGCCCCCTGCTGCCCGCCCTCGCCCGGCCCGGGCGGCGCCTCGGCCCACGCCCGCTGGCCCTGCGGGGAGGCCAGGAAGCGCATCAGGTCCCGGGCCGCCGCGCTCTTCCCGAAGAGCGTCGCGAAGTCCGCCGACACCTCGGAGGAGGCGGGCCGGCGGGCGATGCCGGGGAGCACCTCCCGCGTGGGGACGAAGGCCGCGCGGCGGGTGTAGTCGGAGTCGCGGATGAACGAGCCCTGGTGCTGCAGGGCGCACTGCGAGGAGAAGACGCTCTTCGCGAAGTCCTGGCTCAGGGCGGCCGTGGCCGCTCCCCGGTCGAAGATCCCCCCGAACGTCCGCCAGGCGTCGGCCACCGCCCCGCGCGACCACTCCAGCTCGCCCCGGGCCCACTGCTCGTAGACCTCCTTGCCGCTCTGCTGCAGCAGGATGTCCTCGATCCAGTCGGTGCCCGGCCAGCCGGACGTGGCGTCGCCGCCCATGCCCGCGCACCACTGGCCGCCGCGGGCGGCGAGCGCGCGCAGGTCCTGCCGGCGGGCGGGGTCGTACCAGACGACGCTCTTCAGGTCGGCCTTGACCGCGATGCCGTAGACCTTGCCGCCGATCGCGGGGGCCCACAGCGGGCCGTACCCCTCCAGGGCGTCCCCGAGGACCGGGGCGAGCTCCCGCGGCGGGGTCTCCGAGCCGACGTACTCGCGCACTTCGCCGAGGCTCGGCAGGATCGCGACGTCCGGCGCGTTGCCCGCGTTCAGCCGGGAGAGCAGCACCTCGCGCAGGGCCGTGGTGCCCTGGTAGTCGACGTCGACGTGGTACTTCGCGGAGTACGCGTCGAGCACCTGGCGGAAGCGCGCCTCCTCGGTGTCCGTCCACGGGGCGAGGACGGTGATGCGCCCGTGGTGCTCGCTGCGCGCGTCGCCCGAGCCGGCCGCGCAGAACAGCACCAGCCACAGGGCCAGCAGGACGGTCGCGGCCTCGAAGGAACGTATCCGCCGGCCGAGGCTCTGCGGGACCCGGGCGAAGCGGTACTCCTCGATGCGGGGCTGGAGGCCGAGGACGGTCAGGGCGGCGATGACGACGCCCGCCAGGAGGATCCAGGCGGGGACGGCGGTCAGCCAGTGGGTGTCCTGCATGTGGCCGCGCACCGTCTCCGGGACGCTGCCGGAGACGTCCCCGCCGCCCGCCGCGCGGTAGGCCCGGCCGAGGTCGTCCCGGAGCTGCAGGGCGGCGGTCAGGAGCAGGGGTACGAGCCCCGCCAGCAGCACGGTGGCCCCCGCGAGGGGACCGTTGAACCGGCGGCGGAAGCGGCGCCGGAGGAAGAGCTGCGTGTCGACGAGCAGCCAGGCCAGCGCGCACCACAGCAGGACCGCCGCGCCCCAGGCGAGCTTCAGCAGCCAGCCGGTCGACGTCTGCGACTTCAGCACCGCCGCCTGCCGGTCCTGGACGCCCGCGAGCCGGGCGATGATGCCGCTCTTCTTGCGGTTCAGCGTGCTGTCGGCGTAGTGCAGGTAGGCGTCGCGCAGCTTCTCGTCGGCGTGGCTGCGGGCGGCCTGCCCGACGAGGTAGTCGTACGAGGAGAGCTGGCCGGCCACGGTGCTCAGGGCGCTCTGCCCGGCGGAGCCCGCGACGGTGGTGGCGGAGGCCTTCTCCAGGCTCCTGAAGGCGGCGTTGATCTTCGCGCGGTAGTCCTCGCCGGTGCCCTCCGTGGCGGCGGCCGGGCCGCGCAGGGAGGCCGTCGCGGCCTTCAGCGAGTCCCGCAGGGCCTTCTCCGTGGCGGCGACGTGGCCCATCGCCGGGACGGTGCGGTCCGGCACCTGGGCGGCGTCCCGGCTCACCCCGTAGTACGCCGCCAGGAGGGCGCCGCAGGCGAGCACGGTCGCCACCAGCAGGGCGGCCGTCCGGCGTATCAGCCAGGGTCTGGTGTCCGCGGGGGTGGTCATGCGGCCGGCTCCGGCGGCTCGTGCTCCGGCCGTTCGTGCTCCGGCCGTTCGTGCTCCGCCCGCGGGTGCCGCTCCGGCGGTGCGGGGTCCGCGAGGCGGTACCGGCACTGGGAGCAGACCTGCGCCGTACCGGGGGAGACGCGCCCGCAGCGCGGGCACTGCACGTCGGGCCGGGCGGCTGCGCCGGACCCGCCGGACGTGCCGGGGGCGCGGGCGGCCGGTGCCGCCGCGACCTGCGCCGCACCGGGCGCGCGCCGCTGCCCGTGCACGGAAGGCGGCGGGGCGGGCGGTCCGGGCGGCGCGGCCCAGGACGCCTGCGCCTGCGTGCTGTGGTCGGAGCCCACCCAGGCCGCGTGGAGGTCGCCGGCGGCGATGACGTCGCGCAGCCGGACCCGCCCTTCCCGGGCGTCGTCGACGTGCACCAGCCGCCGCAGCCGGCGCAGCATCTTCTCGTCGCCGAGGTCGTCGGCGAGCCGCACCGCCCGGCCCCACTCCTCCTCCGCGGTCGCGCGCCCGCCGCGCTCGTACGCCTCGCAGCCGGCGTTGACCGCGCGGCCCAGGTCGGCGTGGCCGGCGAAGTGGGCGACGCGCGGGTGGACGCGCGTGGACAGGGCGGCGTCGTCGGTCCAGTGGACGAGCAGGGGGACGGGCCGGGGCACGGCGACGACGGCCTCGGCGGGGTGGTCGCCGACGGCGTCGGCCACCAGCGACAGGGAGGCCAGCTGCATGTCCTCGCCCATCGGGTCGCCGGCGGGGTCGGCCGTGACGCACAGGTGGTAGTCGCGGGACTCGTCGCCCCAGGCCCCGGTCGGGAAGTCCCAGCTGCGCTCCCCGGTCTGCACGGCCTCCGCGGTGAGGTCCAGCTCGGTGGGGAAGACCTGCTTGAAGAAGCGGAGCTCGCTGCCGACGCGCAGCCGGACGCGGATCCGTATGCCGGGCAGCGCCTTCGTCATGGCGCTCGTCATCATCGTGCGGAACTCCTCCTCCAGGTCGGAGTCGCGCTCGACGGCGTCCGCCTTGCCGTGCAGCCGGGCGGCGATCGCCCGCAGCTCGGCGGCGGCCCACTGGTCGCCGATGCCGCGCGCGTCGCAGGTGAACTTCCCGGCGCAGTCGGCGAGGACGCGCTCCAGCTCGTCGGGCCGGTCGTGCTCGTTCCTGCCGTCGGTCAGCAGGAGGGCGTGCCGGATGGGGTGGTCCTGCCCCGGGGCGGTGAGCAGGTCGCGGGCGCAGGCGAGCCAGGAGGCGATGGCCGTGCCGCCCGCGGCGACGAGGCCGTGGGCGGTGCGGGCGGCGTCGGCCCGGGTGTCGGGCCCTGCGACGGCCATCCGGCCGCCGGCCGGGTAGACGACGCGGGCCTTGTCGGTGCCCTCGACGAGCGCGAAGCGGGTGCCGTCGCGCAGGACGCCGATGGCGGCGGCCGCGGCCTTGCGGGCGGCCGAGATCTTCGTGCTGGGCCAGCTCATCGACCCCGAGCAGTCGATGACGACGACCTCGGCGGAGGAGGCGTGCGTGGTCAGCCCGCCCAGCCCGTGCCCCTCGACCGTGAGGACGGCGTGGGCCGGCACGGTGCCGGAGCCGGCCGGCAGGTGCTTGTTCTGCCCCAGCTGGGCGGTGAGGGCGGGCAGGGCCGCCGTCGGTGCGCGGTCCTGCGGGCCCGCGCCGTCGTCTCGGTTCATCGCGCATCCCGGTTCATCGCGTCGGTCCCTTGCCTCGGTCCATTCGTTCCCCCGTGCCGGACGTGCCAGACGTGCCGGACGTGTCGGCCCTTGCGGCCGTGTCAGAAGCGGGTCTTGGGGCGGACGCGGTTCGCCAGGTCGACCAGGGCGGCCAGGCCCCCGGGCGTGGGCGCCTGCCGGGCCAGCCGGCGCAGCTTCGCCTCCAGCCGGGAGCGGAGGGCGAACTCCTCGTCGTCCGCGCCGAAGAGTGCGGCGCCCCCGCCCGGCCCGCCGGCCGTCGCCCCTGCCCGTACCCGCTCCAGGGCCACTTCGAGCGTCTCCGCCTCCAGCCGGTCGCGGGCCGGGCCGCCGGGGTGGCCCTCGTCCAGGTAGAGCCGGGGCAGCAGGTCCAGGGCCGCGGCCAGGTCCGCGCGGCCGGGCAGCCCGCGGGCGGGGTCGGGGTGCAGGCGGCCGGAGAGGATGCGCACGCAGGCGATGCGGCCCGCGTCGTAGTGGCGGGAGACCTCCGGCAGGCCGCCGAGGAGCCCGGCCGCGCCGGTGCGGTCCCCGGCGGTCAGCCGCAGCCGGGCGAGCCCGAAGGCGGCGCTGCCCTGGGAGCGGTTGCGCTGCCACACGGCCTGGTAGTAGCGCTCGGCGGACTCCGCGTCGCCGCGCTGCTCGGCGCAGTAGCCGAGGGCCAGCTTGGGGGCGTACTCGCCGGGCAGGTCGTGGTAGACGCGGTCGAACCGGGCCTGGGCGGCGGCCGGTTCGTGCCGGGCGAGGTGCAGCAGGCCTTCGTGCCAGGCGATCCGCCAGTCGTGCGGGACCAGGTGCCCCAGCAGCTCCTTCGCCGCCGTCAGGCGCTGCTCCGCGGCGCCGAGTTCGCCCAGTTCGAGGTGGGCGCGCAGCTGGCGCAGGCGGATCTCCACCGACTCGTGCCCGGAGGCGGACAGCTGCTGGATCAGGCGCCGCGGCCCGCCGGCGGTGGGCTGGCCGAGCAGGGCCGCCGCCGGGTCGGCGGGGTCGGGGTAGGGCACGGGCAGGTGGCGCGGGACGCGGTCGGCCGCGGGCAGGCCGGGGTCGAGGAGCGGGCGCCGCTCGCCGGTCAGCCAGCGCTCCAGGGGAGGCACGCGCCCGAGCGAGGCGTCGAGGAGGGTGGCGGCGGGGGCGAACAGGGTGGACGGCTCGGGGTGCTCGGTGCCGGTGCGCAGGGAGCGGATCTCGCGCAGGACGCCGCGCAGTTGCTCGCCCATCTCGCGGGCGGAGGCGAAGCGGTCGAGCGGGTCCTCCGCGGTGGCGCGGGAGACGGCACGCCGGTAGGACTCGGCGCCCAGGCCCTCGGGCTGCCGGCCGGAGTCGTCCGAGAGGGCGCGCAGGGTCATGCCCAGGCTGAAGAGGTCCGACCGGACGGACAGGCCGCGTGCGCCGAGCCGGACGACCTCGGGGGCGGTGAAGCCGCGGGCGCCGAGGACGACGCCGCTCTCGTCGCCCAGCTCGCGGGTGGCGCCGAGGTCGATGAGCTTGATCCGATCCGCGTAGTGCATGACGTTGTTGGGCTTGAGGTCGCAGTAGACGTAGTTCTTGCGGTGCAGGCTCTCCAGGGCGTCGAGGATGCGGCAGCCGTACGAGAGGACGTACTCGAAGATGCGGTCCTCGCCGAAGGGGCCCTCGCGGCGGGTGATGCGGTCGCGCACCTGGGAGAGGAGCATGCCGCGGACGAACTCCATGACGATGTAACGGGTGTGGCCGTCCCCGTCCCTGTCCGCGGCGCTCTCCGTGTCCCCGGTCCCGTTTCCGTCCCCCTCCCCGTTTCCGTCCGCCGTGCCGCCGGCTCCGGGCTCCGGGTGGGTGACGAAGTTGATGATGCGGACGATGTCGGGGTGGTCGGAGCGGATGAGGTTGCGCCGCTCCTCGCCCATGTTGTGCAGCGCGATGGGATCGCGGGTGTTGATGAGGCCCTTGAGGGCCACGGGATTGCCCTCCAGCCGGATGTCGTGCGCGAGGTAGACCCAGCCGAGGCCGCCGTTGGCCACGCAGCCCACTACGCGGTACTGCTCGCCGACCAGATCGCCGGGGGCCAGGCGCGGGGTGAAGTCGTAGGGATGGCCGCAGCGTTCGCAGAAGCCCGTGGGCAGGGCCGGCTGCCCGGCGTACGGGCGGCCGACGATCGCGGTGCACCCGTCGTGCCCGCAGGTCTTGCCGCCGGCCGGGACCCGGGGGTCCGCGACGACCAGGGCCTCGGGGGAGGGGGTGGCGATGTAGGGCAGGTCGAGCAGGCCGTCCTCGGCGGGGCCCACGGTGAACAGCCGGTCGGTCTCGGCCCGTCTGCGGGTGCCGGCCGTGGGCGGGCTGTCCGGCACGGGCGGGGCCCCGCGCCGGGCGCGGTGGCCGCGCGTGGAGCAGAAGCCGGTGGCTTCGATACGGCCGTCGCAGCCGGGCCAGGGGCAGCGGTCCGGGGGCGGGGGCGGTGCGGGGGGCGGCGCGGGCGGCTCCCCCGGGGGACCGCCGGGCGGCTTCCCGGGGGTGCCGGGAGGTGTGCCGGGGGGACTGCCGGGCGGTTCGCCGAGCGGTGTGCCGGGGGTGGTCATCCGGGGTCGCCCCCTCGCGGACGGTGGGTGTGGTGCCGTACGGCCTCGGCGAAGCGCTCCACGGCGCGCTCGGCCTCGGCGAGCTCGCAGGGCGCCTGGTAGAGGAGGTTGTGGGCGGTGCGGTAGAGGGGAGCGGCGGCCCGCTCCTCCTCCAGGCTGCGGGCGGCGAGCAGCGCGAAGAAGGCCTCCAGCCGGCCGCGCAGCTCGTTGCGCCGGGCGATCCGGGCCTCGGCCAGGCCGATCGACTCCTCTATCCGCAGCAGTCCGGCCTCCACGGCCCGCTCGAAGGCGGCGAGGTCGGCCAGGAAGCGCTCGCCGCCGGGCTCCGGGTGGCGGCGCAGGGCCGTGAGGTCCAGCCGGAGGGCGGCCGCGCGCTGCGGCACGGGGCGCACCGGGGCGATGAGGGCGGCCTTCTCGAAGGCGGTGCGCTCGCGGCGCGCGATGTGGTCGATGCCCTCGCGCACCCGGTCCAGGCGTGCGGCGATGTCGTCCTTGGCGGGGTCAGCCATCCTCAGCGCCAGCTCCAGGCTCTGCGATTCGGGGTTGCGGAAGACGAGGAGCAGCCGGGCGCCCCGGCCGGCGAGGAGCCCGGTGAACTCGACCAGCGCCAGGGGGTCGGCCGCGTAGTCGACGCCCTCCGCGACGATCGTCAGCGGCACGCTCCGCGCCGCGCCCAGACGGCCGACCGGCGACTCCTCGTCGTCGGCGGGGCGCAGCCCGAGCCGGTCGGCGATGCGCTCGGCGACCCTGGCGACGGTCTCCCCGGAGACGTCCAGGGCGAGGTCGACGCTGCCGAGGGGCGGCAGGACGTCGTCCTCCGTCTCGTACGCGGACGGAGGGCGGCGCGCGGTGCCGTTGGCGCGGGCCGGGGAGCCGGGGCGGGGATCGGGAGGGGTGCCGGGCGGCGGGGCGTTGCGGGGCGCGGGGGGCCGCAGGCCGGCGGGCCGGTGACCGGTGGCCTGGTGGCCGGTGGCGTGGTGCCCGGCGGCGTGGTGCCCGGCGGCGTGGTGCCCGGCGGGCCGGGCTCCCGTGGACCCGCTTCCGGCGGGCTCGCTTCCGGTGGGCCGGGGGGCGGGTGCGGCCGGTGGTGTGGCCTGGTGCGGCGGCTGCGTCGGTTCCGTCGGTTCCGTCGGCTGTGCCGGCTGTGCTGGCTGTGTGCACAGCTGCTTCCGGTCCCGCTGGAACGTGCCGGGGCCGCCGGGTAACGCACCCGGCCCGGCGCTCCCGGCGGGCCCGGCGGCCGGAGACGGGCCGTCCGCGGGGAGTTCGCGGTCGGCCAGGGCGACCGCCCTGCTGAGCGTCGCCGAGCGGACCGCCTCGCCCTTCTTGATGACGATCGCCTCCACCCGCCGCGTGCCCTCCGCACCGGCGAACCAGCGGGCGAGCCAGCGGGCGAAGTCACGGTCCCGGGCCGCGCTCCGCGGCACCGAGGGCAGGCCGTTGCCCCGCTCGCCGCTCACGTAGCGGGCGATGGCCGGCAGGTGCCGGACGACGGTCTCGATGGGGATCATGTACGACAGGTGCAGCCGCTGGTCGGCGGGCGCGGCCGAGGAGCGGTCGTCGTAGCGGCTGACGACCATGCCGAGGACGCGGTGGGTCTCCGCGTCCGTCACGGCGGCCCCGCTGAAGCCGGGGCGCACCGTCTCCTCGGGCGTCACGGGGAACATCTGCACCCACTCGCCGCGCGGGCCCGACGGCCCGGCGAGGGTGGCCCGGAACCACACGCCGTCCTTGAGCTCCCTGGTGCTGGGGAAGCCGCACATCCATACGGTCCGGCCGCGCGTGGGCGCGACGCGGTGCAGCGGGGCGGCGTGGCGGACGTCCTGCGGCTCGTCCAGGGTGAGGAGGGCGACGTCGCCCCGGGAGTCCTCCAGCTCGGGCACCCAGCAGCCGTCGGCCACGCGGGCCGCCACGGGGCGGGCGCCGGGCACTCCGACCAGCTCGACCAGCACGTCGCCGGTGGGGGCGGCGGGGAGGGCGGGGTCACGGGGGCCGGAGGGAATGACGTGGGCGCAGGTGAGGACCGCATCGGCGGCCAGCAGGATGCCGGCACCCAGGACGTCCCCGCCGGACGTGGAAATGCGGACCCGCCAAGTCTCGCCGCGCATCTCGGTGTTGACGGGGACCTCGGTCTCCTCCCCCATGGGCGCAGAGCATACGCGCGCCCCCGGCGGAAGTGCCCCCTCCGACTGTGGGGTCACCGTTCCGTGTGATTCACGGCGGGTGCCGTGCACCCCCGGGGTTCACCCGTTTGCCACGTTCGGGGGCCGCCCTTCCGGTTACTGCGTGGTCACCGTCGGCGACCTGCCCTTACGTCCGCCGGCCGGGGCCGGGGGCCGTTCCGGACCGGTGGTTCTGATGTGACGTCAGGGTGCGGGAGGGGCCGGATCCCGGTTCGCTCGGCTCTGAGGAGCGCGGACCCCCCACTCCTTTCGGTGGCACATCGAAGTGCCGCGGCCGCGCTCACGGAGGAACAAGCATGCGTAACTCACGAGTGCTCACCGGGACCGCCCTGTCCATAGCCGCCCTCGGGCTGGCGAGCGCTCCCGCGCTCGCCGCGGACTTCGGCAAGCTGGAAGTCGGCCCGAACCCCGCGAAGCCCGGCGCAGAGGTCACGGTGAACACCACCGCCTGCGGCGCCAACGGCTCGGGCACGGGCGACGCCAGCGCCGTCGGCGGCCCGGCCTCGTTCCAGCTCAAGCCCGGCACGCAGAAGGAGTCCGTCGTCGGCACCTTCAAGGTCCCGAACAGCGCGAAGGCCGGCACGTACGGCGTCGGCGTCAAGTGCCACAGCGGCAAGGAGGCCACGGGCGACCTGGTCGTCTCCACCGGCTCGGCTCCGGGCTCGCGTGCGGGTTCCGGCTCGGGCTCGGGCTCGGGTTCCGGTTCGGGCGCAGGTGCGGGATCGGGTTCGAGCGCGAGCCCCGGTACGGGCGGCGGTGCCGGTGCCGGCGCGGGCTCCGGGGCCTCCACGACCCCCGCCAAGCCCCCGAAGGGCGGCATGAAGACCGGTGTCGGCTCCACCAGCGACGACTCCGGCATGACCGAACTCATGGCGGGTGCGGCCGTGCTGGCCACCGCGGCGGTGGGCGGCACCTGGTACCTGCGGCGCCGTGGCAGCAACGGCAACCGGGTCTGACGTGCCCCCGGCCGGCTCCGTTCCCTGGTCCCCGAACGCGCTCGCGTCCGGGGACCAGGGGCGCGGTGGAGGAGAACGATGTCCCAGTCGCAGAACGCAGGCGAACGGGCCGTCCGCAGGGCGCACGGTTCCCGCAAGCCGCGGAACTCGCGGCAGATGCGCCGGAATCCGAACAGACGGGCCGCGGCGGCCGCGGCGTCCCTGGCGGCCCCGCTCCCCGCCGCACCCTCCGCGGTCCACCCGCCCGGCTCTCGCCGCCCACGCCCTGCCCGGCGCCCCCCGCGGTCCTCGCCGCAGGCGCGCGCCGCCCGGCGCGAGGCCCGGCGCAAGACCGTCGTCGCCGTGTGCATCGCCGTCGCCCTGTGCTTCGGGAGCTGGCTGATCCAGCGCGGCGCCGACATCCAGGACCCGCCCCCGGTGCCCTCCGCGGCCGAGGCCTTCCCGGCCGCCGGGCCGCCCGTGGGGCCGGTGCGCGGCGAGCGCGCGGTGCCGCCGCTGCCGGCCGCCGTGCCCACGCGGGTCCGGATCCCGGCGATCGACGTGGACGCGCCGCTGCAGCCGCTGGGCCTGCTGCAGGACGGCAGCCTCGCCAGCCCGCGGGACGACGAGAGCAACCTCGCCGGCTGGTACGCGGACGGGGCGGCGCCCGGCGCGACCGGCACCGCCGTCGTCGCCGGGCACGTCGACACCGCCACCGGGCCGGCCGTCTTCTACAACGTCGGCGCCCTGAAGAAGGGGTACCGGGTGGAGGTGGCGCGCGCGGACGGCCGCACGGCGCTGTTCACCATCGACGCGATCGAGGTGTACAGCCGGACGGACTTCCCGTCGCAGAAGGTGTACGGGCCGTCGAAGCGCGCCGAGCTGCGGGTGATCACCTGTGGCGGGGGGTTCTCCGAGGAGAGCCACGCCTACCTGGGCAACGTGGTCGTCTACGCCCACCTCACCGGGGTGCGGTGAGGGCACGCGGCCGGCCGTTCCCGGCCGCGGCCCCGGCGCGCCCCGGCCCGCCTACGCCGCGCCCCGGCCCGCCTACGCCGCTTCCCGCAGCTCCGCGAGCAGCTCCAGGATCCGCTCGCCGTGCTTCGCCAGCTTGCTCTCGCCCACTCCGCTCACCCCGGACAGCGCTTCGAGGGAGGCGGGCGCGGCCGTCGCGATCTCCCGCAGCGTCGCGTCGTGGAAGATCACGTAGGCGGGGACGCCCTGCTCCTTCGCCGTGGCCGCGCGCCAGGCCCGCAGCGCCTCGAAGACCGGGACCGCCTCGGCGGGCAGGTCGGCGGGCGCGGCCCGCTTGCCGGAGCCCGAGCCCGAGCCGCCCGACTTCGCCGAGGCCCGCGCCGGCCGCTCGGGCTCGCTGCGCAGCCGCACCTCGCGCCGGCCGCCGAGCACCTCGCCGCTGGCCTCCGTGAGGACGAGCGTGCCGTAGTCGCCCTCGACGGCGAGCAGCCCCTGCGCCAGCAGCTGCCGCACCACGCCCCGCCACTGCGCGACGCTCAGGTCGGTGCCGATACCGAAGACGGTGAGGCCGTCGTGGTCGTGCTGGATGACCTTCGCGGTCTTCTTGCCGAGCAGGATGTCGATGATCTGGCCCGCGCCGAACTTCTGCCGCCGCTCGCGCGCCAGCCGGTAGACCGCGGAGAGGAACTTCTGGGCGGCGACGGTGCCGTCCCAGGTCTCGGCGGGCGTGAGGCAGGTGTCGCAGTTGCCGCAGGGGCCGCTCTCCTGCCCGAAGTACGCCAGCAGCCGCACCCGGCGGCACTCGACGGTCTCGCACAGGGCCAGCATCGCGTCGAGGTGGGCGGCCAGCCGGCGGCGGTGGGCCTCGTCGCCCTCGGAGCCGTCGATCATCTTGCGCTGCTGGACGACGTCCTGCAGGCCGTAGGCGAGCCAGGCGGTGGACGGCAGGCCGTCGCGCCCGGCGCGGCCCGTCTCCTGGTAGTACCCCTCGACGGACTTGGGCAGGTCGAGGTGGGCGACGAAGCGGACGTCGGGCTTGTCGATGCCCATGCCGAAGGCGATCGTGGCCACCACGACGACCCCGTCCTCGCGCAGGAACCGCGCCTGGTTGGCGGCGCGGGTGCCCGCGTCGAGCCCCGCGTGGTACGGCAGGGCGTCGATGCCGTGCTGCACCAGGAAGGCCGCCGTGTCCTCCACGCTCTTGCGGGAGAGGCAGTAGACGACGCCCGCGTCCCCGGCGTGCTCGGTGCGCAGGAGCTCCAGGAGCTGCTTCCTCGGGTCGTTCTTCGGCGCGATGCGGTACTGGATGTTGGGCCGGTCGAAGCTCGCGACGAAGTGCCGGGCGTCCTGCAGCTTCAGCCGGGACGCGATCTCGGCGTGGGTGGCCTCGGTGGCCGTCGCGGTCAGGGCGATGCGCGGCACGTCCGGCCAGCGCTCGTGCAGGGCGGACAGCGCCAGGTAGTCCGGCCGGAAGTCGTGGCCCCACTGGGCCACGCAGTGCGCCTCGTCGATGGCGAAGAGGGAGATCTTGCCGCGGTCGAGCAGGCGCAGCGAGCTCTCCACGCGCAGCCGCTCGGGCGCCAGGTAGAGCAGGTCGAGCTCGCCGGCGAGGAACTCGGCCTCGACCATCCGCCGCTCGTCCGCGTCCTGCGTGGAATTGAGGAAGCCCGCGCGCACGCCGAGGGCGCGCAGCGCGTCCACCTGGTCCTGCATGAGGGCGATGAGCGGGGAGACGACGACACCGACGCCGGGCCGGACCAGGGCCGGGATCTGGTAGCACAGCGACTTGCCGCCGCCGGTGGGCATCAGGACCAGCGCGTCGCCGCCGGCGACGACGTGCTCGATGATCGCTTCCTGATCGCCCCGGAAGGCGTCGTAACCGAAGACGCGCCGCAGGCAGCCCAGAGCCTCACTGCCCGCGGCGTCGGGTGTGGGGGAGGGGGAAGGGACGGGGTCAGCGGGGCGGGCGGTCTCGGTGAGGTCGGCCATGCGGAAAGTCTAGGGCGGGCCGCCGACACGAACGGGGGCCTGTGGATAACTCACGGGTGGCCCGGGGCGCGGGGGCCGGGGCCCGGGGCCGGGGCCGGGAGGGCGGGGGCCGGACCCGTGCCCGGCCCCCGCCGTCCCGGCCCCCGGTCTACGCGACCTCGATCCCGTAGTCCCCCAGCAGCTCCTCCAGCCCGCCCTGGTACCCCTGCCCGCCGAGGACGAAGTCCCAGTCGCCGTTCGCGCGCCGCCGGAAGGAGCCGAGGACCAGCGCGGTCTCGCCCGCCCGGCCGTCGGAGACCTCCAGCTGCCCCAGCTCGGCACCGGCGCCGTCCGCCAGCCGGATCCGGGCGTCGGTGAACCCCGCCAGGTCGGCGTCCGGATTGACGGCCGGGTCGACGGCCGCGACGAGCACGAGCCGGTCGGCGTCCGCCGGGAGCGCCTCGAAGGCGACGCGGACGGCCGCCTTGTCCCCGCGGGGCGGCGGCCCGGCGCGCACGGCCCCGTCGGGGGTGGCGGGGTTGTTGAAGAAGACGAAGTGCTCGTCGCTGAGCACGCGCGTGCCCCGGCAGACGAGAGCGCAGACGTCGAGGGCGACGGCGCCGGACCAGGACATGCCCAGGACGTTGTGGTCACCGGGATCACCGGGATCACCGGGATCACCGGGAGCACCGGGCTCCCCGTGATCCCCCGGCGCGCCGGTCGCGCTGTCGTCGGGCGCGGCCGCCGGGGGAGCGGGCCGCCGGCCGCCGCCCTGCGCCCCGCTGCCGCCGCCGAGCCGTCCCCGCAGCCCGTGCCGCTGCAGCAGGCCCACCAGCTCCTCGCCCGGGACGAGCGTCAGGGGCTTGCCGTTGGCGAAGGCGTACGAACCGGGGCCGAAGCCGGACGTGGTGACCAGCACGCCCTTGTTGGCACCGGCGCCCTGCACCGTGCCGTACAGGTCCCGGACGGCCGTCGGCGGCACCGTCTTGCGGTACCGCTTCACCTGCACGATGATCCGGCCGCCGCTGATCGGGTCCGGGTCCAGGGCCTCGACGTCCACGCCGCCGTCGTTGGAGCGGGTCGTCATCACGGCCTGCATGCCGCGGGCGCGGAAGAGCTGGGCGACGAGCGCCTCGAAGGCGACTGGGTCCATCTCGTAGAGGTCGGGGTCGTCGCCGCCCCCGTGGGAGACGACGCCGCGACCGACGTCGGCGGGCATCCGGCCCGGGCGCACGGCGGCGAGCTGGTCGGGCCGGGCGGACAGCAGCCCGCCGAGCCCGTCGGTGAGGCAGTCCACCGCGCTGACCTGCTCCAGGTGCAGCCCGGCGAAGACGGAGCGGGAGACGGTGGCCGAGGCCAGGACGATCTCCGCACGGCGGCCCGTGGCCGGGTCGTGGTCGTCGACGAAGCCGTTGACGACGACGGACTCCAGCGCCCCGGACCCGTCCGCCGCGAACAGGTCGCGCAGCACCAGCAGGACGCACTGGGCCAGCACGTCCCGGTAGACGGCCCGGCGCTGCGCCGCGGGCCGCACCGTCTCCTTCTCCTGGTCGGCGGTCGGCATGTACCGCACGGCCTTCGCCTCCGGCACGATGTCGTACGCCGGAAGCTCCCACATCAGCACCAGCTGCCGGGCGGCCGGGTCGTAGGCGGCCGACACCTGGTGCGGGAACTCGTCGGGCCACGCGGAGGAGGCGTAGAGGGCGGCCGAGAAGTAGTCGACGACGGCGTCGGTGTCACCGGTGCGCAGCGCCGCGACCATCTCCTCCACGCCCGCGTTGTGCTCCCGGATCTCGGCGAGCTGTCCTGCGGCCCACTGCTCGTACTGCCGCCGGTACGCCGCCAGCTGCTGCTGCCGTGTGGCCTCGGCGGCCTGCGCGGCCCGCAGGTCGTGGTCGTACTGCTCGCGGCCGTGGCCCGCGCCGAAGCCCCAGCCGCCCTGGGCCCGGTACAGCCCCGGGTCCGGCATGGGCACGGGCTGCCCGAGGTGCCCGGGGCTGAACGGCTCCACGGTCTCGGGCCGGAGCAGCGCGGCGGTGGAGAACGCCGGTACCTGACAGCCCGTCACCAGCAGCCCCGTCAGCTCCGCGACGCGCGCTTCGATCTCCTCCGTGCGCCGCCGGGCCTCGGCCTCGCGCCGCTGCCGGTAGGCGGCCCGCTGTTCCCGGTCGGCCCGCGCGGCCTCCCGCGCCGCCGCCCGCTCCTGCCGCTCCTGCTCCCTCTGGAACTGCACCCGTTCCCGGTGCTCGGCCTCCCGCAGGCGCTGTTGCTGGCGCTGCGTTTCGGCCCAGATCCCTATCAGTCCACTGGAGCGACGACTCATGCGGATACATGCCCTCCCCCCGGGACACCCGGCGTCCCGGAACCACGTGCACTGGCCCCGACAACCAGTGGTCAAGTCGACTTTAGCCGCCTGACGGACAATCCGATCAGCTGCAAGTCGTACGAGGGGGGTGGGGTGAGGGGGTGGCCGAGGGGGGGGCGACTGGAGGCGGCTGGGGGCGGCTGGGGGAGGCGGCCGAGCGAGGTGAGGGGTGGGCCGAGGGCGGGCCGACGTGGTGGGCCGGGGTGGTGGGCCGAGGTGGTGGCCACGGGTCGGTCGTCTTGTAAGCCGTACGAGTGATTTACCCGGCGTGCCCTGTTGCCGGTGCGGCTTTCCGGGGAGCTTGTCCTGGAAGGACCGCGTACAGGCGTCCGGTTCGTGAGCAACGGTTCGTAAGCGACGGGGTGGGCGGGAGGGCACTGATGGTGACGACGGCAGCATCCGAAGCATCCGACTCGGACCAGTACCCGGTGCGCTTCTGGGCCGTGGACGATCTGCGCGGGCTCGATTTCGACCCGTTCATGGCCGAGCGGCTCCGGGAGGAGCCCATCGCCCGGGTGAAGCTCCCCCACGGCGAGGGGCACGCCTGGCTCGTCACGCGCTACGAGGACGTCAAGTTCGTCACGTCCGACCCGCGGTTCAGCCGGCAGGCCGTGCTCGGCCGCCCGATCACCCGGCTCGCCCCCCACTTCATCCCGCTCGACGAGGCGGTGGGCTTCGCCGATCCGCCCGAGCACACCCGGCTGCGCAAGGCCGTGGCGCGCTCCTTCACACCCGCCAGCCTCGAACGGCTCCGGCCCCGCGCCGAGCGCGTGGCCGGCGAACTCCTCGACGCCATGGAGCGCGAGGGCCCCCCGGCGGACCTGATGGCGCACCTGAACGGCCCCCTGCCCCTCGCCGTCATCAGCGACCTGATGGGCGTCCCCGAGGCCGATCTGCCGCGCATGGCGCACTGGACGGAGGTCCTGCTGTCCGCGGGCCACGGGCGGGAGGCCAGCGACCGCGCCAAGGCCGACATGGCCGCCTATTTCGTGGAGATGCTGGCGCGCAAGGGAGCGGAGCCGGGGCCCGACCTCGCCAGCGAGCTGGCCGCCGCCGTCGCGAAGGGCGACCTCAGCACGGAGGAGGCCGTCGCCATCGCCCTGCTCATCCAGGCCAGCGCCGCCCACGCCGTGCGCAACAACAGCAGCAACATGGTCTACGCCCTGCTCACCCACCCCCACCACCTGGAGCGGCTGCGCCGCGATCCCGGGCTTCTCCCGCAGGCCATCGAGGAGTTGCTGCGCTACATCCCGCACCGCAGCGCCGTCGGCCTCGGCCGCATCGCCATGGAGGACGTGGAAGTGGGGGGCGTGCTGATCCGGGCCGGCGAAGTGGTGCACTCCTCGTACCTCACGGCCAACCGCGACCCCTCCGTCTTCGACCACCCGGACGAGATCGACTTCGACCGGGAGCACAATCCGCACCTGTCCTTCGGGCACGGACCGCACTTCTGCCTGGGCTCGATGCTCGCCCGCCTGGAATCCGAGATCATCCTCTCCAGCCTGATCGCACGCTTCCCGGACCTGCGCCTCGCGGAGCCGGTGGAGAAGATCCGGTGGCAGCGGAGCGCGCTCATCCGGGGGCCGGAGCACCTGCCCGTCGCGTGGTGAGCGATGCCCGGCGAGCGAGGAAGGGTCCGATGGCCGAACCGCTGACGAATCCGACGCCCGATGCGAGGCCCGATGAGAGGCCCGACGCGGCGCCCGGTGCGACGCCCGAAGCAACGTCCAGTGCGACGTCCGGTGCGACGTCCGGTGTGACGTCCGCCCCGGCCTCCGCCGGCTGCCCGGCCTTCCGCACGCCGGGCGAGACGGTCCACGACTGGCCGGTGGACCACCTCCCCGCCCTGGAGTTCGACCCCCTCATGCACCGCCTGCTGCGCGAGGAGCCGGTCGCGCGGATCCGGCTGCGGTTCGGCGAGGGCGACGCCTGGCTCGCCACCCGCTACGAGGACGTCAAGGCGGTCGCCGCCGACCCCCGGCTGAGCCGCGCCCTCACCGTCGACCGGCCGGTCACCAGCATGACGCCGCACGTCGTCGCCCCGGCCGGCGGCGTCGGCCGCACCGACCCGCCCGACCACACCCGGATCCGCCGGCACGTGGCCCTCACCTTCGGCCGCAAGCGCGTCGCCGCCCTGCGCCCCCGCGCCGAGGAGCTCGCCGACCAGATGCTCTCCCGCATGGCCGAGCACGGCTCCCCGGCCGACCTGACCGAGTGGCTCACCGACCCCCTGCCCGCCCAGCTCATCGGCGAGCTCCTCGGCGTCCCGCCCCACGACCTCGACCGCCTGCAGAACTGGCGCAGCGTCATCCTCTCCAGCAACCACTCCGAGCAGGAGAGCAACGCCGTCAAGGGCGAGATCGCGAGCTACTTCAAGACCATGGCCGCGCACCGCCGCGACCACCCCGGCGACGACCTGTTCAGCGCCCTGGTCGAGGCCCAGATGGAGGGCGGCCTCAGCATGCCGGAGCTGATCTCGCTCGCGGTGATGCTCGTCCTCAACGGCATGGACGCCGTCCGCAACCAGGTCTCCAACATGGTGTACGCCCTGCTCACCCACCCCGGGCAACTGGCCCGCCTGCGCGCCGAACCGGCCCTGCTCCCCCAGGCGGTGGAGGAGCTCCTGCGCTACATCCCGCACCGCAACGGCGTCGGCCTGCCCCGCGTCGCCACCGAGGACCTGCAGGTCGGCGAGGCGCTGATCCGCAGCGGCGACGTCGTCTACGTCTCCTACCTCGCCGCCAACCGCGACCCGTCGGTCTTCCGCGACCCGGACCGCCTCGACCTCACCCGCGACGACGCCCCCAACCTGTCCTTCGGCCACGGCCCGCACTACTGCGTCGGCGCCCTGATCACCAGGATGGAGGCGGAGGTCATGCTCACCGCCCTCCTCACCCGCTTCCCGAACCTGACCCTGGCCGTCCCCGAAACCGAAATGCGCTGGCGCCGGGGCTCCATCAACCGCGGCCCGGAATCCCTCCCGGTCGCCTGGTAGACCGGATCACGCAGAGAGCCTCTCGGGGACCTCCGCCCGGGAGAACTCCTCGCCGAGGAGCCGGGCGAGCAGCGCCAGGTGCGGGGTCGCGCGGTCGGTGCGCCAGACCAGGGCCATTTGCGAGGGCTCGTCGAGGCCGTCGATCGCGAGGTAGCGCACGTCGCTGCGGGTGACGCGCTCCGCCAGGGGGCGGCAGATCAGCATGGCGTGGTCGCCGGCGGCCACGAGGACGAGGCCCTCCTGGACGGTGGTGATCCCCGTACTTGAACGGACAGGTGCCCCTGCGGGCGTGGAGAGGGGCACGCGGGCGGCCATCCAGTAGTCCGGGGCGTCACCGGTCGGACGGAGGACGTCCAGATCCGCCAGCTCCTCGACGTGCACCCGGCCGGCGGCGGCCAGGGGGTGGGAGGAAGCGACTGCGAGCAGCCGGTCCTGCGGAGGGAAGCGGAACCCGACGGTGAGGGCGGCTTCCCTCACGGGGAGCTCGACCACGGCGGCATCGAGTCGCCCGTCGAGCACGGCCGAGAAGGGCGAGCCCAAGGGGATCTCGCTCAGCGCCGTCGTGACCTCGTGGTGGGCGCGCAGCCGGCGGGAGGCCTCGGTGACCTCTTCGTAGATGCTGCCGCTGAAGCCGATGCGCAACTGGCACAGGGCGCCACGGCTGGCGCGCTCATGGGCCTGGGCGAACACGGTGAGCAGTGCCTCGTAGGCCGGGCGCACCTCGTCGACGAACTGCGCGCCGAATCGGGTCAGTCCCACGCGTCGACTGGTGCGCTGGACGAGCTTTACGCCGACACGGCGTTCGAGGCCGGCGACGAGTTGGCTGACACGGCTCTGCGAGTATCCCAGGCGTGCGGCCGTCCGGCCGAAGTGCAACTCCTCGGCCAGCGTGAGCAGGCACTCGATCTCTTGGACGTGGACCTGGTTCATCGCGTCCTCTCCGGGCGTCGCTTCCGGCAGCTCATCGATCAGGCTAGCTGATCGATCGTTGAGGAGATCGCTGTTGTTCCCGCTCTGCCGCATTGCTTGGCTGGCAGCATGAGTTCACATACGTCGGTCGAGGGCTCCGGCTCCCCTTCGGCGCGCACCACGCCGTGGCAGTGGGTGGCGGTCGCCGTGTTGGCGCTGAGCACGTTCGTGGTCGTGACGTCGGAGATGCTGCCGGTCGGCGTGCTGACCCCGATGGCCGAGGGCCTGCGGATCAGCCCGGGCACGGCGGGGTTCAGTCTGTCGATCACCGGTCTGGTCACCGCTGTCACCGCCCCGGCCGTCCCGCGCCTCCTCGGTGCGCTCGACCGCCGCGTGGTGCTGGCCGTGGCCATGGTGGTGCTGGCGGCCGGCAACGCGCTGACCACCATGGCCGGCGGCTTCGGCCTGCTCGTCGTCTCCCGGGTCGTCATCGGGGTGGGGATGGGAGCGGTATGGGGCCTGGCGTCCGCCGTTGCGCCGCGGCTCGTGGCGCCACGCAATGCCACGCTGGCGGTGTCCCTCGCCATCGGCGGGGTCGCGGCGGCCTCGGTCATCGGCGTGCCGTTGGGCACGCTCGTCGGCAACTCCTTCGGCTGGAGAGCCGCGTTCGCTTCGCTGTCCGCCGCCGCAGTGCTCCTCGCGGCCGGTCTGCTGATGGCACTGCCCCGCCTTCCGCGCCCGGCCGCACCGGCCGGGGAGGGTCACGCCGGCCGCGAACCGCTGCTGCGCAACGCTTCGGTGGCCGCCGGTCTGGCGCTGATCGTCTTCCTCGTCACCGCGCACTTCGCCGCCTACACCTACGTGCGACCCGTCCTGGAAGAGCGCACCGGTTCGACACCCGGCACCATCGCCCTGCTCCTGCTGGTCTACGGCGTCTTCGGGCTGATCGGCAACTTCGCTTCCGGGGCCCTCGCGGCGCGCCGGGCGCGGACCACGGTGCTGGGCCTGACAGTCGGCATCGGTGCGTCGGTCGCCCTACTCGCCCTCTTCGGCACCATCGCCGGCGTCAGCATCGCTCTGTGGGGCCTGGCCTACGGCGGGCTGTCGGTGGCCGGCCAGATCTGGATGACGCAGTCCGCACCGCACCGCGCCGAACACGTCACCGGTCTGTACGTGGGCGTCTTCACCGCCGCCATAGCCCTGGGCGCCTTCCTCGGCGGGCTCGTCGTGGAGGCGGCCGGCATCACACCGCTGCTGTGGAGCGCCACTGCGCTCGCCCTCGCAGCCCTCGCCACAGGACTGTTCGGCCCCGGGCCCGCTCACGCAAGCGGCCCCGGACGAGTCGTCCGGGGCCGTGCGACGTGCCCCCGGGCAGATTCGAACTGCCGACACCTGCTTTAGGAGTTCGATCGAGGTGCTGATGCAGTGCTGGACACAACACTACGGGTGACGATCCCGCTCCATGGAGAATCGCCAGGGTCCAGCCATGTCTGCTGCTGTTGATGTCAGACGTGGATGTCAGACACGCTCAGGACTGGTTCGCCGACTCCTGGCTCAACCCAAGTGGAGGGGATGAGGCAAACGGCCCTATCCGCACCCCGGGTCCCGCCCTTTACCGTGCGGACGACCTCATCCCAGGGCACCTTACCCCTCCGGCCCCAGAAGCCGCAGGCCCCATGGGCCCCCACCTGGCCCCGAACATGACGCGGAGGGCGGCTCCAGGGCTTTGGCCGGTGTCCTGCCCGGTCTGGGGTCGGGCATGGCCAGGGGGCCGTACGCTTGCTGGCAACTCGGGCAGGTTTCACCCCTGCCCGCAATGTGTCCGAGTGGCCCCCTGGTCTTGCCCGACGCGGGACCCGGACCGGGAGGTGGGTAAAGCCCTGGAGCCGCCCGGCCCTCCCGCCGTCCCGTCTTTGGCCCACCTGTGGGCGCGGACGGCGACGGCGACCGGCCCCGTGGCGTAGACATAAGGGGCCGGGCGGCGGCGTCGTCCGGCGCCGCCGCGTTGCGCGGCTCCAGATCTGCGAGGATCCGGATGCTTGCGGCGCAGGTGGTAGGGCCAGGGCGGCTTCAGTCGTGGGCCTCGGCCACGCCCACGTATCCGGGGCGGGATCTGCGGTGGGCATAGCCATGGGGCCGACCGAACACCTGCATGGGTAAGTGTGGGCTCGCTGCGTGGGGTGGCCACGCAGCGAGCGAAGCGAGCCTTGATGAAGTAGAGAAATCCGTAACTCCGGCACGCCGGGGGGTGGTTCGGGCGTCCACTGTCACTTTTACTGACAGCGCCACGAATCGGGGTGGGTACCTTCGTAGCGTCGAAGGGAACCCGGCGCCTGCCACTGGACCGCATGAGCGTTCTTGGTCAGCTTGCCAAAGTTCTCGGCTCGGAACTGGACAAGCTGCTCCTGCCCGCGCACACGCGGCGGCTGATCGAAGCGTGCTAGGAGCTGGATGACGCCTACCCGGATCGGCTGCTGGCGCGCTGGGCTCACATGCTCGGCTTCCGAGGCCACTTCTCCATCAAAAGCCGCCGCTACTCCACCACCCTGGGCACCCTCCGACAGGTCCGTGCCGACTACCGCGCCCGCCAGGAACGCCGCGAACGCGGACTCTCCGAAGATCTCGACAACACGGAGGGCTCCACACGCGTCCTTGCTCACTGGACCTACGCCGGACAAGGCCACAGCCCCGGCGAATCCTGGCTCGCCGCCACCATCGCCCACAACCTCAAAGCCAACCGCGAAACCGCCCGGGAAGCCTTGGAGGGGGCGGCATGACCACCGTAACGTTTGAGCCGCTCACCGTGCGGGAAGTCGCGGCGCGGTCTGGCCTTGGGCGCTCCGCCTGCTACGACCTGATCCGCCTCTGCCGCATGGCCTCAGTCGGCATTGATCGTGTCACGACCGCCCATGACCATGGGCGTTGATGTCAGTTGTGGATGTCAAAGACCCCCAGCCAAGATCGGCTGAGGGTCTTTTCCCTGGTGCCCCCGGGCAGATTCGAACTGCCGACACCTGCTTTAGGAGAGCAGTGCTCTATCCCCTGAGCTACGGAGGCAAGGTAGCCGCCAGTGTAGCGGGTGGCGGCGGGCGGGGGTCAGGGGCCGAAGCTCCAGGAGAGGGTGTGGTCCGTGGTGGCCAGGGCGGCCAGGACGATCAGGTCGGCCGCGCCCAGGGTCAGGCCCAGGGCGGCGCGGCCGGGGCGGTTCGTGCCGCGGAGGAGGGCGAGGCCGGCCAGGGCGAGGGCCAGGGGGCCCAGGACGATGTTGAAGATCAGGAGGCCCACCAGGCCCAGGACGAAGGAGGCGACCGCCATGCCGTCGGCCTCGCGGCGGCGGGCGGGCGGCTTCTCCGGCTGAGGCTGCGGCTGCGGTTGGACTCGCTGCCGGGGCTGCGGTCGCTTCGTCAGGGTCGTCGTCGGAGTCGTCGGCATGTCAGTGCTCCCTCCTGCGCTCGCGGATCGCGAAGACCAGCAGCCACAGGGCGATCGCCGTCGCCGCCGGGATGATCACGGGGAGTGTGAGATGGGCGGCGGCGCCCACGAGGACTCCCAGGAGGAGCACGGCCGCCACTAGGAAGATCATGTCCTTCCCCTTCTTGGGTGAACAGTTGGAATGACAGTTGTTCACTGAAATCCAGCGTAGCGCTCCTGGCGTCCCGTGGCAAACAGTTGTTTACTGAATCCATGAGCAGCAGCACCCACGCCACCCTCGGGGTCCGTCAGGCCCAGAAGCTGAAGACCCGTCAGGCCCTGCTCGACGCCGCGCTGCGGCTGCTGGAGGAGCAGAGTCTGAGCAGCCTCGGGCTGCGGGAGGTCACACGGGTCGTGGGGGTCGCGCCCGCCGCGTTCTACCGGCACTTCCGGGACATGGCCGAGCTCGGCGTCGCGCTCGTGGAGGAGTCGCTCGGCAGCCTGCACGTGATGATCCGGGCCGTGCTGGCGGAGCAGCAGGAGGCCGAGGAGGTCATCGACCGCAGCGTCGAGGCCGTCGCCGGTCATGTGCGGCGGCATCCGGCGCACGTGCGCTTCATCGCCCGCGAACGGCACGGCGGGGTGCGGGCGGTGCGGGAGGCCATCGCGGCGGAGCTGGAGCGGTTCGGGGACGAGGTCGCCGCCGCCCTCGCCGCGCAGGAGGTCTCGCAGGGGTGGAGCGCCGAGGACGTGCGCATGCTCGCCGGGCTCTACGTCGACCACCTCGTGATGACCGCGTCGGCGTTCCTGGAGGCGTCCCCGGAGGAGGAGCGCGCCATCGCCGACACCGCCGGGCGGCAGCTGCGGCTGATCAGTCTCGGGCGCCGTCACTGGCGCGCGGCCTGACCGTCCGCACCCGCACCTGCCAGTCGCCCTCGTCGTCCTCGCCGAGCACGTCGACGGTCATGCCGGGCGGCCCGGTGTACCGCTGCCCGGCGGTGTACGGGGCGTCGCTCAGCGCCGCGTTCACGTTCAGGTCCGTGGTGTAGCAGCCCTTGCTGCCGGGGGTGGCGTCCGCCGTGCGCACGGGGCCGGAGCCCGTGGACATGGTGGTGGTGATCGCGGTGACCAGGACGCCGGAGCGGCACACCGCGTGGTCCAGCGGCCCGGGCGTCCGCGCCTCAAGCGTGATCACGGTGTGCCGGGAGACGGGGACGACCGCGAGTTTGAGACCGCCCGGGACCGACGTGGGGGTCAGGGCGAAGGAGCGGACGCCCGGCCCGTCGAGGCAGCGCACCTGCGCGGGTGCGAGCCAGCCCAGCTTCCACTTGTGCCAGGCGAGGAAGTCGTTGGACGGGCCCCAGTCCTCGTCCATCGGGTCCCAGTGGCCCACGGGCGTCTTCAGCAGCGCGGCGCCGCGGCCCGTGTAGTAGAGGTCGGGCAGGCCGAAGCTGTGGGCGTTCTCGTGGTTGAGGACGCGGAAGGGGCTGTCGCCCGTCTGGCGGCTCCAGATGAACGAGACGTTCTTGAAGGGGGCGCCGTCGGCCGTGGTCAGGCCGGTGGGCGAGCCGGCGAACGTCACCGACCGCACGTCCTCGGTGGCCGGCGGCCCCGCGCCCGGCGTCACCAGCACGTTGATCAGGTCGTAGCGCCGGAAGTCGACGGTGTCGTCCACCGCGTCGAGGATCTCCGCCGCGATCGCGTGGTAGCCGTCGTCGCTCTCCGCGTCGAAGGGCGTGCCGCGCTCGATCCCGTAGGCGGCGTACGGGCGCGACATCCGGATCCAGCGCAGCACCGGTGTGGAGCGGTAGTCGAGCCGCCCGTAGGAGCTCGCCCGGTAGTAGTCCGCGACGGCCGGGAAGAACTCGGCGTAGCGCGCCTGCGGGGTGGTCGTGGCGGGGGAGTCCGGGAAGTCGATCAGGAAGGTGACGGCGCGGACGGTGCCGCTGGAGCGGGCGTAGCCGGGCGGCGTCCGCGCGGTCTCGGAGACGTTGTCGGTGGCGCCGGGCAGGGCGCACGGGCCGGAGGGCGGCCGTCCCCCGGTGTCCCCGGCGGCGGGCGGCCCGCCCGCCCCGGCCTCGGCGCCGGGCCCGAAGTGCCCGGCGGGCACCGGCGACGTCATCGCGAGCGCGGTGGCCGCCATGACCACGACGGCCAGGGCCTTCATGCCGGAGTCTCCGGGCCGGGGCTCATGCGGGCACCTCCAGGACTGGCACCTCCGGGGCGCGACCGGGACCGGCCCCTCCGGCCCCTCCGGGGCGCGCCGCCGCTCTCTGATCACCTTCTGCCGCCGCGGCCCCGCGCGCTCCCCGGGCTGCGGCAGATGGGGCATGCCGGGGCGGAGCGCCGCATAGGTGACGCGCA
This sequence comes from Streptomyces telluris, assembly GCF_024519335.1. Lineage (NCBI taxonomy): Bacteria > Bacillati > Actinomycetota > Actinomycetes > Kitasatosporales > Streptomycetaceae > Streptomyces > Streptomyces telluris. The sequence continues at coordinate 45,192 of NZ_JANIID010000026.1, forward strand.
TCACATGCGGTCGGTGAAATATCCGGGGACCTTCTCCCCGTTTACCCCTCGTCCGAGGAAAACGGGGAGCTTCTCCCCGGTTCTTCCCCGGGTCGCGCCCCGGGCCCTGGCCCGGGTCCTGGCCCGGGTTCCGCCCCGCCCGTCCGCCCCCCGCCCCCGCCCCGAAGGAGCAAGGCCGTGGTCACCGCTCAACCGCCGCGCCTCCGCGCCGACGCCCTGCGCAACCGCGAGCGGATCATCGCCGCCGCACGGGAAGCGCTGGTCGAGTACGGGGCGGAGAGCTCCCTCGATGAAATCGCTCGACGCGCCGGGGTCGGAAATGCCACGCTGTACCGGCACTTCGCGGACCGCCGCGAGCTGATCCACCATGTCACCCTCTCCGTCATGGCCCGTCTAGCGGACCGGGCCGAGGCGGCACGAGCTGAGGAGCCCGATGCTTTCCGATCGCTGAGGCGGTTCGTCCACGCCGCCGCGGACGAACGGGTGGGCGCGCTCTGCACGTTGCTCGACGAGGGCGTCGATCCCAACCACCCCGAGCTGGTGGCGGCGCGCGATCGTCTCGACGGGCAGGTCGAGCGCATCATGGCCGACGCCCGCGCGTCAGGTCAGCTGCGCGGCGACATCGGACTCGGTGATCTCATCGTCGCCATCACGCAGTTGACCCGGCCGCTGCCGGGCAAGGGCTGTGCGGCCTTCGATCAGTTCGTCCACCGGCACCTGCAGCTGTTCCTCGACGGCCTGATGGCCCCGGCCCGGTCCGAACTCCCGGGATCCGCCGCCACGCTGGAGGACCTGCGCCGCCACAAGCACTGTTCCGCGGCCGGTCCCGGCGTCGGCGCCGATGCCGATGCCGACGAGGCGTCAGGCCCGGGTGCCGGCCCCGGATCCGGCTCCACCCCCCGGTGACCCCCCAGACTTCGCAGGCCCCGCCGGGCCTGCACCACCACCACGACCCCACCGTCCCGCTCCACTGCGCGCCGAGGTAGACACACTCATGCCAGACATCAGTACCGCCCCTGACCCGAAGCGCTGGAAAGCGCTCATATTCATCGCCCTGGCCCAGCTCATGGTCGTCCTCGACGCGACCATCGTGAACATCGCCCTGCCCTCCGCCCAGGCCGACCTCGGCATCTCGGACGGCAACCGGCAGTGGGTCATCACGGCTTACGCCCTGGCCTTCGGCGGTCTGCTGCTCTTCGGCGGCCGCGTCTCCGACCTGTGGGGCCGCAAGCGGGCCTTCGTCATCGGCCTGATCGGCTTCGCCGCCGCCTCGGCGCTCGGCGGCGCCGCGGTCAACACGGGGATGCTGCTGGGCGCCCGCGCCCTGCAGGGTGTCTTCGGCGCGCTGCTCGCCCCGGCCGCCCTGTCGCTGCTCGCCGTCCTCTTCACCGAGGCGAAGGAGCGCGCCAAGGCGTTCGGCATCTTCGGTGCCATCGCCGGTGCCGGTGGTGGTGTCGGCCTGATCCTCGGCGGCCTGTTCACCGAGTACCTCAACTGGCGCTGGACGTTCTTCGTGAACATCCCCTTCGCCGTCGTCGCCGCGGCGGGTGCGATCGCCGTCATCCGTGAGCCGGCCGAGGGCCGCAACCCCTCGAAGCTGGACGTCCCCGGCGTCATCCTGGCCACCCTCGGCCTGGTCTCGCTGGTCTACGGCTTCACCCGCGCCGAGTCCGACGGCTGGACGGCCGGCAGCACCCTCGGCTTCTTCGCCGCCGCCGCGGTCCTGCTGTTCGCCTTCGTGCTCGTCGAGAAGAAGGTCAAGGCCCCGCTGCTGCCGCTGCGCGTGCTCACCGACCGCAACCGCGCCGGCGTTTACATCTCGCTGGGCCTCGCCGCCATCGCGATGTTCGGCCTGTTCCTCTTCCTGACCTACTACCTGCAGATCGTCCGGGGCTACTCGCCGGTCAAGACCGGTCTCGCGTTCCTGCCGATGATCGCCACGATGATCGCCGGCTCCACGCAGATCGGCGCCCGCCTGATGACCCGCGTCCCGGCGCGCTGGCTGATGGGCCCGGGCTTCCTGCTCGCGGCCGTCGGCATGGTCCTGCTCACCCGGATCGACCTGGACACCTCCTACGCGGCGGTGGTCCTGCCCGGTCTGATGCTGATGGGCCTCGGCATGGGTACGGCCTTCATGCCGGCCATGAGCCTGTCCACGTACGGCGTGCAGGCCCGTGACGCCGGTGTCGCCTCGGCGATGGTCAACACCTCGCAGCAGGTCGGCGGTGCCATCGGCACCGCTCTGCTGAACACCATCGCTGCCAGCGCCACCACCGACTACTTCAAGTCGCACGCGGGCGCCGGGTCCGACCCGAAGCTGCTCACCTTCCAGTCGATGGTGCACGGCTACTCCACCGCCGTGTGGTGGGCCGTCGGCATCCTGGCGCTGGCCGCGCTGGTCGCGGTCACCTTCGTCAATGCCGGTCACCAGGGCGGCGCGGTCGCCGGTTCGGGCGACGGCGAGGGCGCGGAGAACTCCGTCCCGGTCATGGCGCACTGACCTGCACGGAGCAGGCGCACGGAGCAAGTAACGGAGCAAGAAACTGACGAAGGCCCCCGCCACGTACGGCGGGGGCCTTCGCGCATGCGGACGCCACGGAGGACGTCGCGAACCGGAGCGGCGTCAGCGCAGCCAGGGCAGGTCCGCGCCCGCCGGCTGCAGCCCCTCCGCGATCGTCCGGCACATGTCGCCCAGCTGGACGACCTGTTCGGGGGAGAGCCGGTCGAAGAGCGCGGCCCGGACGGCGGCGACGTGGCCCGGGGCGGACCGCTGCAGCATCGCGAAGCCCTCGTCCGTGAGGACGGCCAGCTGGCCGCGCTTGTCGGAGGGACAGTCCTCGCGGCGCACCCAGCCGTTCTTCTCCAGCCGTGCGACGGCGTGCGAGAGCCGCGACCGGGTGATCTTGGCGTGCTGGGCCAGTTCGGTCATCCGCATCCGGCGGCGGGGGGCCTCGGAGAGCGAGACGAGCAGCCCGTAGTAGACGTGCGGCATGCCCGCGTCGCGCTGGAGCTGCCGGTCGAGGTGGTCCTCCAGCAGGGTGGTGGCGTGCAGGAACGCCCGCCAGACGTCCTGTTCGGCGTCGGTGAGCCAGCGCGGCTCCGCCGCGGCGGCGGAGGCCTTCCGCTCCGTACGAGCGGTGTCCTCTTCGGGTCGTTTGGTCATGACATCCACTGTTTCACCCACCGGCTTCCTGTCGCTGCTGTCGCGCTCTCGGTCGCGCTCTGGATCCTTGAAGTTTAAATAAGGCCGAGTTAAGCTCAAACCCAAGAGCTTGAGATTTCAAGTACTCCTTGGAGTACTGCCCCGACCAGGAGGGTCCATGCCGGCCACCGACACCCGTACCGGCGCGCGCATGCCCGCGCTCTACCTCTCCCACGGCGCCCCGCCCCTCGCCGACGACGAGCTGTGGACCGCCCAGCTCGCCTCCTGGGGCGCGGAGCTGCCCCGCCCCACCGCGATCCTCGTCGTCTCCGCGCACTGGGAGGAGGCGCCGCTCGCCCTCGGCGCCACCAGGACGGTGCCGCTCGTCTACGACTTCTGGGGCTTCCCCGAGCACTACTACCGGGTCCGCTACGCCGCCCCGGGCGCCCCCGGGCTGGCCGAGCGCGTCCGCAAGACGCTGCGCGGCGCGGGCACGCCCGTCCAGGACGTCCCGGAGCGGGGCCTGGACCACGGCGCCTACGTGCCGCTGGCCGAGATGTACCCCGAGGCCGACGTGCCCGTCCTGCAGATATCCCTGCCCACCCTCGAACCGCGCCGGCTGATGGAGATCGGGCGCAAGCTCGCGCCCCTGCGCGACGAGGGCGTGCTGATCGTCGGCAGCGGCTTCTTCACCCACAACCTGGCCGCGCTGCGGCACGCGGGCTCCGGGCCGCCCGCCTGGTCTGCGGAGTTCGACGCGTGGGGCCGCGAGGCGCTGGAGGCCCGGGACGTCGACGCGCTCCTGGACTTCGAGCGCAAGGCCCCCGCGGGACGCCTCGCCCACCCGCGGACCGAGCACTTCGCACCCCTCTTCGTCACCCTCGGCGCCGCCGAGGGCGAGCTGGACGGTCAGCGCAGCGTCATCGACGGGTTCTGGATGGGGCTGGCGAAGCGCTCGGTGCAGTTCGGAGAGTGACATCGGCCCTCACGCTAGGGCCGGTTGTCAGATACACGGAACCGTCTGAAGTCCTACGTCGCTGGGTCCCGTCACCTCCCCGGGGCCTGCCGCTCACCCGGTCCCGTCACACGTCCGCCCGGTGCTCGTGCCAGTAGAAGACGTAGTACGAGGCGAGGCCCATGCCGAACCCCGTCAGCAGTCCGATGCCCGTGGAGCGCAGCACCGTGCCGCCGCTGAGGCTGTGCAGGAATCCCATGCTGCCGCCGAAGAGGGCCCCGAAGGCCGCCGCGCGGACCTCGGCGATCATCGTGTTGCGCTCGTGGAGCAGGGCGTAGCCCGCCGCCATGGCGATCAGGCCGGCGACCACGCCGATGAGCACGGCGGCGGCCACCGAGTAGCCGTTGTTGCTCGCCAGGAAGATGGCGAACAGGCCGAGCGCGACCCCGCCGACGACGGGTACGGCCCAGGTGAACCGGGGTGCGTGCCCGGCGGGGAGGTGGGTGCCGCGCGCCACCGGGCCGGGGCCCTCGTGGGCGTGGTGGTGGCGCCCGGGCATGATCGAGTGCGTCATCGCGGGGCTCCTCTCTCGTCCCACCAGCGCACACCCGTGCGGGGGTACGGGCAACTCGATCAAACGGAGCGTGGCAACCACGGGGCCGTCCGCGTCGTCCTTGAGGGTGGGAGCACGGTCAAGGGCGACGGCTCCCGGCCGGGGCGCCGGCTGTCGCGCCTCCGTGACGGCCGTCTCACCCGGCCGCGGCGACAGGGGTCCGTGAGGTCCCCGGGACGCCTTCCCGTGCGGTCTGACCTGCGCTTCCGTAGGTCTCCTCGGCATGCATTCCGGTCTGCGGCCGCACAGGGTACTGCATGATCACCAAAAAGAAGACGTTCCGTGGGAATTCTGTCCGGATTCCAGTCGTTCTTTCCATCGGACGGGGCAACCGTGACAGGGTCCGCCCTTACAGGGAAGCCCTATCGAGCCCGTCCGTCCCGCGACCGACTCATCGCAAGGGAGTACGCATGGCAACCCGTGCCGTCGCCCGTCGTCAGACTGCCGACAAGGGCGCTGAGGGGGCGAGCAGCGCGCGCGCCTCCGGCGAGATCGCCGACCGCGACCTGGTGGGGATGTACCTCGACGAGATCGCACGTACACCCCTGCTCGACGCCGCCAAGGAGGTCGAGCTCTCCCAGACCATCGAGGCGGGCGTCTACGCCCAGCAGCTCCTCGACGGCCATGAGGAACCGGGGAAGCCGGGAAAGGGTGCCGAGGCCGCGTCGCGCGAGGAGCTCGAGGTCATCGCGGCCGAGGGCGCGCGGGCCAAGGACGTCTTCATCAAGTCCAACCTGCGCCTCGTCGTCGCCGTCGCCCGGCGCTATCCCCGCAGCGGCCTCCCCCTCCTCGACCTGATCCAGGAGGGCAACGCGGGCCTGGTGCGCGCGGTGGAGAAGTTCGACTACACCAAGGGCTTCAAGTTCTCCACGTACGCGACGTGGTGGATCCGCCAGGCGATCACCCGTTCCATTGCCGACCAGTCCCGCACGATCCGGCTGCCCGTCCACCTGGTGGAGGAGCTCGGCCGGATCCGGCGCGTCCAGCGCGAGTTCAACCGCGAGAACGGGCGCGACCCCGAGCACTCCGAGATCGCCGAGGAGCTGGGCACCACCCCCGAGCGCGTCGGCGACGTCCTGGACTGGGCCCGTGACCCGGTCAGCCTGAACATGTCCGTCGACGACGAGGGCGAGACCCAGTTCGGCGATCTGCTGGAGGACACCTCCGCGGTGTCGCCCGAGCAGTCGGTGATCGCCCTGTTGCGCAGCGAGGAGCTGGAGGACCTGATCGGCCGCCTCGACCAGCGGACCGCCTCGATCATCAAGGCGCGCTACGGCATCGAGGACGGCCGCGAGCGCACCCTCACCGAGGTCGGCAAGCAGCACGGCCTCACCCGTGAGCGGATCCGGCAGATCGAGAAGCACGCCCTGCTGGAGCTCAAGAAGATGGCCCACGACACGGGCTTCGACGCGGCGGCGTAGTGCGCCGTAGTGACGTAGCGGCTTAATAGGGCATAACCTCATAGACCGGGCCCCGGCGCCACCCCCCCCTGCGTCGGGGCCCTCCTTTGCGTCGTACGTTGCTGTTGCGCCGTACGCCGCCGCTGCGGCCCGCTCCACGCTTCTGCGGCCCGCTCCACGCCGCTGCGCCCGCTCCACGCCGCTGCGGCAGGCGCCGCCCGATCACCCCGCCGCGGCCCGGGTGATCCTCGCCCCCAGCTCGCGCAGGTGGTCCACCAGGCCCTGCGGCTCGTGGACGGTGAAGTCGCAGTCCAGCAGCGCCAGCCGGAAGGCGATCCACTCCACCGAGTCGGTGAGCTCCAGGTCGAGGCGGCACGTGCGGTCGTCCACCGGCTGCGGCGCGCCAACGTGCTGGGGGAGCCGCGCTGCGACGAACTCCGCGGGGGCGTGCAGCGTCGCGACGACGCGCACCGTCGGCTGCATCCGGCCCAGCGAGCGGTTCATGAACTCGGCCGCGTCCGCCGCCGGCAGCTCGCGCGGCGTGAAGCGCGCGCCCGTCGCGAACGGCTCGCTGACCCGGTCCACGCGGAACGTGCGCCAGTCCTCGCGGTCGATGTCGTAGGCGACGAGGTACCAGCGGCGCCCGGTGCTCACCAGCCGGTGCGGCTCGACGAGCCGCTGCGTCCCGGTGCCGTCCCCCTTGCGGTAGGCGAAGCGCAGCCGCTCGTGGCCGGTGGCCGCCGAGGCCATGACCGTCAGCGTCCGCGGGTCGACCGTCGCGCCGTCGCCCGAGGTGATCGGCACCGTGGCCGCCTGCAGCGCCGAGACGCGGTGCCGCAGCCGGGACGGCAGCACCTGTTCCAGCTTGGCCAGGGCCCGTACGGACGCCTCCTCGATGCCGTCGACGGCGTGCCCGGCCCCCGCCCGCAGCCCGACGGCGATCGCGACCGCCTCCTCGTCGTCCAGGACGAGCGGTGGCAGGGCCGCGCCGGCCGCGAGCCGGTAGCCGCCGACGGCGCCCATGGTCGCCTGCACGGGATAGCCGAGGTCCCGCAGCCGTTCGATGTCGCGCCGGATGGTGCGCGTGGTCACCCCGAGCCGCTCGGCGAGTTCGCTGCCGGGCCACTCGCGCGGCGTCTGGAGCAGGGAGAGCAGATTCAGGAGCCGTGCCGGAGTGTCGGTCATAACACCAGGGTGGCAGCGAAGTGGGACACAAGCTGTCCTATATGGGGTCTACGGTCGGGTCATACGCAAAAACGCATCCCACACCTCACCCACACCACCGAAAGGCCAGGTCCATCCATGACCACCGATTCACCGCCCACCGACCGCCGCCGCTGGCTGGCGCTCGCGGTAGTGATGACCGCTTCCTTCATGGATCTGGTCGACGTGACGATCGTCAACATCGCGATGCCCAGCATCAGGCGCGACATCGACGCCTCGTTCAGCGTCCTGCAGTGGCTCAGCGAGGGCTACGCGCTGGCCTTCGCCATCGGCCTGATCACCGGCGGCCGGCTGGGCGACATCTACGGCCGCAAGAAGGTCTTCCTGCTGGGCATGGGCGGCTTCACGCTCGCCTCGATGCTCTGCGGCGTCGTCAGCGACCCGCAGCTGCTCGTCGCGGCGCGCGTCCTGCAGGGCCTCATGGGCGCCCTGATGGTCCCCCAGGTCCTGTCGATCATCCACGTCACCTTCCCCGCGCACGAACGCGGCAAGGTCTTCGGCATGTTCGGCGCGGTCGTCGGCCTCGGCGCCGTCTCCGGCCCGCTGCTGGGCGCCCTGCTCACCCAGTGGAACCTCTTCGGCCTCGAATGGCGCCCGATCTTCCTGATCAACCTGCCGGTCGGCATCGCCGGTCTGCTCCTCGGCCGCCGCTTCATCACCGAGTCCAAGGCCCCGCAGGCCCTCAAGCTCGACCTCGTGGGCGTGGCCCTGGCCAGCGCCGGCCTGCTGATGCTGCTCTTCCCGCTCACCCAGGGCCGCGAGCACGACTGGCCGCTGTGGGGCTTCATATCCATGGCCGCGTCCGTGCCCGTCTTCGCCGGCTTCATCGCGTACGAGCGCCACAAGACCCGCAAGGACGGATCGCCGCTGGTCGAGCTGTCGCTGTTCAAGGTCCGGAGCTTCGCGGGCGGCGTCGGCGTCCAGCTGGTCTTCGGCATGACCACCGGCATCTTCTTCATGGTGTGGACGATGTACATGCAGATGGGCCTCGGCTGGTCCCCGCTGCGGGCCGGCCTGACCGGCATCCCGTTCTCGATCGCCGTCTCGGTGGCCGCGGGCATGTCCGTGCAGAAGCTGGTGCCCCGCTTCGGGCGCAACGTCCTCTCGGCGGGCGCCGTCGTGATGGCCGCGGGCGTGCTGACCTACATCTGGGAGGCCGACCGCTACGGCGCGGACATCACCTCCTGGCAGATGGCGCTGCCGCTGATCGTGATGGGCGCGGGCATGGGCCTGATCGTCTCCCCGATCACGGACGCGATCCTCTCCGAGGTGCCGCGCGAGCACGCGGGTTCCGCGTCCGGCCTGATCAACACCACGATGCAGCTGGGCCAGGCGATCGGGCTCGGCCTGGTCTCGGTGGCGTTCTTCTCCGTCGTGGACAAGGCGGACCCGCGGCACGAGACGGTGGCCGACATCTTCAGCGGTGCGTTCACGCACGCGATGTGGTGGGTCGTGGGCGGCCTGGTGGTGGTGTCGGGGCTGATGTTCCTGCTCCCGAAGCACAAGGCCGCGGCCGCGGAGGCGCCGGAGGCGTCCGCGATGGCCAACGAGGCGGAGCCGGCCACGGCCTGACCCGCTGGAACCCCCGGAGCGCCGGGCGGGCCGGATTCCCGGCCCGCCCGGCGCTCCGTTTTTGAATCTGTTTACTTCCTGCCCGTATCGGCGGTAACCTCCGCGAGAACCACAGACTCGGGCATGGAACGGACGTAAAATATGTACGCACCGGAGCGTCAGCAGCACATCCTGCGGCTCGCCCGCGAGAGCGGACGCGTGGACGTCCTCTCCCTGGCCGAGGAGCTGCAGGTCACCGCCGAGACCGTCCGGCGCGACCTCAAGGCCCTGGACCGGGCGGGCCTCGTCCGCCGGGTGCACGGCGGCGCCATCCCCGCCGGGCGGCTCGACTTCGAGCCCGACCTCGCCGAGCGCGAGGCGACCGCCGCCGGCGAGAAGGACGCCATCGCCCGGGCCGCCCTCGCCGAACTCCCCGCCGACGGCAGCGTGATCATCGACGCGGGGACGACGGCCGCGCGCCTCGCCGGCCTCCTCCCGCTCGACTGCGCGCTCACCGTCGTCACCCACGCCCTGCCGGTCGCCGCCCGGCTCGCGGACCACCCCGGCATCTCCCTCCACCTGGTCGGCGGGCGGGTCCGGCACCGCACCCGCGCCGCCGTCGACGCCTGGGCGCTGCGCGCGTACGCCGAGATCCACGCCGACGTGGCCTTCCTCGCGACCAACGGCTTCTCGGCCGACGGCGGCCTGACCACCCCCGACCTGGCCGAGGCCGCGGTCAAGCGGGCCGCCGCCGGGGCCGCCCGGCGCGTCGTCCTCCTCGCCGACTCGGGCAAGTACGGGCAGCGGCACTTCGCCCGCCACGGCGAACTCTCCGACGTCGACCTGCTGATCACCGACGCCGGGCTCGCCCCCGAGGACGCCCGGGACATCGAGGCCGCGGGCCCGGCGGTGGTCCGAGCATGATCCTCACCGTCACCCCCAACCCCAGCCTCGACCGCACCTACGAGATCCCGTCGCTGGAGCGCGGCGCCGTCCTGCGCGCGGCCGGCGACCGCGTCGACCCGGGCGGCAAGGGCGTCAACGTCTCCCGCGCGGTCGCGGCCGCCGGGCGGCGCACCGTCGCCGTCCTGCCGCTCGGCGGGGCGGAGGGCGCGCTGCTGGAGCGGCTGCTCGGCGCGTACGGCATCGAGGTCGCGGGCGTGCCCGTGCAGGGCTCGACCCGCGTCAACGTCGCCCTCGCCGAACCCGACGGCACCCTCACCAAGGTCAACGCCGCGGGCCCCGAACTCACCGCGGGGGAGGCGGAGTCGCTGCTGTCGGTCGTACGGAGCCGGTCGGCGGGCGCGGACTGGATCGCCTGCTGCGGCAGCCTGCCGCGCGGCCTCGCCCCCGAGTGGTACGGGCGCCTGGTGGCCCGCGCGCACGGCGCCGGGGCCCGGATCGCCCTCGACACCTCCGGCCCGTCCCTGACCGCGGCCCTGCGCGAGCGCCCCGACGTCGTCAAGCCCAACGCCGAGGAACTCGCCCAGGCCACCGGGCGGGCCCTGGCCACCGTCGGCGACGCGGTGCGGGCGGCCGCCGGCCTGCGGGAGCAGGGCGCGCGGGCCGTCCTGGCCAGCCTCGGCGCCGACGGCCAGCTGCTCGTCGACGACTCGGGCACGTACTTCGGCACGGCGCGGGTCGCGGCCGTGCGCAGCAACGTCGGCGCGGGGGACGCGTCCCTCGCGGGCTTCCTCGCCGCCGGCGGCACGGGCCCCGCCGCGCTGGCCTCCGCACTGGCCCACGGTGCGGCGGCCGTCCAGCTGCCGGGCAGCGCGATGCCGGTGCCGGCCGACCTCGACCCGGCGGGGGTGACGGTGACGTCCGACGTCCCGCTCGACCGCGTACTGACGGAACCGACACAAGGGAGCCCGCGATGAGCGAGACCGCGAGGAGCGAGCCCGCGACGAGCGAGACCGCGACGGGCGCGCCCGGGGCGCACGAGCTGATCAGCGCGGCGCTGGTCGACCTCGCGCTCGACCGGTCCGCCGCCACGAAGGCTGAGGCGGCCCGGTCGCTCGCCGAGCGCATGCAGGCCCTCGGCCGCGTGACCGACCTGGAGGGCTTCCTCGCCGACGTCGCCGCGCGCGAGGCCCAGATGCCGACGGGCCTGGACGGCGGCATCGGCATCCCGCACTGCCGCAGCGCGCACGTCACGGAACCGACGCTCGCCTTCGGCCGCTCGGCGGCCCGCATCGACTTCGGGGCGCCGGACGGCCCGGCGGACCTGATCTTCCTCATCGCGGCGCCGGCGGGGGCGGACAGCGACCACCTCACGATCCTGTCGGGCCTCGCGCGGCAGCTGATGGACGAGGAGTTCACGAAGGCGCTGCGGGGCGCGGGGAGCGCGGAGGTGGCGGCGGCGCTGATCAGGGGCGAGGAGGTGCCGCAGGAAGAGCCCGTCGAGGAGACGCCGCCCGTTGCGGTCGCGGACCGCTTCCGCGTCGTGGCGGTGACGTCCTGCCCCACGGGCATAGCCCACACGTACATGGCCGCGGAGGCGCTGGAGAAGGCCGCGCGGGAAGCGGGCGTGGAGCTGGCGGTGGAGACGCAGGGTTCGGCGGGCTACACGCAGCTGGACGCGGACGTCGTCGCGGCGGCCGACGGGGTGATCCTCGCGCACGACGTGGAGGTGCGGGGGCGGGAGCGCTTCGCGGGGAAGCCGACGGTGGACGTCGGGGTGAAGGCGGGGATCAGCAGGGCGGCGGAACTCATAGCGGAGGTAAGGGAGGCGGAGGCGAGGGAAAAGGAAAAGGAACCGGAGAAGGAAAAGGAACCGGAGAAGGAACCGGAGGAGGGCCGAGTCCGGACGCCCTCTCCGATGGAAGCGGCCTCCCGGCCTGGGGACAACTTCGCCACTCGCCTCCGCACGTGGCTGATGACGGGCGTGAGTTACGTCGTGCCGTTCGTGGCGGCGGGCGGCCTGCTCATCGCACTGGCCTTCGCCATCGGGGGCTACGAGGTGAACAAGGCGCCGTCCGTCGCGGAACACTTCGCGTGGACGGAGACGGCGAGCTGGGCGGCGCTGCTGTTCCAGGTCGGCGGGGCGGCGTTCGGGTTCCTGGTACCGGTCCTGGCGGGCTACATCGCGTACGGGATGGCCGACCGCCCCGGCCTCGTCCCCGGCTTCGTGGGCGGGGCCATCGCCCTGACCGTGAACGCGGGCTTCCTGGGCGGCCTGATCGCGGGCCTGCTGGCGGGCGCGGCGGCGACCGCCGTACAGCGGCTGCGCGTACCGCGTCCGCTGCGGGGCCTGATGCCGGTGGTGGTGATCCCGCTGGTGACCTCGGCCGTGGTGGGCTTCCTGATGTTCCTGGTGGTCGGCAAGCCGGTCGCCTCGCTGCAGAAGGCCCTCACGGACTGGCTCGGCGGCCTCGACGGCGCGAACGCCGTCGCCCTGGGCGCGATCCTCGGCCTGATGATGTGCTTCGACCTGGGCGGCCCGCTGAACAAGGTCGCCTACGCCTTCGCGGTCGGCGGCCTCACCGACCCCAACGAGGGCAGCCTGAAGGTGATGGCCGCGGTCATGGCGGCGGGCATGATCCCACCCCTGGCCATGGCCCTGGCCACGACCGTACGCGGCCGCCTCTTCACGGAGACGGAACGCGAGAACGGCAAGGCGGCGTGGGTCCTGGGCGCGTCGTTCATCTCGGAGGGAGCGATCCCCTTCGCGGCGGCGGACCCCCTGCGGGTGATCCCGTCGGCGATGGCGGGCGGCGCGGTGACGGGCGCCCTGTCGATGGCCTTCAACTGCACCCTCCGCGCCCCGCACGGCGGCGCCTTCGTCATCCCCCTGATCGGTCGGCCACTGCTGTACGTGGTGGCTATCGCGGCTGGGGTGACGGTGAGCGCGGCGTCGGTGGTGATCCTGAAGGGGCTGGGGAGGCGGGTGGCGGCTTAGCGGCGGCCCCGCAGCGTCCCGGGCATCCGCGCCTGGAAGCTTTGCGTGGCGACCGCGTGATGCCAGGCCGCGTCCCGGACCCGGCAAGCACGGACGACGCTCTCGGCGTCCTCAAGGATGCGGACGCCGAGATCCTGCCCGTTGCCGTCGAAGACGAACTCCACGACAGTCCGGGAGTCGAACAGCCAGAAGTCGTCGTCCGGCAGCCCGATGGGCACGGCATCAGCGCGGTACAGATTCCGGATGTCCTCGCCCGCCTCGACGTTCCCCAGCCCGGACGCGAGGAGAAAGCGCTGCCCTTCCGTAGGCGGATCGTCCACGAGCCGCACCCGCTCGAACCGCTTCCCGAGCCCGGTCTGCTTCCGGACATTGGCGTGCCAGGGCTGCTCCGGCTGGTAACCGAACGCCGTCTCCCCGGCCCGGAACCGGGCCCACTTGGGCCCGAGCTGGTCCGACGCGTACCCGCGCCGGGTCTCCAGCCGCCACGCCGTATGCGCGAAGTCCTCGAAAAAACAGGTGATTTCCTCGAAAGGCACGAGCTCTGCCATGACCCTCCTCAAAGCCGGTTGAACACTGCCCCTGCTCGGCCGTCCGAATGCGCAACACAGCTTGTCTCCTCGCTGCCGGCCTGTCTCGACGCCCACCACGATGCGCCGGCCGGTCGGCGGAATACCGCCCCCTCACGCGAGATCAACCGCTCCTGGGTGAGCCTCTGCCCAGTGCCGTGCCCTTACTGCGGAAAGCGCAGCGAACTCACCCCACCGCCCGTCCCGTACCGCCACCGCGCAGGCAAGCGTCAGCCGGAAGCACGTCCTGCAGGGACGAGAGGCGACCGCCTCGGGGCCGCAGGTCCCTTCGCCGCTCGCAGCCGCGTTGATCCGGCTCGTCCTGTTGACCTCCGCCACGCGCGTGCCGAGGTCCTTGGGGTTTGCGGAGGGCGCGCCCTCGCGCGGGGAAATGTCTGTAGCGTGGATCGGAGTCATACGGTGCCTCGTGCGTCGTCGGAGGAACGGGCGGTGCGAGCGAAGTCGCCTTCGCCGCCGGGGAATCCGGCGTGCAGCCCAGTCAACGGCCTCGGTCGGCTGCGGCGTGACACCACGGGGTGACCCCGAGATGGAGTCAGGGCCGGAGGTGGACCGGGTGGGGATGCACGCGCCGAGCCCGCAGGAGGTGGTCGCAGGCCTGCTGCAGGACGAGCGCTTCAGGTCGGCCTGTGCCCGGCGGGACATGGGCGCGGTGTTCCGTCTGCTCAATCACCGCGGAGTCAGTACCCGGCGCCTCGCCGCCGTTGTCGAGGTCACGCAGGGACGCCTCTACGACTACATGAACGGGAAGAGCCGGGTCGAAAAGCTCGCCATCTTCGAACAGATCGCGGACGCCCTGCACATTCCCGGCCATCTGCTGGGGCTGGCTCGGAGAACGTGGGAGCCCCGCGCGGAGCTTGCCGACTCGAACGTGCCGCCACCCGACGGCGATGACCTCGACACGGTCGGCACCTTCCGGGACGCGGACCGGCGAGCGGGCGGCGGGCGGTTGTACCAGGCTGTCGTGCGGCACCTGAGTGATCACGTCGCCCGGCGCCTGGTCGACTCGGCCAGCGGCCCCAGAGCGTTTGCCGCCGCCGCTGCGTTCACCGAGATGGCCGGCTGGATGGCCCACGACTCGGGGCGCGACGACCTCGCCGAAAGGCACTTCGTCCGCGCTCTGCCCCTCGCCCGCATGTCAGGCGACGTGCCCTTGACGGCGGGGATCGCGGCCAGCAGCAGCCACCTCGCTCTGCAGGCCGGAGATCCGGCGCAGGCCGTCCACTGGGCGCAGACCGGTCTCGACACAGCCGGCCGGGGCCCACGTGTTCCGTCACTGATGGCTCGCCTTCGGGCCATGGAAGCGAGGGCCCTGGCCGCTGTCGGCAGGACCGACGCAGCGGAACGATCACTGGAGCAGTCCCGGGAAGCCTTGAGCGCGCCACGGCAGGCCGAGCATTCCTGGACGAGCCCGTTCGACGCCGCATCGCTGGCCAGCGAGTCCGCGCTCGCCTTCAGCGACATGGGCAAACACGACGAGGCTTTGCAGGCCGCACGGCTGGCCATCGATCTGAGAGCGGACGGCCGGGCCCGTTCCCTGGCGCTCAGCCGCCTCGCTCTCGTGAACATCCATATCCGGCGGGCCGACTTGGATGCCGCGGTCGACGCCGGTGCCGAGCTTCTCCGCACAAGCCCTGACCTGGGGTCCGTTCGCTTCCTCAAGCAGCTGGCCGACGTCCGCAATGACCTCGCATGCCACCGGTGCTACGGGCCGGTGGAGGAATTCCTGGTCCGGCTGGACGAAAGCACCAGGCAGCGTTCGGTGCTCCTTGCCGACATCGTGCGCCCCCGCGAGCCCGGTCGGCCCCTATGACGCCGAGCCCTGAGGACGACCCGGCGGCCTGGCATGCCTACCTGGCCGAGGGCAATGCCAAACAGGCCCGGAAGCGCGTCGCCGCCGACCTCCTCCTGCGCGATACCGATGGGCGCTTCCTCCTGGTCAAGCCGACCTACAAACCCGGCTGGGACCTGCCCGGCGGCATGGCGGAGGCGAATGAGGCCCCGGACCGAGCCGTGCTCCGGGAGCTTGAGGAGGAACTGGGGCTGACCGTGGTGGTCCGGGGCCTGCTGGTGGTCGACTGGGTCGCTCCGCACGGCCCCTGGGACGACCAGGTGGCCTTCATATTCGACGGGGGAGTCATCGACGACGAGGCGGCCACTGCCCTCCGGCCTCGCGATGCCGAGCTCTCCGAAGCGCGCTTCACACCCGGTCATGCTGCAGCCGCGATACTTCGCCCCCGGCTCGCCCGCCGATTCGCCGCCGCAGTGGCCGCGCTTGCCTCCGGGCGTCCGGTCTACCTCTGCAACGGAGAAGACTTCTCGAACTCGGCGTAGGGGATTGCGTGATGCCAGGCCCCTCCCCGACGAAGGAGTTCCGGCGGGCTTGAGCTCCGGGCTTCGGGGGGCGGGATCCGGGCGCTCTTTTTGTGGAATGGGGGGTGGGTTCAACCCACCCTCCCTCCCAACGTCGCCTATACCACGGCCTGTTCACTTTTCGTGATCGGGTTGCGACATCCTGTTGTCCCGTCCTAGCGTTCGCAGCAACAAACAACCCCGGTCAGGCGCTGGAACGCCTGCCGGGGTTTGACCAACGAGATCGAATCGAGCCTCGATCCCATGGCTGATGCCGACTTTAGCGTTGCCCAGCGCTCCCCGCACCCGCACCCCGTCGCCGCCCCCGGCTACGGCAAGCGCACCGCACCCGATCAAGCCCCCCGCCGTCGGGGCGACTTCGCCCACTTACGGCCGCGTGAAGCCTCCATCGCCGCCTTTGTCGACCGGCTTCCCGAAGGGGCCGCGATGGACGCGAAGACCCTGGCCGCGCACCTCGCCGACTACGGGCAGGCCGCCTGCCGCACCGCCCTCCGGCGGCTGTCGGAAGCCGGGCATCTGCGGCGGGTGACCGAGCGGATCAAGGGTGACGGCGGTAGCTGGCACTGGGTCACGCGGACGTATTTCTCTCGTACTGCCAGGGACGATGGGAGGCCGTCCTGGCCGGTGGCGCGCCGCCTCAGGCCACCGGCGAGCGGGCCGCGCCCCGGCCCGCCCGCTCCCAGCGGTCCCGCGCCTACCTCCTCCTCGCCTCCCTCGGCCGCGTCGACCCCCGTATGACCCTTTCCGCCGCCGAGTGCCAGGCCCTCGAAGCGCTCGCCGCACAATGGCTGGATCTCGGCGCCCGTGAGGACGAGGTCGTGCGCGCCCTCACCGCCGGGTTGCCGCCCGAAGTGCACAGTGCCGGGGCCCTCGCCCGGCGGCGGCTCATCGACAAGATGCCGCCCGAGCGGGAGCCGGAACCGGAGCCGGAGGCGGGATCGGCACCCGGACCGCGCTTCCGCCCTCCCCTCCGCATTCTTGAGTGCACTACCTGCCGCACCCCCGGCCGCCCCGAAGCCCTCCCCGGCGGGGTCTGTCGCGACTGCCGCGGGCTTCCCTCCCCGTACGCCGATTGCCGCCGCGATCCCGACGAGATCCGGCGTCGCTCCGACGGCATCCGGCGTGCCATGCGCGCCGTCATGCAGGCCACAGCCCTCCCCTCGTAGGGCCCTCATAGGCCCCTCGCGGGCTCCGCCCAACCCTCCGTCGTCCCCCGAACGCGCACCGTTCGGATTTGACGACTTCAACATCACCTCCGCATCATTCCACTAACACGTTAGTGAAACGAGGGTGCCGAATGATCGCGTTCCGGATCGACCGGCGCAGCGGCGTGGCCACCTACCTGCAGCTCGTTCAGCAGGTCAGGCAGGCGCTCCGCCTGGGCGTCCTGGAGCCGGGGGACCGGCTGCCGACGGCCAGGGAAGTGGTCGAGGCCGTCGCCGTGAACCCCAACACCGTGCTGCGCGCCTACCGGGAGCTGGAGCGCGAGGGGCTCGTGGAGCCGCGGCCCGGCCGGGGCACGTTCGTGCGGCGGTCCCTGTCACGGGCCGCCTCGGCGGGCGACTCGCCGCTGCGGGCCGAGGCCGTCACCTGGGTGGCCCGGGCCCGCGCGGCCGGGCTGGAGCGGGAGGACGCCGCGGCGCTCGCCGCCTCCGTCCTCGACGAGTCCTTTCCGCCCCCCGAGCTGCCGCCTCCCTTCATCCCGGCCCCCCGGCCACCGCAGAACTAGACAGACGCGCAGACAGAGACGTAGACGCTGGAGGAAGACAACGTGACCGACGAACCCACCACCGCCCTGCGGGCGACGCGCCTGGGGCGGAGGTTCCGCGGTGGCTGGGCGCTCCGCGACTGCGACTTCGCCCTCCCCGCCGGGCGGATCACCGCCCTCGTCGGCCCCAACGGCGCGGGCAAGAGCACCCTGTTCCACCTGGCCACCGGCCTGCTCCGGCCGACCGAGGGCGAGCTCCGCGTCTTCGGCACCGAGCCGACCGGTCCGGACGCCCGCGACCGCATCGCGTTCCTCGCCCAGGACAAGCCGCTCTACCCCCGCTTCACCGTCGACGAAACCCTGCGCTTCGGCCGCGAGCTCAACCGCGACTGGGACGCAGCCGCCGCCGAGCGCATCGTCCGCGCCGGGAACATCCCCCTCGACGCCCGCGTCGGCGCCCTCTCCCAGGGCCAGGCCACCCGCGTGGCCCTCGCCCTCGCCTTCGGCAAGCGCCCCGACCTGCTGCTCCTGGACGAGCCGCTCGCCGACCTCGACCCGCTCGTGCGCATCGAGGCCATGGGCCTGGTCATGGCCGAGGTCGCCGACCGCGGCATCACCGTCGTCATGTCCTCCCACGTGCTCTCCGAGCTGGAGAACGCCTGCGACCACGTCCTGCTGCTCAAGCACGGCGCCGTGCGGCTGGACGGCGACGCCCAGCAGCTGTGCGACGCCCACGTCCGCATCAGCGGGCTCGCCGACCCGTCCACGGACGACGGCCTGCCGTCGGCGGTCGACCGCGCCGGCGTCGTCGAGGCCACCGCCACCGGGCGGCAGGTGCACGCCCTTCTCCGTCACACCGGACCGATCCCCGGCGACCGGTGGATCGCCGAAAGCCCCTCTCTGGAAGACCTCTTGCTCGCCTACCTGCGTTCCGACCGCACCCCCGCACCCGCCGCCGAGGCCGCCGCATGAAGGGCACCCTCTGGCTGGCCTGGCGCCAGCAGCGCGCCCTCGTCCTGACCGGCGCCGCCGTCCTCCTCGCCGTCACGGCCTGGGTCGTCGTCATGCGCATGGACATGATGGACTTCATCAGCAGCCACCACATCGACACCGCCGCCTGCAAGGGCTGGGACGGCTGCCAGGACGGGGCCGCGGGCGAGGCCGCCCTCAAGCTGCTGGACGACAACACCGGCCCCCTCCGCACCCTCGGCTCGCTCAGCACCGCCGTGCCCGTCCTCATCGGCATCTTCTGGGGCGCCCCGCTCATCGGCCGCGAGCTGGAGAGCGGTACGTGGAAGCTCGCCCTCACCCAGGGCGTCGGCGCCGGCCGCTGGTTCACCACCCGCTTCGCCCTCGCCGCCCTGTGCACCGTGACCGGCTCGGCCGCCCTCGCCGCGCTCGTCGCCTGGTGGTGGTCGCCGATCTCCAACATGCTGGACGGCCTCTACTGGCACGACGGCTACATCTTCAACGCCACCGGCCCCGCCGCCGTGGCCTGCGCCCTCTTCGGTCTCGCCGCCGGCACGGCCGCCGGGCTGTTCATCCGGCGCACGCTGCCCGCGATGGCCGCGGTCCTCGGCGCCGTCGTGGCCCTGCGGTTCGCGCTCAACAGCTTCCGCTCCGACTGGTTCGCGCCGCAGGTGTGGCTCAGCCAGGGCGACGCGCCCCGCCGGGAGATAGGCAGCGGCTGGTCGACCGGCGAGTTCGGCTTCGTCGACGCCGCGGGCCGCAAACACGCGATCGCGGACGCCTGCCCCTGGGGCGAGGGGCTGCCCGACCTCAAGACGTGCATGGCCCAGAAGGGCTTCACCGGCCGCTACCGCACGGTCTACCCGAGCAGCGACTTCTGGTCCTTCCAGTGGATCGAGACCGGCATCTTCCTCGGCCTCGCCGCCGCCCTCATAGCCGTCGTCTGCATCGTGCTGAAGCGCCGCCCGCTTCCGTAACCCCCGCCCTCTTTCCGTAACCCCCGTCCCCTCCCGTACCCCCGTCCCCTCGCGTAACCCCCGACCGCTGCTCCCCGTAACCCGCCGCCGCCTCTCCTGACCACGGAGGTCCCGCCCGTGTCCTCGCGCAAAGCAGCCGCCCTGCTCAAGAACCGCAGCAACCTCTCCCACAAGGTCCGTTACGCGGTGACCCACCCCGCCCGCATCGCGCCCTACCTCAAGCGCACCGCCCGCGACGGCTGGCTCCGCCTCAAGCACCCCGACCACGTCGACTACTACCGCGCCGTGATGGCCTCCGACACCGCCCGCAGCCCCGAGGCCGCGGTCGGCAGCAAGAGCCACGACCGCTGGCTCGCCCTGGGCAAGATGCAGTTCGACTACCTCAAGGAGCACGGCCTCGCCCCGCGCCACCGCATGCTCGACATCGGCTGCGGCAACCTGCGGGCCGGCCGGCTCTTCATCGACTACCTCGACGCCGGCCACTACTACGGCATCGACATCTCGCCCGACATCCTCATCTCCGCCAAGCGGACCCTGACCGCCTACGGGCTCCAGGAGAAGCTGCCGCACCTCACCATCACCCAGAACCTCACCCTCGACTTCCTCCCCGACGCGCACTTCGACGTCGTCCACGCCCACAGCGTGTTCTCGCACTCGCCCATCGAGGTGATCGAGGAGTGCCTGGCCCACGTCGGCCGGATCCTCGCCCCCGGCGGCTTCTTCGACTTCACCTTCGACCGCACGGAAGGCGCCGAACACCAGGTGCTCCGCGAGGACTTCTACTACCGCACCGGCACCCTCGTCGCCCTCGCCGAGAAGCACGGGCTGCGGGCGCGCTTCATGGACGACTGGGAGAAGCGGCCGCACGGACAGTCGAAGATCCGGGTGTGCCTGCCCGAGTGACCACCGGGATCGGTGGGAACCTCGGCTTGTGAGCGATGAGCCGCCCCCCACCGGTCCCACCGGTCCTGCCGACCCCACCGGTCCCGCCGGTCCCGCCGACCCCGCCAACCATCACGAGCCGCACGAAGGCGCCCTCGGCAACCGGCTCAACCGGCTGCGGGCCGCCGTCCTCGGCGCCAACGACGGCGTGGTCTCCACGGCCGGCCTCGTCGTCGGCGTCGCCGGCGCCACCGACGCGCGCGGCACGCTGCTGACCGCCGGGCTCGCCGGGCTGCTGGCCGGGTCCATGTCCATGGCGGCCGGCGAATACGTCTCGGTGAGCACCCAGCGCGACTCCGAGCAGGCCGCCCTCGCCCTGGAGCGGCGCGAGCTCGCCACCGCCCCGCAGGCCGAACTCGACGAGCTCACCGAGCTCCTGGAGGACAAGGGACTCACCGGCGAACTCGCCCGCGAGGTCGCCGAGCAGCTCACCGAGCACGATGCGCTCCGCGCGCACGCCGAGGTCGAGCTCGGCATCGACCCCGACGAGCTCACCAGCCCCTGGCAGGCCGCCGGGGCGAGCTTCCTGGCCTTCACGGCCGGTTCGCTGCTGCCGCTGCTCGCCATCGTCCTGCCGCCGGCGCACCTGCGGTTGGCCGTCACGGTCGTGGCGGTGCTCGCGGCGCTCGTGCTGTGCGGGTGGGGGAGTGCGCGGATGGGGGACGCGCCGGCGGGGCGGGCGATGCTGCGCAATGCGGGTGGGGGTGCGCTCGCCATGGCGGTGACCTACGCGGCCGGGTCGCTGCTCGGCGCGGCGGGGGTTTGACCTCCCCGGGGTTCCGCCGGGCACCCCGGTCTGTCGGCTGCGGGCCGTCCGTGGCTGGTCGCGCAGTTCCCCGCGCCCCTTATCGGGGCGCGTTGCCGCCCCGGACTCCTCGGGCATGAGACCTCAGCCGACTCGGTGGCCGAGGCGCGTTGCCGCAGCCGACTTCGGCAGCCCACTTCGGCAGCCGCCCGCAGGCGCCTCGCAGGCCCGGCTCCCGTACGGCTCCCCAGGCCCGGCTTCGCCCGGCTACCCGTACAGCTCCCCGTACGAAGGAAACACCCCTCCCGGCCCGTCCACCGATTCCGCCGCGAGTGCCCCCTTCGCCACCGCGCGCGTGACGACGTCCGCGCCCGCTGCCAGGATCTCGTTGAGTGCGCCGGCCGCCAGCAGGACGGCCGTGTCCCCGAAGACGTCCTCGGCGACCAGGGGGCGGTCGCCCGTGGCCAGGGCGAAGACCGTGTCGCCGTCGTTGAGTAGGTGCACCGGGCGGATGGCGCGCGCCAGGCCGTCGTGGGCCGTGCCCGCGAGTTTGTGCGCCTGGGCTCGGGTGAGCGCGGCGTCGGTGGCGACGACCACGAGGGTGGTGTTGAGCGGGGGCCGGACGGATGCCGCCGAGCGCTTCGCGGACTCCTCCCGGGCCTGGGCCAGCCGCTGCTGGGCGGCTGCGTGCCGCTCCTTCTCCGGAACCTCCACGACGCCCTCGTACAGCCGCCCGTACAGGAGGCCGGTCGCCGGATCGGCCACCGAGCCCGCGGCGTTGACGACCGCGAGCGCCGCGACCGTCGTCCCCGAGGGGAGCACGGCGCTCGCCGTGCCGACGCCGCCCTTGAGGCCGCCGGCCACGGCGCCCGTGCCCGCGCCGACGTTGCCCTGCGCGACGGGCGCCCCCACGTCCTCGCGGGCGGCGGCCTCGGCGGCCTCCCGGCCCAGCGCGGCGTCGGGACGGGCCCGCCAGTCGCCGCCGCGGCCCAGGTCGAAGAGGGCCGCGGCGGGGACGACGGGGACGACCTGAGAGGGGTCGGGGCCGACCCGGAAGCCGCGGCCGGAGTCCTCCAGCCAGGCCGTCACGCCGGACGCGGCGTCCAGCCCGAAGGCGCTGCCGCCGGTGAGGACGACGGCCTCCACGCGCTGGACGAGGTTGCGCGGGTCGAGGGCGTCGGTCTCGCGGGTGCCGGGGCCGCCGCCGCGGACGTCCACGGCGGCCACGGCGCCGCCTTCCGCGGTGAGGACGACGGTGGTGCCGGTGAGCGCGCCGGGGGCGGTGAGGTTCGCGTGTCCCACGCGGATGCCGGGGACGTCGGTGAGCGCGTCCATGGCCCCGGGGGCGGGTGCGTTCGTCATACAGACATGCGTATCACGCCTCGGCGAGCGGTGGGTTCCTTGTGGACAACCAGACCCCCGTCACGACCGTCGCCGCCGCCACCAGCCCCGCCAGCAGCACCGCGTTGCCGCCCGCGAACGTGCAGGCCAGGACGGCCAGCGCGGACACCGGGAGCACCAACTGCTGGGCCGTGCCCCGCTTGTAGTGGCGGGAGTGGACCAGCCAGACCGAGAACAGGAACAGGGCCCCGGGGATCGTCACCGTGCTCGACGCGGCGAACGTGGAGACGTGCGCCTTGCCGACGGCCTGCTCGATCGCCACCTCAATGCCCGCCCCGATCGCGGCCGCCGACCCGAAGACGATGTAGTGCCCGTAGCCCCACAGGAACGCCTGCCGGTTGGAGGCCAGGTGCAGGTGGATGGGGACGGCGAAGTAGATCCAGAACGCGGCGAAGATCAGCAGCAGGCCGCCCGCCGCCATCGGCAGCAGCTCGTCGAGCGCCTCGCTCTCCTCCAGCGCCGACTGCACGGCGACCGTGGCCGCCGCGACCGTCTCGCCCAGCACGATGATGGTGAACAGCCCGTACCGCTCGGCGATGTGGTGCGGGTGCCAGGCCGTCTGCCGCGTCATCTCGGCGAAGGTCGGGACCGCCATCTCCAGGAGGGCCATCGCCAGGAACACCCACGGCTTGGCGCCGTCCGGCAGGAACAGCAGCCCCAGCCAGCCCACCTGGCACAGGCACACCCCGGCCGCGTACTTCAGCGCCGTGCGCCGTTCCGCGCCCGTCGTGGAGAACGCGGCCCGCAGCCACTGCGACACCAGCGCCAGCCGCATCACCAGGTAGCCGAACCACACCACGGTGAAGTCGTTGTCGTCGAACGCCCGTGGGATGCCCGCCGACAGGATCAGCACCCCGGCGATCTGGACCAGCGTCACCACCCGGTACAGGACGTCGTCCGTGTCGTACGCGGACGCGAACCAGGTGAAGTTCATCCACGCCCACCAGATGGTGAAGAACGTCATCAGGTAGCCGAGCACGCCGTGCGCCGCGTGCCCCTCGGCCAGCGCGTGCACGAGCTCCCGCCCCGCGACGGCCACCGCCACGACGAAGCACAGGTCGAAGAAGAGCTCCAGGGGCGTGGCCGCCCGGTGCTCCTCCTCGCGCCCGCGGCCGGCCATCCGGCGCAGTACGGGGGAGTGCGGCGGTCCGCCGTCCGGCAGGGGGCGGGGCGCGTCCTCGCTCATGGAGCGATTCTCACCGGCCGTGGCGCGGAGTGCGCGCGGAGCGCGCGGAAGGGTGCAGCCGGGCGCGCGCTCAGATGTGGTGCGGCGGCTTCTCGTCCAGGAAGCGGGCCAGGTCCGCTGCGGAGCCTTCGCCGCCGTTGCCCGGCCGCTCGCCCCAGCCGCGGTCGGTGTCGTCCGAGGACTGCTGCGTCAGCGGGTCGTCGAAGATCAGGGCGGCAGCGGGCTTCCTGCGGGGCTGCGGTGCGGGCTCGGGGGCGGTGTCGCTCATGCGTCCAGGGTACGGGGAGGAGGCGCCGTCCCCGCCGGGTGATCGCACGGGCGCCTTCCGGCACGGGGTGCCGGAAGGCGCCCGCCGGCGACTACCTCTGCGCCGGCACCGTCTCCGAGCCCGGCTCGCGCCGCTGCTCGACGAGCGCGTCGCGGATCTGCTTGAGCAGCTCCAGCTCGGTCTCCTTGGCCGGGGCCGCGGGCGTACGGGCCGCCTGGCGGTCCTGCCAGCGCTTCATCGGCAGCAGCATCAGGAAGTAGACGACCGCGGCCGTGATCAGGAACGTGAGGGTCGCGCTGAGCACCGAGCCCCACTGGATGAAGACGCCCTTGGTGACCTCGCCGGCCGCGTTCTTGACGCAGGGGCCCTTCAGGCAGGACGCGTAGTGATCGAGGTCCTTCGTGCCGAAGGCCCCCACCACCGGGTTGATCACACCCTTGACCACCGAGTTCACGATGTTCGTGAACGCTGCGCCGATGACGACGGCGACGGCGAGGTCTATGACGTTGCCCCGCATGAGGAACGCCTTGAATCCGCCGAGGACCCCGGTCTTGGTCGTCGTCACTGCACAGCCTTTCTTGCCCTGTCTCCGGCCGAATGCCCCGGATGTTCCGGACGCTCTGGATATTCCGGATCTTCCGGATGCTCTGAATGTTCCGGAATAGAGGATTCCATATTCGGCCGGGGACCCCGTCATCAAGGCAGTTCGATACCCAGGTCCCAGCCCCGGTGCACGTCCGCGCACAGACAGTTGCGCTCCTTGGTCTCCGGCAGGGCCGTGACCGCCGCGAAGAGCACCTCGCGCAGCCGTCCCACGTTCTCCCCGAAGACCCGCATGACCTCGTCGTGCGAGACGCCCTGACCCGTCTCGGCGCCCGCGTCCAGGTCCGTGACCAGCGCCATCGAGGTGTAGCAGAGCTCCAGCTCGCGGGCGAGCACGGCCTCGGGGTGCCCGGTCATGCCGACGACCGTCCAGCCCTGGGCGGCGTGCCAGCGCGACTCGGCGCGGGTGGAGAAGCGCGGCCCCTCTATGACGACCATCGTGCCGCCGTCCACCACCGGCTCCCAGCCGTGCCCGCGCGCCACCGCGACCGCCACCGCGCGCCCGGTGGGGCAGTAGGGGTCGGCGAAGGAGGTGTGGACGACGTTGGGCACCCGGCCGTCGGGCAGCATCTCGCCGTCGAAGTAGCTCTGCGCGCGCGCCTTCGTTCGGTCCACGAGCTGGTCGGGGACGACCAGCGTGCCCGGCCCGTACTGCGGCTGCAGGCCGCCGACCGCGCACGGGGCGAGGACCTGCCGCACGCCGAGCGAGCGCAGGGCCCACAGGTTGGCCCGGTAGTTGATGCGGTGGGGCGGCAGGTGGTGGCCGCGGCCGTGGCGGGGGAGGAAGGCGACCTTCCGCCCGGCGAGCTCGCCGACGAAGAGGGAGTCGCTCGGCGACCCGTACGGCGTCATGACCGTGACCTCGGTCACATCCTCCAGGAAGGAGTAGAAGCCGGACCCGCCGATGACGCCTATATCCGCACGCGCGCTGTGCATTTCGACCATGAGGGTCACCCTAACGGCGCGTCAGGGCATGCCACAGAGCCCTTCGCCTCCTGCGGGGAGGTGAAGGGCTCTGCGGGAAGGACTGCGAGCGGTCAGGCCGCCGACGTGCCGGTGGCGGCCGTGGCCGACGAGGACGTCGAGGAGGCCGGGGACTTCGTGTCCGAGCTCTTCGAGGCGGACGACGAGGTCGTGGCCGAGGTCGTCGAGGGCTTCGCGGGCGAGCTGCTGGACGACGAGCCGCGGCTGTCGTTCCGGTAGAAGCCGGAGCCCTTGAAGACGATGCCGACCGCGGAGAAGACCTTCTTCAGGCGCCCCTGGCAGCCGGGGCACTCGGTCAAGGCGTCATCGGTGAACTTCTGCACCGCCTCGAGGCCCTCGCCGCACTCGGTGCACTGGTACTGGTAAGTCGGCACTTGCTCCTCCTGGCACTCTCACTCGTTGAGTGCTAACGACGATCCATACTGCAGTATTCCTGTCCGTCAGTCCACCGGGACGGGCTCACGGTGACCGACCCCACGTGCCGCGACGACCGACTCCGAGCGCGGGGTCAGCGCCTTGCGCATGAGGAGCAGGACCAGCAGCGCGACGGCCGTGCCGCCCAGCGGCACCAGGAATCCGGTGCTCGCCTCGTGGGCGTCGATCAGCCGCCCGCCCACGGTCGCGCCGGCCGCCTGGCCGAGGCCGACGGCGCCGGTCAGCCAGGTGAACGCCTCGGTGCGGGCGCCCGCCGGGACCAGCTTCTCCACCAGCGTGTAGCCGGTGATCAGCGACGGGGCGATGCACAGACCCACCAGCATGCCGAGGGCGCCGAGCAGGACCATGTGGTGCGCGGCCCACAGCGGGGTGGTGGCCAGCACCAGCAGCGGGTAGGCCAGCAGCAGGCGGCGCTGCGGGCTGGTCTTCCAGGCGATGACGCCGCAGGCGATGCCCGCGATCATGTTTCCGGCCGCGAAGGCGCCGTACATCAGGCCGTTCAGGCCCGGGTCGCCCATCTCCTTGGTGAAGGCGGTCATCGACACCTGCATGCCGCCGAAGACGGTGCCGATGCCCAGCATGACGATCGCCAGCACCCGCACGCCCGGCACGGACAGCGCGGAGACGCGCTTGCCGGCCTCGGCGGCACCGGCCGCCGCGCGGCTCGGCTGCGGCTGCGTGCGCCGCTGCGAGGCGAACAGCAGACCGCCGGCCAGGGTCAGCACGGCCTCCGCGACCAGACCGGCGGCCGGGTGGACGCCGGTGCACAGCGCCGTGGCCAGCACCGGGCCGATCACGAAGGTGAACTCGTCGGTGACGGACTCGAACGCCGCCGCGGTCGACATCAGGGGCGACCCGTCGAGCTTGCTCGCCCAGCGCGCCCGCACCATCGGGCCGATCTGCGGGGTCGACGCACCGGCCGGGACGGCCGCCGCGAGCAGCGCCCACAGGGGCGCGTCCGACAGCGCGAGCACCGTCAGCAGCGAGATCGCCGCGGCGTGCACGACGACGCCGGGGATCAGGACCGCGGCCTGCCCGAAGCGGTCCGCGAGCTTGCCGCTCTGCGGAGCGAACAGGGCCATGGCCACGCCCGCCGTCGCCGAGACGGTGCCCGCGGTGCCGTACGAGCCGGTGGTGTCGTTGACCAGCAGCAGGATGCCGATCGTCAGCATGGCGAACGGCTGCCGGGCCAGGAAGCCCGGCAGCAGGAACGTCCACGCACCGGGGGTGCGCAGCAGCTGCCCGTATCCGGGCCGTTCGTTGACCGTGGATGCCACGGCCCAGGCCTTTCCGCCGCCTGGTAGCGCGCCACCGGACGGCGAGCCGCCACGGAGCGCGCCGAGAGCTGTCCTCTCGCGCAGGACCGTGGTAGATGCCTTCCGGCCGCCTCGTGCGACCGCGGCCGCCGTGCGGTCGCGCCAGCCCTGCATCAGGCAGAGTTGGTTCGGTGTGTATCTAGGGAAAACTCCCGCTGGGAGCGGGAGTGAATGATTACTTCCTCTTTATCATACGGGGACCCTTGGATATGCCTATGGCCTTCGTCACAGAGGGGTCCGCGGACGCCTCCCGGGGGTTGCCCGTCGCGCCCAGCCAGCCCGCCAGCTTGCCGCCCTCGCCGACCGCCCGCAGCCGTTTCTCGGTCGCGTCGCGCACCGGGTCGGTGGCCACGACGAGCAGCTCGTCGAGGCGGCGCAGCACGGTCGCCGGCTGGGGCACGAAGCTCTTGCCGTCCCGGACGACCAGGGTGACCGCGGCGCCGGGCGGCAGCCGCAGCTCGGAGACCTCCACGCCGTGCATCCGCGAGCCCTCGGGGATGGCGACGGACAGCAGGTGGCCGCGCAGCCGCTCCAGCGGCGCCGACTCGATGCCGAGGTCCTCCGGCTCGTTCTCGCCGAGGCGCAGGCGGCGCGCCAGCCAGGGCAGCGTCGGGCCCTGGACCAGGGTGTAGACGATCACCAGCACGAAGACGATGTTGAAGATCGTGCGGCTGTCCTCCACCCCGGCCACCATCGGGATGGTGGCCAGGACGATGGGCACGGCCCCGCGCAGCCCGGCCCAGGACAGCAGGACTTTCTCCTGCCAGGGGGTCCGGAAGGGCGCCGTGCTCAGGAAGACGGACACCGGCCGCGCGACCATGGTCAGGACCAGGCCCACGACGAGCGCGGGGACGATGTCGTCGCCCAGCTCGTGCGGGGTGACCAGCAGGCCGAGCAGGACGAACATGCCGATCTGGGCGATCCAGCCGAGCCCCTCGGCGAAGCCCCGGGTGGCCGGCCAGTGCGGCAGTTTGGCGTTGCCGAGGATCAGCGCCGCGAGGTAGACGGCGAGGAAGCCGGATCCGTGCGCGAGGGCGCCGCCCGCGTAGGCGGCGGTGGCGATGGCCATCACGGCGATGGGGTAGAGGCCGGAGGCGGGCAGCGCCACGTGCCGCAGGCCGTACGCGCCGAGCATGCCGAACGCGATGCCGACGGCGGCGCCGATCGCCAGCTCCAGGGCGATCTTCCCGAGCAGCAGGTACCAGTGCTCGACGGGGCCGGCCGCCGAGAAGGCGACGACGAGGATGACGACGGGGGCGTCGTTGAAGCCGGACTCGGCCTCCAGGACACCGGTGAGCCGGGACGGCAGGGGGACATTGCGCAGGACGGAGAAGACGGCCGCCGCGTCCGTCGAGGACACCACCGCACCGATGATCAGGGCCTGCCGCCAGTCGACGCCCGCCAGGTAGTGCGCGGCCGCGGCGGTCAGCCCGACGCTCACCGCGACGCCGAAGGTCGAGAGCACGGCGGCCGCGGGCAGCGCCGGTTTGATTTCGTGCCATTTCGTGCCGAGACCGCCCTCGGCGAGGATGACGACCAGGGCGGCGTAGCCGATCACCTGGGTCAGGCCCACGTCGTTGAAGGAGACGCCGATGCCGTCCTGGCCTATGGCTACCCCGATGCCGAGGTAGATGAGCAGGCTCGGCAGCCCGCTGCGCGAAGAGATGCGTACCGCCGCCACTGCGACGAGCAGCACGAGGGAGCAGATCAGCAGGAGTTCGTTGAGGTGGTGGACAGTCAGGGGCCGGTCCCTTCACGAGCGTCTTGCGACGAGTGTCTTGCCACGGACGACGGCCGGAACGTTCCTCCGGCCGAGGGGAACTTCATTTCCTCATCTAATATTTTACGGGTTCTTGACGCCTGCCGGCCTCGCGAGGGTGCCGGGAGGGATTGATCTCACTGCACGGTCCGGCATCCGCGTCCGGGCGCTCACCGCCCTGCGCCTATGGTTGCTTCCAGCACTCCAGGACCACCCTGCCCCTCTAAGGACAGCGATGCCCGCCAATAAGACCGGCCCTTCCGGCAAGAAAAAGAAGGGGCGACGTGCCCGCCTGCTCGTGATCACCGTCGTGCTGCTGCTCGTCGCGGGCATCGGCTTCGGCGCGTACTGGAGCGTCAGTACGGTGCGCGCCTCCTTCCCGGAGACCAGCGGCACCCTGCAGCTCAAGGGTCTGGGCGGGCAGGTGAAGGTCGCGCGTGACGACCACGGCATTCCGCAGATCTACGCGGACAGCGCCGAGGACCTCTTCCGCGCCCAGGGCTTCGTCCAGGCGCAGGACCGGTTCTGGGAGATGGACGTCCGGCGTCATCTGACGGCGGGCCGCCTGTCCGAGATGTTCGGTGACGGCCAGGTCGAGACCGACGCCTTCATCCGGACCATGGGCTGGCGCAAGGTCGCGCAGGAGGAGTACGACACCAAGCTGTCGGCGACCACCAAGAAGTACCTCCAGGCGTACTCCGACGGCGTCAACGCCTACCTCAAGGACCATCAGGGCAAGTCGCTCTCCGTCGAGTACGCGGCCCTGGAGTTCGAGAACGAGTACAAGCCGGAGAAGTGGACCCCGGTCGACTCGGTCGCCTGGCTCAAGGCCATGGCCTGGGACCTGCGCGGCAACCTGCAGAGCGAGATCGACCGCTCCCTGGCCTCGACGCGGCTGAGCCCCCAGCAGATCGAGCAGCTGTACCCGGCGTACCCGTACGGCCGGAACAAGCCGGTCGTCGAGGGCGGCGCCGTCGACCCGGCCACCAAGGAGTTCGACCCGAAGGCCACGCCGACGGAGGGTCAGACCGGACAGCCGGGCCAGACCGGGCAGACCGGTCAGAACGGCCGCAACGGACAGCCCGGCGGTACGGGCACGGCGGGCACGCCGGGCGCCAACGGCACCCCCGGCACCCAGAACAACAACGGCACCCCCGCCACCGGCGGCGGCGCCGGCGCGGCCGGCGGACTGCGCTCCGGCCTGACCGCCCTGTCCGGCACCCTGGACAAGATCCCGGCGCTGCTCGGCCCGTCCGGCAACGGCATCGGCTCCAACTCGTGGGTCGTCTCCGGCCAGTACACGACGACCGGCAAGCCGCTGCTCGCCAACGACCCGCACCTCGCCCCGCAGCTGCCCTCGCTCTGGTACCAGATGGGCCTGCACTGCACCAAGACGTCCGCGGCCTGCCCGTTCGACGTGGCCGGCTACACCTTCGCCGGCATGCCCGGCGTGGTCATCGGCCACAACCAGGACATCGCCTGGGGCATGACCAACCTCGGTGCGGACGTGACCGACCTCTACCTGGAGAAGGTCACCTCCGACAGCTACCTCTACGACAACAAGCAGGTCCCCTTCGCCACCCGCAAGGAGACCATCAAGGTGGCCGGCGGCAGCGACCGCACCATCACCGTCCGCTCCACCCGGAACGGCCCCGTCGTCTCCGACCGCAACAGCGAGCTCGGCAAGGTCGGCCAGGACGCCCCCGTCAAGGACCCGGCGCCCGACCGCGCCGAGGGCTACGCCGTCGCGCTGCGCTGGACCGCGCTCGACGCCGGCCGGACGATGGACGCCCTCATGGACCTCAACCGCGCCACCGACTTCGCGTCGTTCCGCAAGGCCGCGGCCGGCTTCGAGGTCCCCTCGCAGAACCTGATCTACGCCGACACCAAGGGCAACTTCGGCTACCAGGCCCCCGGCCGCATCCCCGTCCGCAAGGGCGACGGCCGCATGCCCGCGCCCGGCTGGGACCCTGCCTACCAGTGGACCGGCTTCCTCAAGCCGGAAGAGCTGCCGTGGGAGCTCAACCCCAAGCGCGGCTACATCGTCACCGCCAACCAGGCCGTCATCGACAACAAGAAGTACCCCTACGCCCTCACCGGCGACTGGGGCTACGGCGCCCGCAGCCAGCGGATCAACGACCTCATCCAGTCGAAGATCAAGGACGGCGGCAAGATCTCGACCGATGACATGCAGAAGATGCAGATGGACAACAGCAGCGAGATCGCCAAGCTGCTGACGCCCTACCTGCTGAAGATCAACATCAAGGCCGAGAACGAGCGCGAGACGAAGTACGTCCGCGAGGCCCAGAAGCTCCTCCAGGGCTGGGACTACACCCAGGAGGCCGACTCGGCCGCCGCCGCGTACTTCAACGCCGTCTGGCGCAACACCCTCAAGCTCGCCTTCGGCAACAAGCTCCCCAAGGAGCTGCGCGTCAAGGGCCAGTGCCTGCGGGTCCGCCCGGCCAACGACGCCGGCCCCCAGGAGGACCTTGACGGCAACACCCGCCTGGTCCGCGAGTGCGGCGAGCGCGAGCCCGACTCGGCGCAGCCCGACGGCGGCGACCGCTGGTTCGAGGTCGTCCGCGGCATCCTCGACAAGCCGAACGACGACTGGTGGAAGACCGGCGGCCGCGCCGGTGCCGGCAACCGCGACGAGCTGCTCGCCCGCGCCATGAAGGACGCCCGCTGGGAGCTGACCTCCAAGCTCGGCAAGGACGTCGACTCCTGGAGCTGGGGCCGCCTCCACCAGCTGAACCTGAAGAACCAGACCCTCGGCAAGGA
This sequence comes from Streptomyces telluris, assembly GCF_024519335.1. Lineage (NCBI taxonomy): Bacteria > Bacillati > Actinomycetota > Actinomycetes > Kitasatosporales > Streptomycetaceae > Streptomyces > Streptomyces telluris. Next base: position 77,009 of record NZ_JANIID010000026.1, read on the forward strand.
GGGCCCCGGCATCGTCCGCTGGATGCTCAACCGCGGCCCGTGGAACCTCGCCGGCGGCGAGGCCGCGGTCAACGCGGCCGGCTGGAACGCGGCCGGCGGCTACGACGTGATCTGGGTCCCGTCCATGCGGATGGTCGTCAACCTCGCCGACCTCGACAAGTCCCGGTGGATCAACCTCACCGGTGCGTCCGGTCACGCGTACAACGCGCACTACTACGACCAGACGGACAAGTGGGCAAAGGGCGAGCTCCTGCCGTGGGCGTTCTCCGCGGACGCGGTGAAGAAGGGCACGGACGCAGAGCTGACCCTTAAGCCGTAGGCCCTGCGGGCGGCGCCCTTCCACGGAGGGGTTCCGCCCGGCTCGGCACCGCCGGTCACGCCGGCGGGGGGCTGAGCGCCGCTGCGGCGGATGTGCCCGGACGGGCTGGTTCTTGCTGGGGTCCCAGCAAGAACCAGCCCGTCCGGCGTTTGGGGACGAGCGCGCTAGCGCGAAAAGCGCCGCAGGCCGCTCGGGGTGACCACCGCGTCCACCGGGCCGTCGTGCGGCTCCGCCGGGACCTCGGGGATCACCTCGCTGTCGTACAGCAGGACGACCCGCGACGGAGTCGCCCCCGCCCGCTCCAGCCGGGCCAGGACCCGGTCGTAAGACCCCCCGCCGCGGCCGAGCCGCATCCCCCGCCCGTCCACGGCCAGCCCCGGCAGCAGCACCGCGTCCGCCGTCGTCACGGCCTCCGGCCCCAGCCGGGGCCCGTCCGGTTCCAGGAGGCCGCGCCCGGCCCGTACGAGACGGTCCGGGCCCTCGTAGGCGGCCCAGTCGAGGTCGTTGTCCTCCAGGAGGACCGGGAGCAGCACCCGTACCCCCCGGCGGCGGAGCGCCTCCAGGAGCGCGCGGGTGCCCGGTTCGCGCCCCACGGAGACGTACGCGGCGACCGTCCCGGCCTGCGCGAGCTCGGGGAGCTCAAGGGCGCGGCGGGCCAGCGCGGCCCCCGCTTCCGCCACGTCATCCGAGGTCAACCCGGATCTCACCGCCAGGAGACCGCGCCGCAACCCTGCCTTGCTACCGTCGTACTTGATCACTGTGCGTACAAACTCCTTGCCTGGGGGCATACTCGGTGGAGCCTCGTCCTCCGCACAATTTCAACGGATAGTGTTCGGCCCATGACTCACTCGCGTCCTCGGATCAGCAAGGCTGTCATCCCCGCAGCCGGTCTCGGCACCCGATTTCTGCCTGCCACCAAGGCCACGCCCAAGGAAATGCTGCCTGTCGTGGACAAGCCGGCGATTCAGTACGTGGTGGAGGAGGCCGCCCTCGCCGGTCTCTCGGACGTCCTCATGATCACAGGGCGTAACAAGCGCCCGCTCGAGGACCACTTCGACCGGAACTACGAGCTGGAGGAGGCGCTGCGCCGCAAGGGGGACGAGTCCCGGCTCGCGCGCGTGCAGGAGTCCAGCGACCTGGCGACCATGCACTACGTCCGCCAGGGCGACCCCCGGGGGCTGGGCCACGCCGTCCTGTGCGCCGCCCCGCACGTCGGCAACGAGCCCTTCGCCGTCCTCCTCGGCGACGACCTCATCGACGTCCGGGACCCGCTGCTGTCCCACATGGTCGCGATCCAGCGCAAGCACGGCGGCAGCGTGATCGCCCTCATGGAGGTCGACCCCGCCCAGGTCGGGATGTACGGCTGCGCGGCCGTGAAGCCCACCGACACCGACGGTGTGGTGCAGGTCACGGGCCTGGTGGAGAAGCCGGACCCCTCCGAGGCGCCCAGCAACTACGCGGTGATCGGCCGCTACGTCCTCGACCCGGCCGTCTTCGACGTGCTGCGCGAGACCCCGCCCGGCCGCGGCGGCGAGATCCAGCTCACCGACGCCCTGCAGGCCCTCGCGGCCGAGCCCGGCCTCGGCGGGCCCGTGCACGGCGTGATCTTCAAGGGCCGCCGCTACGACACGGGCGACCGCGGGGACTACTTGCGCGCCATTGTCAGACTGGCCTGCGAGCGTGAGGATCTAGGACCGGACTTCCGCGCCTGGCTCCGCCGTTACGTCACCGAGGAGATGTAGCACCTTGAGCAGTACCGCCGCCGACACGGCCACCGACCCCGTCCCCGCCGCGACGGACGACCCGGACCGCCTGTGGACGGTGGAGGAGCACCTCGCCGACGTCCTGGGGAAGATCCGGCCCCTGGAGCCGATCGAGCTGCAGCTGCCGGACGCCCAGGGCTGCGTCCTGGTCGAGGACGTCACCGTCCCCGCCGCCCTGCCGCCCTTCGACAACAGCTCCATGGACGGCTACGCGGTCCGCACGGCCGACGTCGAGGGCGCCACGGAGGAGTTCCCCGCGGTCCTCGCCGTCGTCGGTGACATCGCGGCGGGCAGCGGCGGCGCGTCCGTGACGGTGGGCCCCGGCGAGGCCGCCCGGATCATGACCGGCGCCCCGCTGCCGGCCGGCGCCGAGGCCGTCGTCCCCGTGGAGTGGACCGACGGCGGCGCGGGCGCGGGTCCCGCCATCGCCATGGACGCCCACAGCAAGGTCCCCGAGCGCTCCGGCGGCGAGGTCCGCGTCCACCGGCCCGTCGCCTCCCGCGCGCACGTCCGCGCGCGCGGCAGCGACGCCCTCACGGGCGAGCTGGCCCTCGCCGCGGGCACCGTCCTCGGCCCGGCCCAGATCGGCCTGCTGGCGGCCATCGGGCGGGCCACCGTCCTGGTCCGGCCGCGGCCCCGCGTGGTCGTCATGTCCACCGGCAGCGAGCTCGTCCAGCCCGGCGAGGAGCTCGCGCCCGGCCGCATCCACGACTCCAACAGCTTCGTGCTGTCCGCCTGCGCGCGCGACGCCGGCGCCATCGCCTACCGCGTCGGCGCCGTCGACGACGACGCCGAGCTCCTGCGCGCCACCCTGGAGGACCAGCTCATCCGCGCCGACGCCGTCGTCACCAGCGGCGGCGTCAGCGTCGGCGCGTACGACGTGGTCAAGGAGACCCTCGCCGGGCTCGCCGGCGAGGAGGGCAGCGTCTCCTTCCGCCGGCTCGCCATGCAGCCCGGCAAGCCGCAGGGCTTCGGCCGGATCGGCCCGGACCGGGTCCCGCTGTTCGCCCTCCCGGGCAACCCCGTCAGCTGCTACGTCTCCTTCGAGCTCTTCGTCCGCCCCGCCCTGCGGGCCCTCATGGGGCTCGACCCCGTCGACCGCACCACCGTGCGCGCCGTGTGCACCGACGCCGTCGCCTCCTCGCCGCAGGGCCGCCGTCAGTTCCTGCGGGCCCGCCACGAGCCGGGCTCGGGCACGGTCTCGCTCGTCGGCGGCGCCGGCTCGCACCTGGTGAAGGCCCTCGCCCAGGCCAACGCCCTCGTCGTCGTCCCCGAGGAGACCACCTCCGTCGCCGCCGGCACGGAGGTCGACGTGGTCCTCCTCGGCTGACTCCTCCGCCGGTCACCCGCCGCGCGCTGCCGGTACGGTGTCTGCCCAACAGGACCCGGACCAGGAGAACCATGAGCAGCGCCCAGGACCCGCCCGAGCCCTCCCGCCTGACCCACATCGACAGTGCGGGCGCGGCCCGCATGGTCGACGTCTCGGCCAAGGAGGTCACCGCCCGCACGGCCCGCGCCAGCGGGCGGGTCCTCGTCGCGCCGCGCGTGGTGGAGCTGCTGCGCGGCGAGGGCGTCCCCAAGGGCGACGCCCTCGCCACCGCCCGCATCGCCGGGATCATGGGCGCCAAGCGCACCCCCGACCTGATCCCGCTCTGCCACCCGCTGGCCGTCTCCGGCGTGAAGGTCGACCTGTCCGTCGCCGACGACGCCGTGGAGATCACCGCCACGGTGCGGACGACCGACCGCACGGGTGTGGAGATGGAGGCGATGACGGCCGTCGCCGTCGCCGCCCTGACGGTCGTGGACATGGTCAAGGCCGTGGACAAGGGCGCGACCGTCACGGACATCAGGGTGGAGGAGAAGACGGGCGGGAAGTCGGGCACGTACGTTGCCCGCTCCGCGGGGGAAGGGGACGGCGCGTGACTGCGGGGCACCTGCCCGAGGACGGGCCCGCACCGGCGAACCGCCGCAGCGGCGAGCAGCCGCAACGCTCCGGTCCGGCGGTGCCGGATGCAGCCGCAGGCGCCGTCGCCCCGGACCCGGCGGCAAGCACAGCGCGCCCGCCGAACGGCTACCGCGCCCTCGTCGTCACCGCCTCCAACCGCGCCGCCGCAGGCGTCTACCCCGACAAGGGCGGGCCCCTGCTCGCCGCCGGGCTGGAAGCCCTCGGGTTCGCCGTGGACGGGCCCGTCGTCGTCCCCGACGGGCCGCCGGTCGAAGCGGCCCTCCGCAAGGGCGTCACCGCCGCCTACGACGTGATCGTCACCACCGGCGGCACCGGCCTGTCGCCCACCGACCGCACGCCCGAGGCGACCCGCCCCCTCCTCGACCGGGAGGTCCCCGGCATCGCCGAGGCCGTCCGCGCCGAGGGGCTGGCCAAGGTGCCCACCGCCGCCCTCTCCCGGGGCCTGGCCGGGCTCGCGGGCCGGACGCTGATCGTGAACCTGCCCGGGTCGACGGGCGGCGTCCGCGACGGCCTCGCCGTGCTGGGCCGGCTGCTGGTCCACGCCGTGGAGCAGGTGCACGGGGGCGATCACCCGAGACCGGGGGGCCCGCACTGAACGCCGGCCGGTCCGCCGAGCTCGTGGACGGCGACGTCCTCCTGCGCCCCATCCGGATGCGCGACCAGCACGCCTGGCGGGAGGTCAACCGGCGCAACCGCGACTGGCTGCGCCCCTGGGAGGCGACGATCCCGCCGCCTCCGCCGGGCGGCCCGGTCGCGCACCGCCCCACGTACCGGCAGATGGTGCGCCACCTGCGGGCCGAGGCCCACGCGGGGCGCATGCTGCCGTTCGTCATCGACTACCGGGGCAGGCTGGCCGGCCAGCTGACCGTGGCCGGGATCACCTGGGGCTCGATGTGCTCGGCGCACATCGGCTACTGGGTGGACGCGGCCGTCGCGGGCCGCGGCGTGATGCCGACCGCGGTCGCGCTCGCGGTCGACCACTGCTTCCGCTCGGTCGGCCTGCACCGCGTGGAGGTGTGCATCCGGCCGGAGAACCTGCCCAGCCGCCGGGTGGTGGAGAAGCTGGGCTTCCGGGAGGAGGGGCTGCGGCCCCGCTACCTCCACATCGACGGCGCCTGGCGCGATCACCTGGTCTACGCGCTGACGGCCGAGGAGGTCCCCGAGGGGCTCCTGCAGCGGTGGCACCGTTCCCGGCCCGGGACCCCGCAGAAATAGAATAGATATTCGAAAGTGACCGTCAATCGACGGTATTCGAGTGGACTCGGTCTCAACAATCACAAAAAAAGTTCGAGATATCAGCCGGATCGTGCGACACACCGGGCCAATTGGCGGAATCCCCTGCGCGTACCCCTCTACGGTGTGAAGTGTGAGCAGCAGCGGCCTCATCTACGCAGTCATCGTCGGGGCCTGGGCCGCCTACTTGGTGCCGATGTGGCTCCGTAGGCAGGACGAGCTCAATGAAGCCCGTCCGACGGAACGCTTCAGCACCGCCATCCGGCTTCTGTCGGGCCGGGCGGGGATGGAGCGCCGTTACGCCAAGGACCTGGAAGTGCGCGCAGCCGACGACGCGCCGGTCTCAAGCGAGCCCGGGGAGCCGGCGGCCCGTGCGCCCGAGCCGGAAGCGCCGACCGAAATGGTCGACGTCCGGCCCTTCGGCATGCCCGGAGCGGGGGGCGGGGCCCCGGCGGAAGCGCCGGGTTCCGCGGGCCCGCCCGGCGGATCCCAGGGCTCCGCGGTGTCCCCGGGAGCCGCGGGGGAGCGCGCCGCGGCGGCCGCGACCCCGACGGCCGCGGCCGCCCGCGCCCGGCGCACGAAGGTCCTCGCGCGCCGTCGCCGCACCACGGTCCTCCTCTTCCTGACCTTCACCGTGGGCGCGATCGTCGCGGGCGTCGGCGGGCTGGCCTTCCTGTGGGTGCCGGCCGTCCCGGCGGTGCTCCTCAGCGCGTACATCGTGTACCTGCGCATCCAGGAGCGGCGCCGCTTCGCCTTCACCATGGACCAGCGCCGCGCCGAACTGGCCGCCCAGCGCCTGCGCGAGGGCCGCGTCCGCCCTCGCCAGGCGGCGGACGCCCACGACGCCGGCGACCCCGTTGACACCGTCGCCCACCCGTTGCAGGCCGCCGCCGGAGCCGATCGCCCGGCCGAGCCCTCGCCCGCCGCGGGCCGCCGCGCCCTCGTGGAGCAGACCGACCACGCCGAGTGGGTCGACCAGCAGCGCGACCGCGGCGCGGCCGAGGGCTGGGACCCGGTCCCCGTCCCCCTGCCGACGTACGTCACCGCGCCGGTCGCCCCGCGTGCCGGCGACCGCGTCGACCTGGGCGCCCCGGACACCTGGAGCTCCGCGCGCTCCAGCACCGCCGACCCGGCGGCGGACCGGGTGCGCGACGCCGCGGAGGAGCGCCGCGGCTCCCGCCCGCGCCGCCGCCGCGAAGGGGGCCGCACCCCCCTCTTCGACCAGTACGCCGACGACGACCGCCCCCGCGCCGCCAACGAGTGACCCGCGCCACCGCGCCACCTCCACGGGGGCCCCGCCGCTGACCAGCGGCGAGCGGATTTCCGAGCACCCGGATGGGGGTGCTAGAGTTTCACTCGTTGCAAGGGCCTGTGGCGCAGTCCGGTAGCGCACCTCGTTCGCATCGAGGGGGTCAGGGGTTCGAATCCCCTCAGGTCCACAACACATCAGAGCCCCCGTCGGAGAAATCCGGCGGGGGCTCTGACGTATGGTCGGACGGCGCTCGGCCGGGCCGGGCGCGCTCAGAGCCGCCGCGCCACCCTCCGCGCCACCTTCACCACGTCCCCCGCCGGCTTCGTCCGCACGGCGGGGCGGTGGCGGATCCAGTCCTCCTCCAGGGCGTACCAGTCGATCGGCCTCGGCCTGCGGCGGGTCGACAGGGACGCGTCCAGTTCCTTGAAGTACGCCGTCCAGCGCTTGCGGTAGAGGCCGCCCACCAGGCCCGACCACTCGCGGTTGGCGTAGTCGTGCAGCTTGCCCCCGTCGGCCGAGGGGCGCGGGCCCCAGGTGGTCAGCAGGGTCAGGGCGTCGTGTTCGAGGCGGTCGCGTTCGGCCGGCGAGGAGCCCCAGGCGCGGGCGGCCGTCGTCCAGCGGCTGAGCAGGTGGTGCTCGTCGGTGGCGACGGTCTCCTCCAGGAGGGCCATCCAGTCGAGCCACCGGCGCGTCAGATCCCGGAGCCGGGACCGGTCGCCCTCCTCGAAGGCCTCCTTGATGCGGGGGAGGAGGGTGCGGCTGCGGTTGGAGATCGACTGGCGGGTCACGTCCAATAGGTCGTAGCGGTAGGCGGAGCTGCGGCGCAGGGCCGGGGCCACCGCCAGGAGTTCGGAGAGGGCCTCCTCGAAGGCGTCCGGGTCGTAGCGCAGTTGCCGGGGCGACCAGGCGGCGGCGTGGGTGACGGCCAGGTCGGGGCGGGCGCCGAAGAGGCCGTCGGCGGCCTCGCTCCAGCCGTCCTCGCGGGTCGTGCCGTAGGCGGTGCGGCGCAGGACGTCCCAGGCGCGGGCGGCGTGCCGGTCGGTGCCGCCGTAGCGGTAGCGGGGCCACCGCGCGAACCAGTCCTCCAGGTCGACCCGGCCGTCCGTCCAGGCCAGGTCGCTGAAGAGGGCGAGGGCCGCGGGGTTGTTGTCGGCGGCCTCGGGCATCAGGGCGATGCCCTTGAGCGCGCTGCCCCGCTTGGTGCGCCAGTCCTCGAAGAGGGCGGCCCAGTCGCGGGTGTTGGCGCCCATGGCGGTGTGCCCGCCGAAGTTCCAGATGGAGCCGAAGGCGTACGGGGTGCCGCCCCAGTCGTCCTCGCGGTCGGTGACCTTGGGGTAGTGGTCGGAGACCCCGTCCAGGATGAGCATGCGTTTGCGGTCGGCGGCGTCGACGATCTCGCGCCGCGGGTTCTCCTGCCAGCCGAGGATGGCCCAGACGGCGCGCGGGTGGGCGGCGCGCAGGGCCTTCTCGACGGCGCGGGCGGCGTCGGCGACGGGCACGTCGCCGGGCTTCCCGCCCTCGTGCAGCAGGTCCATCTTGTACATGGACGTGGCGCCGTAGAGCTCCTTCTGGACGCGGTAGAAGGTCTCCGCGACGCGGCGGAAGTGCGCGGTGCGCGGGTCGAGCCAGTCGGGCCGGCGGAAGCCGCCCCAGGTGCCCTGCGGGACGGTGCGGGCGCCGGGGTTGCGCTTGGCGAAGCCGGGCGGCACGGTGCCGTAGTAGCCGGGGAACACCGGCGTCATGCCCAGCTCGCGCAGCCTGGCCACGATCTTCTTCGCGAGGGCGGTGCGGCGCTCCAGGAGCCCGGTGGACAGGGGGCCGCCGTAGGACTCCATGTTCTGCAGCAGCCACCACGGCTGGTGGGCCGGGCCCGGCAGCCAGGCGCGCAGCTCGGCGTCGCCGTAGCCGTGCGCGCGGAACGTGCGGTGGTAGACCGCGTCCGCGCCCGCGTAGACGAGGACTTCGTTGAAGCCGTGCAGCGCCAGCACATCGATTTCGCGCTGCCAGTAGTCCCACCCGTTGTAGGGCCCGGTGTAGCCGTCGTTCGTGTCGTTGAGCACGAAGCGGTGGGGGACGTTCGCCGCCCGGACGAGGGGGGTACGGACGCCGGGGAGGCGGTCGGGGAGGGCGGTCTGCGCCCCGTTCCAGGAGAAGTGGGCGTGGGCGACGTGTCTGAGGTACCAGTGGAAGCCGGTGAGCTGCACCGCGGGCGTCGTGCCCGACACCACGATCGCGCCCGCCCGCCCGGACACCCGGAAGGCGTCCGCGCCGCCCTTGCGCGGCACCGTGCGGAAGGTGACCTGGCGGTGGTGGCGGGGCAGCAGCCGGGCGAGCGCGGCCGCGGCGGCCCCGGGGGCGCCCGCGGCGGCGGGCGCGGCCCCGTCGTCCTGCTCGGTGTCGGCGCCGGGGATCCCCGTGGAGGCGCTCCCGTCCCCCGCGGAGGTCACGTCCTCGAAGTCGGCGGCGGACTCCGTGCCGGGGCCCGCGGCGCCTTCCGCGCCGTCCGCCCCCTCGGCGCCCTCCGTGCCGTCCGCGCCTCCCGTGCCCCCGGGCACGGCCGCGGCGGCCACGCCGGGCACCGCGCCCACGGCCGCCGCTCCCGCGAGGGCGCCGAGAAGCCTGCGACGGGCAATATGCATGAGTGACCTCCATCGCGACGAGCGTGACGCTGCAGCGACTGCAGCGACTGGACCGGACCACTGAGGCGCGGTGATCCTACGAGCAGATGACCGCCGCACGGCAAGGACGCGGTCGGCAAACCAGCCACGCCGGTTACATTTGGCACGAATGGCCCCATCGGAACGCCCCGACCTGATAGGCCCACCCCGCCCGGGCCCCGCCACCCGCCGGTCCGACCCGCCGCCGAGGAGCCAGAAGCCATGGGACTGCGCACGAAGATCGGCGTGGCCATCACCGCCACCGCAGCCCTGGTCGCCGTCATCATGGGGCTCGTCGTGCACCACCGCACCGCCCGCAACCAGCTGGAGACCGCACGCGAGGCCATCGAGGGCCGGCTCGTCACGGCCGTGGAGGACCACGCCGCGGGCGTCCACCGGCCGCGGACGCTCGTCAACCCCGACCACATACCCGGGCCGCTGCGGAAGGCCGTGGAAGGGGGCGGGCGCGCCACCTACCTGGACCGCAGCGGCTCCGCACCGGTGCTGTGGGCCGCCGGCCGCCTCGGCCGCGACACCATCGTCGTCAAGCACCCCTACGCCCGGCAGACCCAGAACCTCCGCAGGCTCGACGAGGCCCTGTGGTGGGCGGGCGGCCTGGGCACCGCCTTCGCGGGCGTCGTCGGCGTGGGCCTCGCGACCGTCGCCGGCCGCCGCCTCAACGCCTCCGCCCGGACGGCCGAGCGCATCGCCGACGGGGACTTCAGCGCCCGCCTCAAGCCGCGCGGCGGGCAGGACGAGATCGCCCGCCTGATCGTCGCCGTCAACACGATGGCCGACGCGCTGGACGCCCGCCTGCAGGCCGAGCGCGAGGTCACCTCGAACATCGCCCACGAACTGCGCACCCCCGTCGCGGGCCTGGTCGCCGCGGCCGCGGTGCTGCCGCCCGGCCGGCCCGCCGAGATGGTGCGGGAGCGGGCGGAGCGGGTGCGGGCGCTGATGGAGGACGTGCTGGAGGTCGCCCGCCTGGACGGCTCGGCCGAGCGCGCCGACACCGAGGTCCGGGCGCTGGGCGAGCTGACGCGGCGCGCGGTCCGCTCGGCCGTGGCGGACGGCAAGGAGACGGCGGAGGTGCGGGTCGTGCGCGACTGCCTGGTCGAGACCGACGCCCGCCGCGTCGAGCGGATCCTGGCCAACCTCGTCACCAACGCCTTCCGGCACGGCGGCGGCCCGGTGACCGTGGAGGTCGACGGCGGCACCGTGCGGGTGCGCGACAGCGGCCCCGGATTCCCGGCCGACCTGCTGGCCCGCGGCCCGCAGCGCTTCCGCACGGGTTCGGGCTCCGGCCTGGGCCTGGGGCTGACGATCGCGGCGGGGCAGGCGCGGGTGCTGGGCGCGGGCCTGGCCTTCGCCAACCCGGGCGGCGGGGGCGCGCAGGCGACGCTGGACCTGACCGCGTCGGTGCGGAACGGGGCCCGGCCGGCCGGCGAGCCGTCCTGAGGCCGGGTTCTCCGGGCCGGGCTTCCCGGGGCGGCGGCCGTCCTGAGGTGCGGGGCGGGCCGACTGCCCCAACAGTGGAAGCCATGAAGGAAGACAACGTCCTCTTCTTGAACGTCTCCTCGCCCGAGAAGGGCCACCGGGCGCTGGACGACCTCCGCGCGGGGCACACCGCCGGCCGCTTCACCCTCCGCGAGGGCGCGGTGATCGCCCGCGCGGACGACGGCACCCTGGACTTCCCCGACGCCGTCGACAACTCCGGCACGGCCCGCGCCTTCGCCGTCGGCGGCCTGATCGGCGGCCTGCTGGGCATCCTCGGCGGCCCGCTCGGCGTCATGATCGGCTTCGGTGCGGGAGGCCTCATCGGCGGCGTGCGCGACGCGCGCGAGGCGACGGGCGCGAACGCCGCCCTGGAGATGCTGGCGGCGGAGGTCCCGCCGGGCAGCACGGTCCTGGTCGCCGAGATCGCCGAGGACGGGCCGGAGGAGGCCGACGAGGTCCTCGCCCACTACGGGGAGGCCACGCGCTACCGGACGGAGGACATCCGCCACGAGGTGGAGGCGGCCATCGCGCAGAAGTGAGGCGGGGGAGGACCGGGGCGGCGGCCGGGGGTCAGCGGGGTGCGGGGATCGGCGGAACCAGCGGCTTCGTGAAGCAGCGGCTGCTGTCGTAGGACCGGTACAGGCCGAACTTCTCCGCCGCCGGCACCGGCGCGTAACCGCACGACATGTACAGGGATATCGCCTCGGGCTGCTGGTTTCCGGTCTCCAGGACCATGCGCGTGCGGCCCGCCTGCCGGGCGCTGTCCTCCAGCTCCGCGAGGATCCGCCGCGCCAGGCCGCGCCCGCGCGCCTCCGGCACCACGTACATCCGCTTCAGCTCGGCGTCACCGTCCGCGTAGCCCTCCTCGCCCGCCTCCTGCGCGCGCCAGCCGCCGGTGGCCACGGGCGTGCCGCCGGGTTCGTAGGCGATGAGATATAGGCCACGCGGCGGGGCGAACTGGGCCGGCTCCAGCGGGGTGAGATCGCCGTCCCCGTACCGTTCCACGTACTCCAGTTGCACCCGGTCCTGGAGCTTCACCGCGTCGGGATGGTCGTATGCGACCGGCAAGATCTGCATTCAAGGCATCGTACGGAAGTCGGTATCGTGCCGGAATGCTGACCGTTACGAGCGTAAATGTGAATGGGCTGCGCGCGGCCTCCAAGAAGGGCTTCGTGGAGTGGCTGGCGCGGACCGGGGCGGACGTGGTCTGCCTGCAGGAGGTCCGCGCGGAGCCGCACCAGCTGCCCGACGAGGTCCGCGAGCCCGAGGGCTGGTTCACGGTGCACGCCCCGGCGGCGGCCAAGGGCCGGGCCGGCGTCTCCCTGTACTCGCGGCGCGAGCCGGACGCCGTGCGCACCGGCTTCGGCTCGGCCGAGTTCGACGGCAGCGGGCGCTACGTGGAGGCCGACTTCCCGGGCGTGACGGTCGCGAGCCTCTACCTGCCCTCGGGCGAGGTCGGCACGGAGCGGCAGGACGAGAAGGAACGCTTCATGGCGGAGTTCCTGCCGTACCTGGTGGCCCTGAAGGCCCGCGCGGCGGCGGACGGCCGCGAGGTCCTGGTCTGCGGCGACTGGAACATCGCCCACACCGAGGCCGACCTGAAGAACTGGAAGGCCAACCGCAAGAGCGCGGGCTTCCTGCCCGAGGAGCGGGAGTGGCTGACCAAGGTCTTCGAGGAGTACACGGACGTGGTCCGCGCCCTCCACCCGGGCGTCGAGGGCCCGTACTCGTGGTGGTCCTACCGCGGCCGCGCCTTCGACAACGACTCGGGCTGGCGCATCGACTACCTGGTCGCGACGCCGGGGCTGGCGGAGCGGGCGCTGAAGGCGACGGTGGAGCGGGCGGCCTCGCACGACCTGCGCTGGTCGGACCACGCGCCGGTGACCGGCGTCTTCGCCTGAGCCCCGGGGGCACGGGCCCTTCGCGCTTTCGGCGCAATCACGCCGTTTGCCCGGGCAGACCTTGGCTTCCCGCCCTCCGGGGCGGGCCGGGCTGCTTCAATTCTCTTCTGCACGAGCACTGTTGGCCCGACCGGCCGGCGTGCGGGTGTGGTCGCGGCATGGCGCGCCCGTGCGTCCTCGCCGCCGTCAGCCGGGTCTGGCGGGTCCCGGTTCGCCGGCGGCGCCGTGCGCACCGAGCCGGGTTTCCAGCTCGGTGCGCACGCGCCGGTCGACGGCCATGGCCAGCTCCGCGTCCACCACCGTCCTGGCGAGGGCGCGCAGCCGGCCCAGGGTCTCGGCGGCGTCGCCGTCCCCGTCCGGCGGCAGGCCGGCCAGTACGTGGTCGCGCAGGAGGCCGGTGAAGGTCTCGGCCAGGGCGTCCGCGTGGGCCCGCACCTCGCGGCCCGCGGCGAGCACCGCGGCCAGCGGGATGCCGTGCCGCACCAGGTCGGTCGAGGCGTCGAGGAGGCGCCGGCTGACGTGGACGATCTCCTCGCCGTCGACGCCCAGGTAGCCGAGGTCGAGCGAGGCGGTCAGGTTCTGCGGGGTGACCTCGCCGGCGAAGCGGTCGGCCAGCTCCTCCGGGGTGAGGCGGACGGCCGCCTCCTGCGCCCACGGGACGGTGACGGCCGCCCCCGCCCCCGCCAGCCCCAGCACCTCGCCCACGTCCCGCCCGCACTCGAAGGCGCTCAGCAGCTCGGCGATCCCGCCGAGGGTGTGCCCGCGCTCCAGGAGCGCGCCGATCGTGCGCAGCCGGGCCAGGTGGTGGTGGCCGTACCAGGCGATGCGGCCCTCGCGGCGCGGCGGCGGGAGCAGCTTGCGCTCGCGGTAGAAGCGCAGGGTGCGGACGGTGATGCCGGCCTCCTCGGCCAGCTCCGTCACGCGGTACTCGCGTTCGCCGCCCATGGGGTCCCCGGTCCTCGTCTGTCGGTCCCTCACCACGGTTCCTCGGTCGCTCGCCACGCGCGAAGCCTACGTGCGACCGACGGTAACTTCCTTTCCCTGTACCCCTATCGCTCCGCCGGGGCGCTGCCCTACGCTCCCCATCGTGCCAGTGATTGCTGGCGCAGTTGTGTCGGATCCGGGAGGCGGCGGCATGGCCGAGCACGAGCGTCAGCACGTACGGGTGGCGGTGATCGGGTCCGGCTTCGGCGGGCTGGGGGCGGCCGTCCGGCTGCGGCGCGAGGGGATCACCGACTTCGTGGTCCTGGAGCGGGCGGACTCCGTGGGCGGCACCTGGCGGGACAACACCTATCCCGGCTGCGCCTGCGACGTGCCCTCGCACCTCTACTCCTTCTCCTTCGCCCCCAACCCCGCCTGGCCGCGCAGCTTCTCGGGCCAGCCCCACATCCGCGCGTACATGGAGCACGTCACCGACACCTTCGGGCTGCGGCCGCACCTGCGCTTCAACTCCGAGGTGCAGCAGCTGCGCTGGGACGAGGAGCGGCTGCACTGGGAGGTCACCACCTCGGCCGCCGACTACACCGCCGACGTCGTCGTCTCCGCGGCCGGCCCCCTCGCCGACCCGCGGGTGCCGGAGGTGCCCGGCCTGGACTCCTTCCCCGGCCGGGTCTTCCACTCCGCCCGCTGGGACCACGACTACGACCTGCGCGGCAAGCGCGTCGCGGTGATCGGCACCGGCGCCTCCGCGATCCAGATCGTGCCGGGCATCCAGCCCGAGGCGGGCCGCCTGACCCTCTTCCAGCGCACCCCGCCGTGGGTGCTGCCCCGCTTCGACCGGCCCGTCTCCGCCGCCGAGCGCTGGCTGCACACCCGGCTGCCCGCGACGGCCGCGCTGCGCCGCGGCGTCCTCTGGGGCATCCGGGAGCTCCAGGTCAGCAACTTCACCCGGCACCCGGAACGGATGCGGGTGGTCGAGAAGCTGGCCCTGTCCCACATGCGCAAGGCGATCAAGGACCCGGTCCTGCGCGCCCGCCTCACCCCCGACTACCGCATGGGCTGCAAGCGCATCCTGCTCTCCAGCGACTACTACCCGGCGCTCGCCCGGCCCAACGTGGACCTGGTGGCCTCGGAGCTGGCCGAGGTGCGGGGACCGACGCTCGTGGCCGCCGACGGCACGGAGGCCGAGGCCGACGCCATCGTCTTCGGGACGGGCTTCCGGGTCACCGACATGCCGATCGCCCAGCGGGTCACCGGCACCGGCGGACGGACGCTCGCCGAGGCGTGGAAGGGCGGCATGGCGGCCCTGCGCGGCACCAGCGCCGCCGGCTTCCCCAACTTCCTCACCGTCATCGGGCCCAACACCGCGCTGGGGAACAGCTCGATGATCCTCATCATCGAATCCCAGCTGAACTACCTGGCCGACTTCATGCGGCAACTGGACACCCTCGGCGGCAAGGCGGCGCTCGACGCCCGCCCCTCCGCGGTGAACGCCTGGAACCGGCACATCCAGCGCCGGATGGAGCGCACGGTCTGGAACACCGGCTGCCGGAGCTGGTACCTGGACGCGGGCGGCCGCAACACCACCGTCTGGCCCGGCACCACCGCCGAGTTCCGCAGGGTCACGCGCCAGGTGAACCTCGCCGAGTACCAGGTGCTGCGGCCGCCGCGCGCCCCGCGCAGGGCCGTGCCCGCGACGGCCGCGGAGGCCGCCCGATGAGCCGCGTGAGCCTGGAGGGACAGGTCGCCGTCGTCACCGGGGCCGCCCGCGGCCTGGGGGAGCAGCTGGCCCGCAAGCTGTCCGCGCGCGGCGCGTGCGTCGCCCTGGTGGGCCTGGAGCCGGACCGGCTGCGGCGCGTGGCCGCCTCGCTGCACGAGGACGCCGCCCACTGGCACGCCGACGTCACCGACCACGAGGCCGTGGAGCAGGTGGCCCGCGAGGTCAAGGCCCGCTTCGGCAAGGTCGACGTCGTCGTCGCCAACGCCGGCGTCGCCGCGGGCGGCCCCTTCACCGGCTCCGACTTCGCGAGCTGGCGCCGCGTCGTCGAGGTCAACCTGGTCGGCAGCGCCGTCACCGGCCGCGCCTTCCTGCCCGTGCTGGCCGAGAGCCGCGGCTATCTGCTGCAGGTGGCCTCGCTCGCGGCGATGGCCCCGGCGCCGATGATGAGCGCCTACTGCGCGTCGAAGGCCGGCGTCGAGGCGTACGCGCACTGCCTGCGCGGCGAGGTCGCCCACAAGGGCGTGCGGGTCGGCGTCGCCTACCTGAGCTGGACCGACACGGACATGGTGCGCGGCGCCGACGAGTACCCGGCGATGCGGGAGATGCGGCAGCGTCTGCCGTGGCCCGCCAACCGCACCTACCCGCTCGGCCCGACCGCCGACCGCCTGGTCGACGGCATCGAGCGGCGCTCGGCGCACGTGTACGGGCAGGCGTGGCTGCGGCTGATGCAGGGCTCGCGCGGCTGGCTGCCCGGGGTGCTGGCGCTCGGTGCGCAGCGCGAGATGCGGCGGCTGGGTCCGGAAGCGGCCGAGGGCGCCGGGATGGGCGCGGGGCTGGTGGGCGCGGGAGGGGTGGCGGACGAGAAGGAGCGCACGGGGGCGTAGCGCAGCGTAGTCATACGATATGCGGGCTAACATGGTGCATGTCAGGCTGTTTCGGGGTAAAACGCCCCGAATTCCCCTCGCCGAGGAGTGAGTGCAGCCATGGGCATCAAGGACGAGATGCAGGGCAAGGCCCAGCAGGCCAAGCAGAAGGCGGAGCAGGCCAAGCAGAAGGCGCAGCGGAAGGGCCAGGAGGCGCAGGACCGGCTCAAGGAGCGCCGCGAGGAGGAGAACCGCCAGCGGTCCTTCGACGACCTGCGTGACGAGCTCGACGACCGCACCTGAGGGAGCTGAACCTCATGGCCAAGGGAGACAGGGCCAAGAGCAAGGCCGAACAGCAGAAGGAACAGGCCGACCGCGCCGGCCGGGCCGGCGGCAAGAAGGCCGGGGAGCCCAAGGAGAACGCCAGCGAGAAGGCCCGCCAGGAACTGATCCGCAAGGAGCAGGAGGAGTGGGACCGCCGCGACACGTTCGACGAGAACTTCGAGATCTGACGGCGGATCCGCGTAAGGGGCGCATCTCCTGGAGATGCGCCCCTTACGCCATGCCCGCCCGGCTCGGCAACGCTCAGCTCCGCGGCGGCAGCTTCGGCCGGCGCAGGTCCGGCACCCCCGAATAGTCCGGCGGCTGTGTCGCGCCGTGCCGCTCCAGCAGGTCGAGCGCGATCTGCACCGCGTCGTCCAGCTGCCGGTGCCGGCCCTCGGCCCAGTCGAGCGGGGTGCGGTCGATCTCGACGTCGGGGTCGACGCCGCGGTTCTCCACCGTCCAGCCGTACTCGTCGAACCACGCCGCGTTCATCGGCACCGTGATCGAGGTGCCGTCCCCGAGCCGGTGCCGGCCGGTCATCCCGACGACCCCGCCCCAGGTGCGCAGGCCCACCACCGGGCCGATGCCCTGCAGCTTGAACGCCGCGGTGATCATGTCGCCGTCGGAGGAGGTCATCTCGTCGGCGATGGCGACGACCGGGCCGCGCGGGGCGTTGCTCGCGTACGACACGGGCTGGGCGTCGCGCGTGAGGTCCCAGCCGATGATGGTGCGGGTGAGCTTCTCCACGACGAGCTCGCTGATGTTGCCGCCCGCGTTGCCGCGGACGTCCACGATCAGGGCCGGGCGCGACATCTCCATCCGCAGGTCGCGGTTGAACTGCGCCCAGCCCGAGCCGCCCATGTCGGGGATGTGCAGGTAGCCGCACTTGCCGTCGCTCAGCTCGCGGACGACGGCGCGGCGCTTGGCCACCCAGTCCTGGTAGCGCAGCGGGCGCTCGTCGACCAGCGGGACGACGGCGACGCGGCGCGCGTGACCCTCGCTCCCGGCCGTCCGGAAGGTCAGCTCGACGGTCGTGCCGCCGGCGGCGGCGAGCAGCGGGTACGGGCCGGCGACCGGGTCGACCGGGCGGCCGTCGACGTGCGTGAGCGCCGCGCCCTCGCGGATGCCCGAACCGGCCAGCGGGGAGCGGGCCTTGGAGTCGGAGGAGTCGCCGGGCAGGATCCGCCGGACCGTCCAGGTGCCGTCCTTCTGCCGCGTGAGGTTCGCGCCGAGCAGGCCGATGGCGCGCTGGTAGTGCGGCGGGCCCTCGTTGCGGCGGGCCGGGACGACGTAGGCGTGCGAGGTGCCCAGCTCGCCGAGGACCTCGCGCAGCAGGTCGGCGAAGTCGTCGGGGGTGGCGACCCGGTCGACCAGGGGCCGGTACTGGCCGAGCACCGCGTCCCAGTCGATGCCGCACATCCCCGGCTCCCAGAAGTACGCGCGGACGATCCGGCCCGCCTCCTCGTACGCCTGCCGCCACTCGGCGCCGGGGTCCACGTCGTGCAGGATGCGCCGCATGTCGATGAAGACCGTCGACTCGGGGTCGGGGGTGTCCGTGGCGGGGACGGCCCGCAGGTCACCCTCGTCGTGGACGACCAGCCGGCTGCCGTCGCCGCTGACCGCGAACCAGTCCAGGGAGCTGGTGAGTTCGCTGCGCTTGGCCTTGGTCAGGTCGAAGTGCTCGAGGGTGGGGCGGCCGGAGGTGTCCGCGGGGTTGGCGAAGGTCTCGCCGAGCGCGCCGGAGATCGGCCAGCGCAGCCACACCAGGCCGCCGCCGCTGACCGGGCGCAGCGCCGAGTACTTCGAGGCGGCCACCGGGAACGGCGTCACCCGGCTCTCCAGCCCCTCCACCTCCACCAGCGTCGGCCCGCCGGGCCCGGTGTCCTCCTGGTCGAGCCCGCCGCCCGCGGGCCGGCCCTCGGCCGACAGCGCGAACGGCGAGGGCGTCGCCGAGGACAGCGGTACGAGGTAGGGGCGGCAGCCCAGCGGGAAGGACAGGTCGCCGGTGTGCACGTCGTAGACCGGGTCGAAGCCGCGCCACGACAGGAAGGCGAGGTAGCGGCCGTCGCGGGTGAAGACCGGCTGCTCGTCCTCGAAGCGGCCGTTGGTGACGTCCACGACCGTCCGGTCCTTGAGCCGCGCGATCTTGATCTGGCGCAGGGAGCGGCCGATGCCGGGGTGGGACCAGGCCAGCCACTCCGAGTCGGGGGAGAAGGCGAGGTCGCGCACGGGCCCGTTGTCCGAGCGGATCAGCTCGCTGACCTCGCCCTCGCCGGTACCGGTGCCCTCGCCGGCACCGGTGTCCGCACCCGCATCCGCACCCGCATCCGCACTCGCATCCGTGTCCTCGCCCGCTCCCGTCTCCTCGGCCGAGGTGTTCACGAGCAGCAGCCTGCCGTCGTGCGTGGCCAGCGCCAGCCGCTCGCCGTCGGGGGAGGCCAGCGTCTCGTGCACCCGCCCGATCCGGCCCGCGCCCAGGCGGCGGGGCTCGGCGGGCCCGGCGGCGCGCGGCAGCTGGGCGATCTCGATCGCGTCCTCGCCCTCCGCGTCCGTCACATAGGCCACCCGCCCGGAGGCGCCCAGCATCTCCGGCAGCCGCACCCGGACGCCCGGGGTGTCGGCGATGGTGCGGGCGGGGCCGTCGCGGTGGGTGAGCCAGTAGAGGCTGCCGCGCACCTGGACGGCGCTCGCCCGGCCCGTCGTGTCCACGGTGACGCCGTCGACGTTGGAGGCGGCCTGCACCTGGTACGGACGGCGCCCTGCCCGCGGCCCGCCCAGCGTCACCTCCAGGCGGCGCGGCCTGCCGTCCGGGCCGAGATCGTCCACCAGCCACAGCTCGCCCGCGCACTGGTAGACCACGCGCTCGCCGTCGGTCGAGGCGTGCCGGGCGTAGAAGTCGTCGTGGTCGGTGTGGCGGCGCAGCTGCGAGCCGTCGGGCAGGCAGGAGTAGAGGTTGCCGACGCCCTCGTGGTCGGAGAGGAAGACGATGCGCCCGCCGGCGAACATCACCGAGTCGAGGTGGCCGCCGATGTCCGGCACCAGCCGGGTGCCGTGCAGCCACATCCGGCCCATGGCCCCGCCGCGGTAGCGCTTCCAGGCTGCGGGCTCGTGCGGGGGCTTGCCGGTCAGCAGCAGCGTGCGGTGCTCGCCCTCCACTTCGCCGATCGCGATGTCGGAGACCGGGCCCCAGGGCAGCCGCAGGCCCGGGCTGCCGTCGGTCGGCACCCGGTAGGCCCACGAGAAGTACGAGAAGGGCTGGCCGTGCGAGGAGACGGCGAGGACGTCGTAGCCGCCGTTGCGGTCCGAGGGGGCCCAGCCGCAGACGCGGGTGTCCGTGCTGCCCCAGTAGGTGAGCCGGCGGGCGGGGCCGCCGTCGACGGGGGCCAGATGGATCTCGGGGTCGAGGCTGCGCCAGTTCGTATAGGCGATGTGGCGGCCGTCGGGGGAGAAACGGGGGTGGCCGACGCGGGTGCGGTCGACGGTCAGCCGCCAGGCCCGGCCGGACGGGGCCGGGGATCCGGCCGCGGGCTCCAGGGGGGCCAGCCACAGGTCGTCCTCCGCGGTGAAGCAGAGGAGGCCGCCGTGGAGATGAGGAAATCTCAGGTAAGAATCACTCACTCCACCATCGTTTCGGCCCCCGGGAGGCGCGGCAACTCGGTCGGCCGGGTCCGCGCCGTGACCGGCGGCGTCGTGACCGGCCGCGACGGGGGACACCCGCCGTGACGGAGAACACCATCGAAACGGCGTCGTTTCGCTGCGCCCCCGCGTACGCTCGTGGTGTACGAAACCGTTTCGTACGTGATGTGTTCCCGTGCGGAGGAGGCGGACGTGTCCACGGAATCACCCAAGCCGGCGGCGCGCCGCACCCGGCTCACGCCCGAGCGCGAGGCCGAGCTCTACGAGGCGGTCCTCGCGATCCTCCGCGAGGTCGGCTACGACGCCCTGACCATGGATGCCGTCGCCACCCGCACGCACGCCAGCAAGGCCACCCTCTACCGCCAGTGGAAGGGCAAGCCGGAGCTGGTCGCCGGGGCACTGCGCCACAAGAAGCCGATCAAGCTGGAAGAGATCGACACCGGCACGCTGCGCGGTGATCTCCAAGCGATGGTGTGCGAGGCCGACGATGAGCAGATGGAGCAGGACGCCGCCCTTATGCGCGGCCTGGGGCACGCGATCCACGCGAACCCCGATCTGCACCGGGCACTGCGCGAGCTGCTGATCGAGCCGGAGACCAGGGGTCTCCGGGCGATGCTGCAGCGCGCGGTCGAGCGGGGCGAGGTGGCCGCGGACAACCCCGCGCTCGAATTCGTCGCCCACATGATGCTCGGCGCGTTCCTCAGCCGCCCGCTGTTCGAGGACCGGCCCGCGGACGCCGCGTACCTGGTCCGCTACATCGACGCCGTGGTCCTCCCCGCTCTCGGCCGCTGACCCCCCACTTCCCCACCTCCCCCCACCGCCCACCTGACGCGCCGCTCTCGTCGTCGGGCTGGTTCCCCATGCCCTTGTTCATCCACTGAATCGACGGGAGCACCACTTCTCGTGGCCACGTTCCTCTACAGACTCGGCCGGACCGCCTTCCGGCGGCGCTGGTACTTCGCCCTGATATGGGTGGCGCTGCTGGTCCTCGCCGGTTTCGGCGCCGCCACGGCGTCCAAGTCCACCAACAACGACTTCTCCATACCCGGCACCGAGGCGCAGCGCGCCTTCGACCTGCTGGAGAAGCGCTTCCCGGGCAACAACGAGCAGAACGCCTCCGCCCGCATCGTCTTCAAGGCCCCCGAGGGCCAGAAGCTCACCGACGCCAAGAACAAGGCGGCCGTCGAGAAGGTCATCGGCGAGCTCAAGCGCAGCCCGCAGGTCGCCCAGGCCGCCGACCCGTTCACCGGCCAGACGGTCAACCAGGCCGGCACCACCGGCTACGCCTCCGCCGCGTACAAGGTCAAGGCCGACGAGCTGACCGAGGACTCGCGCACCAACCTCAAGGACGCCCAGCAGCACGGCCGCGACGCCGGGCTGACCGTCGAGGTTGGCGGCAGCGTCCTGCAGCAGATGCCCGAGGGCGGCTCCGAGGCCATCGGCATCGCCGTCTCCGCGGTCGTCCTGCTGATCACCTTCGGCTCGCTGGTCGCCGCCGGGCTGCCGCTCCTGACGGCCATCATCGGCGTGGGCATCGGCGTCTCCTCCATCGCGGCCCTCGCCCCGCTGCTGGACCTCTCCAGCAACACCTCCACGCTCGCCATGATGATCGGCCTCGCGGTCGGCATCGACTACGCGCTGTTCATCGTCTCCCGCTACCGCGCGGAGCTGGCCGAAGGCCGTGAGCGCGAGGAGGCCGCGGGCCGGGCCGTCGGCACGGCCGGATCCGCGGTCGTCTTCGCGGGCCTGACGGTCGTCATCGCTCTCGCGGGCCTCATGGTCGTCAACATCCCCATGCTGACGAAGATGGGCATGGCCGCGGCGGGCACGGTCACCATCGCGGTGCTGATCGCGCTCTCGCTCATCCCCGCGATGCTCGGCTTCGCCGGCAAGCAGGTGCTCGCCCGCAAGGTCCGCAAGGCCGGTCCGGACGCCGCCGCAGGCGACGAGAAGCCGAACATGGGCACCCGCTGGGCCCGCTTCGTCCTGCGCAAGCCGGTGCTCGTGCTCGTGGCCGGCGTGCTGGGCCTGGGCGCCATCGCCGTGCCCGCGGCCTCGCTGGAGCTGGGCCTCCCGGACGACGGGGCGGCCTCCAAGAGCAGCACGCAGCGCAAGGCGTACGACCTGCTGTCGGAGGGCTTCGGCCCGGGCTTCAACGGCCCGCTCATGGTCATCACGGACGTGGCGGACGCCAAGGACCGCAAGGGTGCCGCGCAGAAGGTCGGCGACACCCTCAAGGGCCTGGACAACGTCGCGACGGTGACCCCGGCCGCCTTCAACCCGGCCGGTGACACGGCCATCCTCACCGTCGTGCCCAAGTCCAAGCCGACCAGCAAGGACACCGAGGAACTCGTCCACGCGATCCGCGGCAAGGGCGACTCCCTCAAGGCCGACACCGGCGCCGAGGTGCTCGTCACCGGCGCCACGGCCATGAACATCGACGTCTCGCAGAAGCTCAACGACGCCCTGCTGCCCTACCTGGCGCTGGTCGTCGGCCTGGCCTTCCTGCTCCTGATGGTCGTCTTCCGCTCGGTGCTCGTGCCGCTGAAGGCCGCGCTCGGCTTCCTGCTGTCGGTGATCGCCGCGCTGGGCGCCGTCGTGGCGGTCTTCCAGTGGGGCTGGCTCGGCTCGCTCTTCGGGGTCGAGGAGACCGGCCCGATCATGTCGATGATGCCGATCTTCATGGTGGGCGTCGTCTTCGGCCTCGCCATGGACTACGAGGTCTTCCTCGTGACGCGGATGCGCGAGGCGTTCGTCCACGGCGAGCGGCCCGGGCAGGCCGTCGTGACCGGCTTCAAGCACGGGGCGCGCGTGGTGACGGCCGCGGCCGTCATCATGATCAGCGTCTTCGCCGGCTTCATCGGCTCGTCCGAGCAGATGATCAAGATGATCGGCTTCGGCCTGGCCATCGCGGTCTTCTTCGACGCGTTCGTGGTCCGCATGGCGATCGTGCCGGCGGTGCTGGCCCTGCTCGGGAAGTCGGCCTGGTGGCTCCCGGGGTGGCTCGCGAAGATCCTCCCGAATGTGGACGTCGAGGGCGAGGGCCTTCAGAAGCGGCTCGCGACGCCGGCGGCCCCGAAGTCGCCGGAGGCGGACGAGGACCGCGAACTGGTCAAGGCCTGACCTCCCCTTTCACGCCCGCGGCCCGGCGGCGCCGACCCTCGCACAGGTGGGGGAGGCGCGGCCGGGCCGCGGCGGTTTCGGCTGGGCGCCGCGGCAAGCGGCAGCCCGGCGGTGCCTTCCCCACGGATGTGGGATCCGGCACCGCCGGGCTGCGCCGTTTCGGCTGAGCGCCGCGGCGGCGGGAGGGGAGCCCCGGTCCCGCCCTTTCACCGTTTCCCGGGGGAGAGCCCCCGGCCCCCCCGGAGGGTTCCCGGGCCCGGGGCGGAGCCCCGTCGCCCGCCCGCGGCGGGGAGGGCCCCTGGGGGCCGGGGCCTTTCACCCGCCGCGGCGGCGAGCGGCCACCGTCGACGAGCCCGGCGGTGCCGAGCGCACCCGCTCCGTCCGCGCGCGCCCCGCAACGCAACGTGGCGTACGCCATGAATTCGCCCGGATTGGGAACCGCCACCCGCCGGACCCGCGTTTTCCCCAGTCCACGGGCCAACGAACCCGTGGGCGCGTTCGGGGGCGCGCGCGAAGGAAAGGGCTCCGCGTTGAACCTGCTCGATCTGCTGCTGTTGCTCGTCGTCCTCGGCTACGCCGTCTCCGGCTTCCGCCGCGGCCTCGTGGCCAGTGTCGTGCTGCTCGCCGGCTTCCTCGGCGGAGCCGTCATCGGCGTGTGGGCGCTGCCGTTCGCCCTGGAGCCCTTCGAAGCGGGGACCGCCACCGCCGCGGTCGTCGCGGTCCTGGTCGTCCTCGTCCCGGCCGCGATCGGCCACGCCCTGGCCGCCCGCCTCGCCTACGGCCTGCGCCGCCGCCTGACGTGGGCCCCGGTCCGCGGCATCGACGGCGTCGGCGGCGCCGCCGTGAACTCCCTGGCCGTGCTGCTGGTCGGCTGGGTCGTGGCGAGCGTGTTCGTCTCGGCGAACTCGCCGCTGCTGACCCGGCAGATCAGGGAGTCGACGCTGCTGGGCGCCGTCCAGAAGGCGATGCCGGAGCAGGCGCCGACCTGGTTCAGCCGCACCACGGACGCCCTGAACGGCGCGGGCTTCCCGCAGGTCTTCAACCCCTTCGAGAACGAGCCGGCCACGAGCGTGCCGAAGCCCTCGGGCGACGCCGTCACCCCCGCCGCGACGAAGGCGTCCAGGGAGAGCGTGGTCAAGGTCGAGGGCGTCGCGGACACGGGCGAGGGCCGCCGCGGCCAGGAGGGCAGCGGCTTCGTCTACGCCGCGCAGCACGTGATGACGAACGCCCACGTCGTGGCCGGGGTGGACAACCCCACCGTGCGGGTCGGCGGCGTCGGCAAGGCGTACCGGGCGAAGGTCGTCCTCTTCGACCCGAGGACGGACGTCGCCGTCCTGGACGTGCCGGGCCTGAGGGCGCCGGTGCTGCCGTTCGACAAGTCCGCGAAGCGCGGCGACGCGGCGGTCGTCGCGGGCTTCCCGCAGAACGGCGGCCTCGACATCCGCGCGGCCACGGTCGCCAACGAGCTCCGCGCCAAGGGCCAGGACATCTACGGCGACGGCGTCACCACGCGCACGGTCTACTCGGTCCGTTCCACGATCCGCCCGGGCAACTCCGGCGGCCCGCTGCTGACGCCCTCCGGCCGGGTCTACGGCGTGGTCTTCGCCCGCTCCACGGCGGACGCGGAGACGGGCTACGTCCTGACGGCGGCCCAGGTCGCGAAGGCCGCCGAGCGCGCGGCGACGGCGACGGCCCCGGTGACCACGGGGAGCCGGGCGGCGCTGTAGCGCCGCCCGGGCCCCGGGTCACTTCTTGCAGCCGGCCAGCACCTGCCGGAGCTTGCGCTTCTCCGCCTGGGTGACGGAGAGGCCGTAGTAGTCCTTGACCCCGATCCAGGCCCGGCTGTAGAGGCACTCGTACCCCTTGGGCAGCCACTTGTCGGGGCCCTTGTCGCCCTTCTCGCGGTTGCTCCAGGTGGAGACGGCGATGAGCTGCGGGGAGGCGCTGAGGTCGTTGGCGAAGGCCCGGCGCTTGTAGTCGGGCCAGTTCCTGCCGCCGGATCCCCAGGCGACCCTGAGCGGCACGATGTGGTCGATGTCGACCCGCAGGGGATTGACCAGCGTCGTGTTGTCGTACGCGCTGTGCCACCTGCCCGAGACGACCTTGCAGCGGCCCTGTGTGGTGACGGCGATGTCCGACTGGGCCTTGAGGGCGAGCTCGCGCGTGGAGCACTTGTCGGGGCCGTGCAGGACCCAGCAGCTGCTGCCGCCGAACTTCTTCCGCTCGAAGCCCTTGCTGTCGAACGCGCGGACCTTCAGCTCGCCGAGCTCGCGCTTCGCGTCGTCCAGGTCGGGGATGTTCTTGGGCCACTTCGCGGGCGCCCAGGGGGCGGCGGCGCGGCGGGGGAGGTCCGAGTGGTCGGAGCCGGAGTTGTTGAGATCGTCGGAGCTGATCCGGTCCTCCGCGGGACCTTCGCAGTCGATCTCGTCGAAGTTCCGCGGGACACGGTGCTGTCCGGCGTGTTGCTGCGCCGGCTGCGGAGCGGGCGGCGGGGGCGTGGCCCGGGCGGCGGTCCCGGGGAGGGCCGCCGGGACGACGGCGGCGGCGATGGCGAAGGCGATTCCCAGGCGTCTGTACCGGCGCATGACGCATCTCCTCAGGCTGTGCAGTGCTGTGTGCGGTGCTGTGCTGCGGATGCCGATGTGGCCATCATGAGGAATTGACCAAATGCGGGTCAAATGTGCGTATATTCTGACTAATTCACCCGCGAGGGGAGGGAACCGCTCGTTCTTCGCGGTCGCCGCCCCGTGCGTCCGCCCGTGCGTCCGCCCGTGCGTCCGCGCACCCCGCGGCCTACACGGCGATCCGCTCCAGCCCCTCCTCGTCCGCGGCCTCCGCCTCCTCCAGCAGCCGCTCCGCCACCGCGTCCAGGGCCCGGTCGAGGCGGGCGCGGTCCTCGGGCCCGCCGGCGTCCCAGTCGTCCAGGCGCGCGGCCAGCCACGCGCGCCACGTCGTGCCCAGCCGTTCGATCTCCGCCTCGCCCGCGGGCGTCAGCGAGAGCCTGTCGCCCTCCACGCGCGCGTACCCGGCTTCCGCCGTGCGGGCGAAGGCCGGCTTCAGCACCTCCGGCGGCATGCGGTGCGCGGCCGCCACCGACGACAGCGCCGCCTCGCCGCGCACGCGCAGGCGCCAGTGGATCTGGCCCAGCGTCCACGCCTCGGCGGGGCCGAGCGGGCTGCCCGACTCCGCCAGGACCTGGCGGCTGACCGGCCCCTTCGCCTTGCGCATGACGCTCGCCACCGCCCGCTCCAACTGCCGCTCCGCCTCAGCGGAGTCCGGGGCCGCGAAGCCCTCGCCCATGTCGGACGCGCCGGCCCGCGCGCTGTCGCGCAGCGGCACCTCCTTGAGGAACCAGGCGGCGACGAAGCCCGCCAGCGCCACCGGTACCACCCACAGGAAGACGTAGTTCACGGTCTCCGCGTACGCGTCGACGACCGGCCGCGCCAGCTCCGCCGGCAGCGCGGCCAGCCCCTGCGGGCTGATCACGGCGGACGGCGGCACGCCGGGCGAGCGGGCCAGCGCCTCCACCAGATTGGGCTCCAGCCGGCTGCTGTAGAGCGTGCCGAAGATGGCCGTGCCGAAGGCGCTGCCGAGCGTGCGGAAGAACGTGACGCCCGAGGTGGCCGTCCCCAGCTCGTGGTACGGGACGGTGTTCTGCACGGCGATCGTCAGCACCTGCATCGCCAGCCCGATGCCCACGCCCAGCACGAACATGTACAGCGACTCCAGCCACGCCCCCGTCGACGCCCCCATCGTCGACATCAGGTACAGCCCCAGCGCCATCACCGCCATGCCCGCGACGGGGAACATCCGGTAGCGGCCGGTGCGGCTGACGACGATGCCCGAGAGCATGGACGCGCCCAGCAGCCCGGCCACCATCGGCAGGGCCCGCACGCCCGACATGGTGGCCGACACCCCGTCCACGTACTGCAGGTACGTCGGCAGGTACGTCAGCGCGCCCAGCATCGCGAAGCCGACGATGAAGCTGAGGAGGGAGCAGACGGTGAAGACGGGATTGCTGAACAGGTGCATGGGGAGCATCGGTTCCTTCGCCCGCAGCTCCACCAGGACGAAGCCCGTCAGGAGGACGATCGCGCCCGCGAACAGCCCGATGATGACCGCCGAGCTCCACGCGTACGTGTTGCCGCCCCACTCCAGGCCGAGGACCAGCGCGGAGGCGCCGGCGGCCACCAGGGCGATGCCCAGGTAGTCGATGACCGGGCGCACCGCCGAGCGGACCACCGGGATCGTGCGGGCCGCCATGACGACCATCACGATCGCGACGGGCACGTTCACGTAGAAGCACCAGCGCCAGGTCGCGTGGTCGGTGAACACGCCGCCCAGGGTCGGGCCGACGACCGTCGTCACGCCGAAGACCGCGCCCAGCGCGCCCTGGTACTTGCCGCGCTCGCGCAGCGGGATGACGTCCGCGATCAGCGCCATGGCCGTGACCATGAGACCGCCGCCGCCGAGGCCCTGCAGGGCGCGCGCGGCGATCAGCATCATCATGGAGTCGGCGACGCCAGCGAAGACCGATCCGGCGGTGAAGACGACGGCACTGAGCTGGAAGACGACCTTCCGGCCGAAGAGGTCGCCGAACTTGCCGACCAGGACGGTCGAGACGGTCTCGGCGAGCAGGTACGCCGTGACCACCCACGCCATGTGCCCGCCGCCGCCCAGGTCCGCGACGATCGTCGGCAGCGCCGTGGAGACGATCGTCTGGTCGAGGGCCGCGAGCAGCATGCCCAGCACGATCGTGACGAAGACCAGGTTCGTGCGGCGGCGGCTGAGCGGCGGCGGGGCCGCGGGGACGTCCGCCGGGGGCGCGGGGGCCGTGGTCATACTGCCCAGCATTCGGGCAGGGGGCCGGGGCCGCCACCGGGGCCGCCGCCGTTGCCGCCGCCCGGGGTGCTGCCCGGGGTGCCGCCCGGGGCGGCGCGCGGGTGAGCGAGGGGCGCGCAGAAGCACTGCACAAGCTCTTGCGAGAGGTTTGCAGTACGCCCCTATCATCGAGCGGTTCCAGCCATGGTGGTGTGAAGGAGCGACGTCATGCACGTACCCGACGGATTCATCGACGCGCCCGTCTCGGCCGCCACGGCCGTGGTCGCCGCCGGCGCCGTCGCCGTGAGCCTGCGCGGCGCCCGGCGCGAACTCGACGACAAGGCCGCGCCGCTCGCGGGGCTCGTCGCCGCGTTCGTCTTCGCCGTCCAGATGCTGAACTTCCCCGTGGCGGCGGGCACGAGCGGGCACCTGCTCGGCGGCGCGCTCGCCGCGATCCTCGTCGGGCCGTACACGGGCGTGCTCTGCATATCCGTCGTCCTGCTCATGCAGGGCGTCCTCTTCGCCGACGGCGGGCTGACCGCGCTCGGCGTCAACGTCAGCGTCATGGGCGTGGTCACGACCGTCGTGGCGTACGCGGTGTTCCGTGCCCTGGTGAAGCTGCTGCCACGGGGGCGCACGAGCCTGACCGCGGCCTCCTTCGCCGCCGCCCTCGTCTCCGTCCCGGCCGCGGCCGCGGCGTTCACCCTGATCTACGCGGTCGGCGGCACGACGGACGTGCCGACCGGCAAGGTCTTCACCGCGATGGTCGGCGTCCACACCCTCATCGGCCTGGGCGAGGCCGCGATCACGGCGTTGACGGTCAGCGCGGTGGCAGCGGTCCGCCCGGACCTGGTGCACGCGGCGCGGGACGTTTTCCGTCCCCTGGAACTGCGCACGGCGCCGGCGACTTCTCCCCGCCGCGACGGCGATCAGCCCGAGCGGCGCGGCCCGGCGGTGCCGGACGGGCTTGCGGAGGGCGGGCACCGCCGGTCAGGCAGTGACGGGCCGGGCGCCGTTGCGGCGGATTCGGTGGGCGCGGCCGATGCGGAGCCGGCGGGGCCGCAGGCGCACCCCGCGCCCCGGTCCGCGCGGCGTCTGTGGGTCGCCGGTGTCGCCGTCGCGCTCGTCTGTGCCGGAGGCGTCAGCTACTACGCGTCCACCAGCCCCGACGGGCTGGAGAAGGTCGCGCACGACAAGGGCATCGACAGCAAGGCCGAGGAGCACGCCGCCAAGGATTCGCCCCTCGCCGACTACCAGGTCAAGGACGTCGCCGACGAGCGCATCTCCGGCGGGCTCGCCGGAGTGATCGGCGTCGGCGCGACCCTCGCCGCCGGCACCGCCGTCTTCGTGGTCGTGCGCCGCCGCGGCGCCGCCTCGTCCGCCGGGAGCGCCTGACGATGGGCGCCGGTCACGCGCACAAGCTCTACCGGCACGCGCATTCCCCCGTCCACGCCCTCCCCCCGCACTGCAAGATCGCCGCCGTTCTCGCGTTCGTCCTCACGGTCGTGGCGACCCCGCGCGAGGCCGTGTGGGCCTTCGGTCTCTACGCCCTGCTCGTCGCTGCCGCGGCCGCGGCGGCCCGCATCCCGGCCGGTTTCCTGCTGCGCCGCCTGCTGGTCGAGATCCCGTTCGTGGCGTTCGCGCTGCTGATGCCGTTCGTCGTGCCGGGGGAGCGGACGCACGTACTCGGGCTGTCGCTCAGCGAGCCCGGCCTGTGGGGCGCCTGGAACGTCCTGGCCAAGGGCACGCTCGGCGTGGCCGCGTCCGTTCTGCTCGCCTCGACGACGGAGCTCCGCTCGCTCCTCCTGGGCCTGCAGCGCCTGCGCATGCCCCCGCTCCTCGTCCAGATCGCCTCCTTCATGATCCGCTACGGGGACGTGGTCACCGACGAGATGCGCCGCATGCGCATCGCCCGCGAATCGCGCGGCTTCACGGCGCGCGGCGTGCGCCACTGGGGCGTCCTGGCCCGGTCCGCGGGCGCGCTGTTCATCCGCTCCTACGAGCGCGGGGAGCGGGTCCATCTGGCGATGGTCAGCCGGGGGTACGCGGGGACGATGCCGGTGCCCGACGAGGCCGCGGCGACCCGTACGCAGTGGGCGTACGCGGCGGCCCTCCCGCTGGCCGGGCTGGCGGTCTCGCTGGCGGCGTGGACGGTGACGGGCGGCCTGCCCGGGACCGCCGCCGGCTGACCCGCTCCGCACCCGCACCGCACCCCGCCCCGCCCCGGGCGCCCGCCCCGCAACCAGAAGGACCTCCCCATGACCACGGTCCCGTCCCTCGAAGTGTCCGGCCTGGCCTACGCCTACCCCGACGGCCACCAGGCCCTCTTCGGCGTCGACCTGGCGGTCGCCCGAGGCGAGCGCGTTGCGCTCCTCGGCCCGAACGGCGCCGGCAAGACCACCCTCGTCCTCCACCTCAACGGCATCCTCGGCGGGGGCCTCGGCCGCGTCAGCGTCGCCGGCCTGCCCGTCGAGAAGCGGAACCTCGCCGAGGTCCGCCGCCGTGTCGGCATCGTCTTCCAGGACCCCGACGACCAGCTGTTCATGCCGACCGTCCGCGAGGACGTCGCCTTCGGCCCGGCGGCGGCCGGCCTGCGGGGCGCCGAGCTGGCGGCGTGCGTGGAGAAGGCCCTGGCGCGCGTCGGCATGGCCGGCTTCGCGGACCGCCCGCCGCACCACCTGTCCTTCGGCCAGCGGCGGCGCGTGGCCGTGGCGACCGTCCTGGCGATGGAGCCCGAGATCCTCGTCCTGGACGAGCCCTCGTCCAACCTCGACCCGGCCTCGCGCCGCGAGCTCGCGGACGTCCTGCGCTCCCTCGACGTGACGGTGCTGATGGTCACGCACGACCTCCCGTACGCCCTGGAGCTGTGCGAGCGGTCCGTCGTCCTCAGCGAGGGCGTCATCGCGGCGGACGGCCCGACCCGCGACCTGCTGTGTGACGAGGACCTCATGCGCGCGCACCGCCTGGAGCTGCCGTTCGGCTTCGACCCGCGAACGGCACGGCCGGCGGGGCCGGTACGGCCGGAGGCGGGCGCCCGCGGCACCGCCGGAAGGTGACCGGTCCGGCCGGGTCCCTCCCACCCCGGTCTACGCGCATTGACGTACGCGTTGCACCATGGTGGAGGAATTTGCGGCAATCGGCACAGGAGCAGGCAACAGTGGTGGACGTCCAGGGCACGGTGGCGGACGGTTTCGAACCGGTCCGGGACGCCTTCGCGGAGAACTTCGCCCGGCGCGGCGAGCGGGGTGCGGCCGTCGCCGTCTACCGCGACGGGCGCAAGGTCGTCGACCTGTGGGGCGGCGCCCGGGACGCCGACGGCGGCGAGGAGCCGTGGCGGCGCGGCACCGCGCAGATCGTCCGCTCCGCCACGAAGGGCGTGGCCGCGGCGGTCCTGCTGCTCCTGCACCAGCGCGGGCAGGTGGACCTGGACGCGCCCGTCGGCACGTACTGGCCCGAGTTCAAGGCGGCCGGCAAGGAGCGGGTCCTCGTCCGGCACCTGCTGTCGCACCGCGCCGGCCTGCCCGCGCTCGACGTGCCCCTCACCCCGGCGCAGGCCGTCGACGGCGTCAGCGGCCCCGCGGCGCTGGCCGCCCAGGCCCCGGCGTGGGAGCCCGGCACGGAGCACGGCTACCACGCGCAGACGTACAGCTGGCTGCTCGGCGAGCTGGTCGAGCGCATCACCGGGCGCTCGATAGGCCGCTGGATCGCCCAGGAGGTGGCCGGGCCGCTGGGTCTGGACCTGTGGCTGGGCCTGCCGGAGTCCGAGCAGCGGGCGGGCCGGGTCGGGCGCATCGCGGACATCGAGGCGCCGGCGGCCCCGTCGTCGGCCGGCCTGCGGGTGCGCCCGAAGCAGTCCGTCACGGACGCCTACCGCGACCCGGAGTCCCTGACGCGGCGCGCCTTCGCGGCGATATCCCCGGCTGCGGACGAGAACGACCCGGCGTACCGCGCCGCCGAACTGCCCGCCTCTGCGGGCATCGCGACGGCGGACGCGCTCGCCCGCTTCTACGCGTCCCTGATCGGGGACGTGGACGGCGTGCGGCGCCTGTTCGCCCCGGCGACGCTGACGCTGGCCCGCACGGAGGAGTCGGCCGGTCCGGACCGGGTCCTGGTCGTGAACACCCGCTTCGGCCTGGGCTACATGCTCCACGGCCCGTCCTCGCCCCTCCTGGCCCCCGGCTCCTTCGGCCACCCGGGCCGCGGGGGCTCACTGGCGTTCGCGGATCCGGAATCGGCAGTGTCCTTCGGCTACGTCACCAACGGCATGCAGAAGAACATCACGGCGGACCCCCGGGCCCAGGCCCTCGTACGAGCACTCGCGAAGTCGCTCGCTTCCTGACGCCCCGGGGGCCGCGGTGCCGGGCCCGGCACCCTTCTTTCGCCGCGACGGTGATCAGCCGGGGCGGCGCAGTCCGGCGGTGCCGGGTGACCTGCGGTCGGCTGGGCACCGCCGGGTCACGTGCGCGGGCCGTCGCTGCGGCGGATCGGGGCGGGCGAGCCCCGATTCCCCTCGCGCCGGGCACGGGCCACGGCGGCCGGTCCTCTTTTCCTGCGGGCGGTGGGTGCCTACGGTATCCACCCATGCAGCCCGTGGAGCCTCCGCAACGCTTCGGCGGTTACGCCGCCCTCGTCACCGGCGCGGGCCGCGGCATCGGCGCCGCCACCGCGCACCGCCTCGCCGCCGAGGGCGCGCGCGTCCTGGTCACGGATCTCGACGGCGAGCGCGCCGCCCGTTCCGCCGCCCGCATCCGCGCGGACGGCCTCGCCGCCGAGGCGCTGGCCTGCGACGTGGGCGAACGGGCAGCCGTCGAGGCGGCGGTGGCGTACGCCGTGGAGCGGTTCGGCGGCCTGGACGTCCTGGTCAACAACGCGTACTCGTTCCACCCCGGCCCCCCGCTCGTGGAGGACGTCACCGACGACGCCTGGTCCCGGGACCTGGACATCACCCTGACCGGAGCGTTCCGTTGCGTACGGGCGGCCATGCCGCACCTGGCCGCCGCCCGGGACGGCCGCGGCGCGGTCGTCAGCATCGGCTCCGTCAACGGCGAGCAGGACTACGGCGATTTCGCCTACAGCGCCGCCAAGGCCGGCCTGGCGGGCCTGACCCGGACCCTGGCCGGCCAGTGCGCGGCCCGCGGCGTGCGCGTGAACCTGGTCGCCCCCGGCACGGTCCGCACCCACGCCTGGGACCACCGCAGCGGCGCCCTGGAGCGCGCGGCGGGCCAGTATCCGCTGGGGCGGGTCGGCGAGCCGGAGGACATCGCCGCCGCGGTCGCCTTCCTCGCCTCGCGCGACGCCGCGTGGATCACGGGCGTCACCCTCCCCGTGGACGGCGGCATCCTCATCGGCAACATCGGCCTGCAGCAAGCGTTCAGAGGGGAATGAGCGCGCCGAGAGCCCGCCACGGGCCGTGTCACCCCGCGAGCCGTGTCCTCGCGGACCGTGTCAACCCGCGTGCAGCATCATCCCGATCCCCGCCACCATCAGCCCCGCCGCGGCGATCCGCGGCGCCCCGAACCGCTCCTTGAAGAACAGCGCCCCGATCGCCGCCCCCACCAGGATCGACGATTCGCGCAGCGCCGAGATGGGCGCGAGGTCGGCGCGCGTCTGCGCCCACAGCACCAGCCCGTACGCGGCCACCGACAGCGCCCCGCCCAGCAGCCCGCGCACCGCGAACGGCCTGACCTCCGCCACGAACGAGCCCCGCCGCGCCGCCATGGCGTACAGCGGGATGGGCGCCCCCTCCAGGATCATCAGCCACGCGATGTAGCCCAGTGGCGTGCCCGAGGCGCGGACGCCCAGGCCGTCGACGACCGTGTACGCGGCGATGGCCAGCCCCGTCGCCCCGGCGGCCACGATCGCCGCCCACTGCGGCCGGGCCCCGGAGCCCCGGATGCCCCACACCGCGAGCCCGACCAGTCCGGCCGAGGCGACGGCCACGCCCGCCGCCTGCCAGCCGCCGGGCGTCTCCCCGGCGAAGGCGGCGGCCAGGACGGTCACGGCGAGCGGGGCGGTGCCGCGGGCGATCGGGTACATCTGCCCGAAGTCGCCGAGCGTGAAGGACCGCATGAGCAGCATCTGGTAGACGACGTGCAGGACGGCGGACGCCAGCAGGTACGGCCAGGCCGCCCCGTCCGGCAGCGGTACGAAGCCCGCCATCGCCAGCCCGCACACCGCCCCGCCGCCCCCGACGAGGGTGAAGGCGAGGAGCTGGTCCTTGATGCCGTGCGCGATGGCGTTCCAACTGGCGTGGGTGACGGCGGCTATGAGGACGGCCGCGGCGACCAAAGGGGTCATGTCCCCCGACGCTAGCGCTGCGTGCGGGGCGCACGCGATGTTGCGTGCCTCACGCCGCCTTCGCGGCCGTGCTCCTTCCCGCCCGCTCGACGAGCAGCCAGCCGGCGGCGCACATGACGACGGTGACGGGCGCGGTGACGCGTACGGCGACGAGGACGGCGGAGCGCCCGTCCAGCAGCCCGCCGAAGCCCACCATGGACAGCCCGAGCACGCCGAAGAGGGTGAGCGTGACCCCGAGGGCGGCGGCCGGCCCGGTGCCGCGGCGGGCGGCGGGGGCGGCAACCGATGCGGCAACCGATGCGGCAGGGGCCGCCGGAGCCGCCGGCTGCTCGGCCTTGCGGAAGACCGCGACCAGGAGCGCCGTGAGCGCCGCGGCGGCCGCGAGGCGGAGCGGCACCTGCAGCCACCAGGCCGCGCCCGCCGGTTCCGGCAGGGGCACGTGCAGGGCCAGCATCGCCCCGTAGACCCCGAGCATCGCCGTGAGGTGCCACAGGAACGCCGTCATCGCCACGCCGTTGGCGGCGATGACGGTGCGCCAGACGCGGGGCCGGGCCACGAGCCGCGTCGTCGGGCCGCGCAGCAGCTCGACCGCGCCGATCAGCCACATGCCGTGGCAGAGCAGGGCGGCGGTGGGCGGCGCCATGTTGCTGATCCTCTCGCCGGGCATGCCCACCATGGACAGCGGGTACGGGCCGAGCGCCACGAGGGCGACCGCCCCCGCGAGACCGGCCGCGGCGAGCGCCCACGGCGCGCTGAGGCGCAGGCGCCCGTCGGCGCGCAGGAAGCCGAGCTGGTGGACGGCCAGCCAGACGAAGCCGAAGTTGAGGAACTCCACGTACGGGACGCCGGCCGCGAACCGCAGCACGTCCACCGCCGCGGCCGCGGCGACCAGGGCGGCGAAGGCGGCCCAGCCGTACCGCTCGTGGAGGCGGAGGAGGGGCGGCGTGCAGGCCACCATGGCGAGGTAGATGCCGATGAACCACAGGGGCTGGGCGACGAGGCGCGCGGCGACGTCCGCGAGGGCGCCGCCGTGCCCGCTCAGCTGGAGGGCGAGCGCCCCGGCGCCCCACACGGCGACGAAGAGCATCGTGGGACGCAGGAGGCGCTGCAGGCGGGCGCGGAGGAAGAGCGCGTAGGCGGGCCCGCCTACGCGGCGCGTGAGGGAACGGTAGGAGAGCGCGTGGGAGAAGCCGCCGACGAAGAAGAACACCGGCATGATCTGCAGGACCCAGGTGAGCAGTTGCAGCTCCGGCTCGACCGCGAGCAGGTTGCCGACGGCGGCGCGGCCTTCGTCG
The DNA here is from genome assembly GCF_024519335.1 of Streptomyces telluris. Classification (NCBI taxonomy): domain Bacteria; kingdom Bacillati; phylum Actinomycetota; class Actinomycetes; order Kitasatosporales; family Streptomycetaceae; genus Streptomyces; species Streptomyces telluris. The sequence goes on from NZ_JANIID010000026.1 coordinate 112,615, forward strand.
TCCACGGTCACGGCGGCCATGAGCCAGTGCCCGAGCACGACGGTCCCGAGGGAGGCCACGCGCAACAGGTCGATGACGCGGTCGCGCGCCCCGGGCGTGGCCGCGGCGAGCTCTCGCACACTGATCTTCTGTCCCATACGGCCACCATCGGGCGCGGCCGGGCCACGGCACCACCGCCGGGGTACTCAGATCGCACCTGAGTACCCCGCACGAAGAGCCCGCCGGCCGGCACCTCGCGCGCCGGGCGCGGGAATCACCTCCGCCGCGACGGTGATCAGCCACCGTGGTGGATTCCGGCGGTGCCGTTCCGTGCCCCGGCCCGGCAGGGCACCCCCGGTCACGCAATCATCGGCCGGGCGCCGTCGCGGCGGAAGGAAGCGGAAGGAAGCGGCCCGGCACGAAGGCCCCCGCAGGGGGCCGCCGCGCTACGACGCCCGCAGGACCGCCGCCACCACCGGGCCCGCCGAGTCGCCGCCGTGCCCGCCCTGCTGGACGTACGCCGCCGCGGCCACGTCGCCGCGGTACGCGCTGAACCAGCCGTTCGGCTTGGCCTGGCCGTCGACCTCCGCCGAGCCCGTCTTCGCGCCGATGTCGCCGCCGAGCCCGGACATGGCCCGGGCGGCCGTGCCCGACGTCGCCGTCAGCCGCATCATCGAGCGCAGCTGCTCCGCGACCGGGCCGGGCAGGGCGCGCGGCGCGCGGGCGAGCTGCCGGTCGTCGAGGGACGGGTCGACGATGTAGGGCTGGTGGAAGGAGCCGGCGCGCACCGTGGCGGCCATGGAGGCCACGTTCAGCGCGGACATCTGCACCTTGCCCTGCCCGATCATCGCCGCGGCCTTGCCCGCCCCGGACTCCGCCGGCACGCTGCCGTCGAACGTGGCGAGGCCCGTCTTCCACTCCAGCCCGAGCCCGAAGACGTCCCGCGCCTCCGCCGCCAGCGCCCCGTCGCCGACCTCGCCCGCGAGCGAGATGAAGGCGGTGTTGCAGGAGGCCGCGAAGTCCTGCGCGAAGGTGGCGCCGGGGTTCTCGCTCTCCTCCACGTTGTGGAAGCGCATCCCGTAGGTGGCGTACTTCGGGCAGGGCAGCGGCTTTCCGGGCGCGGCCTTGCCCTGTTCGAGCAGCATCGCCGACGTGATGATCTTCATCGTGGAGCCGGGCGCGGTCTGGCCCATCAGCGCGGTGTTGAACTCGGTCTTCCTGGAGTTGGCGACGGCCAGGATCTCGCCCGTACTGGCCTTCACGGCGACGACGGACGCATCGGCGTGCCGCCCGACGGCGGACTCGGCCGCCCGCTGCGCACCGGCGTCGAGCGTCGTCCTGAGCGTGGCGGGCTTGCCCCGCGAGACGACGTGCAGCGTCCTGGGGGCGATCCCCGACAGGGCCGCGGCCTCCGTCCCGCCCTCCGGCACGGCCTGCACCTCCAGGCCCGGCTCGCCGCCCGCCTCCTCCCCGAACCGCTTGCGCAGCTGCGGCAGGACGGACGCGAGCGAGGGGTAGTCCTTGGCGTCCAGCTTCGTGCCGTTGCGGTCGAGGGCGTCGACCTGCGGGGCCGCGCCCGCGTCGGTCCGCAGGGTCTCGTTGCGCGCGAGCCCGGGGTGCACGACCGAGGGCTGCCAGTCGACGAGCGCCTGCCCGGTGCTCCTGCCGCGCACGACTTCGAGCGAGGAGTCGTACGTCCAGGTCGAGCGCTGCTTGCCGTGGGAGATCTCGGCGCGCACGGAGAACGGCACCTTGGCGCCCTGCGGCGTGCCCGGCTTCAGGGCCACCTTCTCCACGTGGACGGTCTCGCGGTAGCCGGTGAGCGCGGTGGTCGCCGCGGCCGTGTTGTCGGTGAGGCGGGCGGCCTTGTCGGTGTCGCCGGACTCCCAGGCGGCGAGGAAGTCGCGCGCCGTCCGCCGGATCTCGTCCGCCGTCGGCGGCCCGGTTCTCAGCGGTGCGGGTTCCCCGTGCGCACCGGTCGAGCCGTCACCCGCCACGGCGTCCACGAGGTTGTACGCGCCCATGCCGGCCGCTCCCACCACGGCCGCGGTCACGACTCCGATGGCGATCTTCGCACCCTTGTGCATGTGTCAGCCCCCTCCGAGCCCCCCGGGCCGCCGGGCCCCCCGGCCCGGGCCTCGGCCCGTTTAATCATCCGATTAAACCTCTGCGTTGGCACTGTACGGGAAGGGTGGGGCGAGAGGGGGCGAAATGGCCGGAACCAGCCCCTCAGCTCAGATCCAGGAGTCGAACCACATGCGGTTCCGCCACGCCTCTATCGGGATCGCGTTCCCGGTGTAGATCGGCCAGAAGTAGATGAAGTTCCACGCGATCAGCAGCACCAGCGTGCCCGCACCGACCGCGCCCGCCACCCGCCGCCGCTCCGAGGACCCCGGCGGCCCCAGGAGCGCGCCGATCATCATGGCCAGCGCCAGGCACAGGAACGGCAGGAACACCACCGCGTAGAAGACGAAGATCGTGCGCTCCTGCCACAGGAACCAGGGCAGGTACCCGGCCGCGACCCCGCACAGCACCGCGCCCGCCCGCCAGTCGCGCCGCAGCGCCCACCGGTAGAGCAGGTACAGCACCGCGAAGCACGCCGCCCACCACAGCAGCGGGGTGCCCAGGGCGAGCACCTCGCGCGCGCACTTGTCGGCCGCGTCCGCCGGGCAGCCGTCCTCGCCCGGCTTCGGCGACTCGTAGAAGTACGAGACCGGGCGGGCCTGGACCAGCCAGCTCCACGGGTTGGACTGGTACGTGTGCGGCGAGGTGAGCGTGGTGTTGAACTTCCACACCTCCTGCTCGTACTCCCACAGGCTGCGCAGGGGGTTGAGGACCCCGGCGAGGAAGCCGTCCGCGCTGTGGCCGCCGTCGTTCTCGGCCCAGTGCCGGTAGTAGCCGCTGTGCTGCCAGCCGTCCTTCTCGCTGTACGTGCCGCTGTTGACGAACCAGCCCGTCCACGACGCCATGTAGACGCCGATCGCCACCGGCACCGTCGACAGGAACGCCCACGGCACGTCGCGCCGCAGCGCCGAGAGGAAGGGGCGGCGGGCCCCCGCCGCCCGCCGCGCGCCCACGTCCCACAGGACGATCAGCAGGCCGAACGCGGCCAGGTACACCGCGCCGTTCCACTTCGTGGCGCACGCCAGGCCCAGGAACACGCCCGCCGCGATGCGCCACGGGCGCAGGCCGAGGCGCAGGCCGTCACCGACCGCGTCGTCCGGGCGCGGCACGCCGTCCTCGCCGACCGGCAGCGCCGCGGCCATCCGGGCCCGCGACCTGTCCCGGTCCACCAGCACGCAGCCGAACGCGGCCAGCACGAAGAACATGAGCACCGAGTCGAGCAGCGAGGTGCGGCTCATCACGAAGTGCAGGCCGTCCACGGCCATCAGGGCGCCGGCCAGGCAGCCGAGGAACGTGGAGCGGAAGAGGCGCCGCCCGATGCGGCACAGCATCAGCACGGACAGCGTGCCCAGCACCGCCACCATGAAGCGCCAGCCGACCGGGTTCAGCCCGAAGAGCCACTCGCCGAGGCCGATGACCCACTTGCCCATCGGCGGGTGCACCACGTAGCCCGGCGCGTCCGGGACGTCCGTCCAGCCCGCGATGACCTTGTCGTTGATGTCGTCCGGCCACTTCGCCTCGTAGCCGTACTTCCACAGCGCCCACGCGTCCTTGGCGTAGTACGTCTCGTCGAATATCACGGCCTTGGGGCTGCCCAGGTGCCAGAACCGGATCAGGCCGGCGAACAGGGTGACCAGCAGCGGGCCGGTCCATCCCGACCAGCGCGCCAGCCGCTGCGCGGCGTCCGGGCGCAGGCCGAGCGTCGACCACACCCGCGTCCCCGGCTCGGGAAAGGGCGGTACGAGCCGCGCCCGCACATCCGGCTGCGGCCGGGCCGCGTAGCCGAACCGGCGGAGTCTGAGCTGCCACGGTGGCGGTCGCTCATCTGCCGTCTGGCCCTGCGGGGCGTGGGTCGCGGTGTCACTGGTCACCGCGCCATCGTAGGGAACGACCCTGGCGGACGGCGGATCACGTGCGGGCATGTTCCCGGGACCGCGTCCCGCGGCCGCAGGCCCGTGGAACCGAGGGCCTGCGAGGATGGGAGGCGTGACTGGAACGCTCGTACTCGCAGGTACCCCCATCGGCGACGTCGCCGACGCACCCCCGCGGCTCGCCGCCGAGCTCGCCGCCGCCGAGGTGATCGCCGCCGAGGACACCCGCCGGCTGCGCAGGCTGACGCAGGCGCTGGGGGTGCACACGACCGGCCGGGTCGTCTCCTACTTCGAGGGCAACGAGTCCGCCCGGACGCCCGAGCTGGTGGAGGCGCTGGCGGGCGGCGCCCGCGTCCTGCTCGTCACCGACGCCGGCATGCCGTCCGTCTCCGACCCGGGCTACCGCCTCGTCGCCGCCGCCGTGGAGCGGGACATCAAGGTCACCGCCGTGCCCGGGCCGTCCGCCGTGCTCACCGCCCTGGCCGTCTCGGGCCTCCCCGTCGACCGCTTCTGCTTCGAGGGCTTCCTGCCCCGCAAGGCGGGCGAGCGCCTGGGCCGGCTCCGCGAGGTCGCCGCCGAGCGCCGCACGCTCGTCTACTTCGAGGCCCCGCACCGCCTGGACGACACCCTCGCGGCCATGGCCGAGGCCTTCGGCCCGGACCGCCGCGCCGCGGTCTGCCGCGAGCTGACGAAGACCTACGAGGAGGTCAAGCGCGGCCCGCTGAAGGACCTGGCCGCCTGGGCGGCCGAGGGCGTGCGCGGCGAGATCACCATCGTCGTGGAGGGCGCCCCCGAGCCCGGCCCGCAGGACCTGACCGCCGAGGAGCTCGTGCGCCGTGTGCGGGCGCGCGAGGAGGCGGGCGAGCGCCGTAAGGAGGCCATCGCGGCCGTGGCTGCGGAAGCAGGCCTACCCAAGCGCGAGGTCTTCGATGCGGTCGTGGCGGCAAAAAATGCGCCATAACAGGCCCCATCGCAAGGTAAAGGGATAATCTGAAAAGCAAAGCTTGGCCCTGGCAGCCTGGCACTTTGGGCAGTGCGACGCCAAGTTTGTCCCAATTCGGCGGATAGGCTGCTGCGTCTTCGCCGGGAAGGGCGTTCCCTTGATGTGGGACGTCCGGTCCCGGAGAGACTTGTCCTCAGGACAAGAGGAGCTGCCATGAGCGAGATCGCAGGAACCTCCAACGGTGTCCACTCGATAGCGGCCACCGCACCCCCCACCGTGCTGGAGACCGAGACGGCGCACGAGTCGTACTCCTTCGCCTGCATGCGGTGCGGCCACGGCTGGGAGCAGTCGTACGAGATCGAGCACCACACGGACGCCGAGGGCCGGCCCTTCGTCATCTACTACGCGGACGGCGTGCGCGTGCCGTCCCCGCTGACCCGCCCCACCTGCGTGAACTGCGGCGAGCACGTCGTACGCATCATGCGCTCAGGCCGCGTCTCCCTGATCGCGGACGTCCTGCACCGGCCCGCGCACGAGGTTCCGGCCACGCAGCAGGCCCCCGCGGGCCCGCTCCACGCGGGCGGCCCCGAACCGTGGCACCGGGAACGGCTCCCCCGCACCGAGCACCCCGAGGGCTCCGAGCAGCCCGGTGAGCCCGGACGGGAACACCACTGGCACCTCTCGGACCTCCTCCACCCGGTCCGGGCCTACCGGGAGCACCACCGCTGACGGTCGCGGGCGCTGCCTAGAATCGCTCGCATGGCGTCGACAGCATCGAACAGCAGTGGCAGGGCCGGCAGTGGCAAGAACGACAAGGACGCCCCTCCGCCGCTCCCGGTCCCGCTCAACGTGCCGGTCGCCGATTCGCACACGCACTTGGACATGCTCCCCCAGCCACCGCTGGGAGGTGCCCCCAACAGTGGTGACCGCAACGACGCAGTTGCCGACGCCCTCGCCAAGGCCGCGTCCGTCGGCGTGACCACCGTCGTCCAGGTGGGCTGCGACGTGGCCGGCTCCCGCTGGGCCGCGGAGACGGCTGCCGCCTGGGAGAACGTGTGGGCCACCGTGGCCCTGCACCCGAATGAGGCACCCCGGATCGTGCATGGGGTGAAGGATTCTTCCGGGGGGCAAGCCCCCCGATCCCCCCAGCGGCAGAGCCGCCTGGATTCCCGTCCCGCCGGTGGCGACGCCGCTCTCGAGGACGCCCTCGCCGAAATCGATGCCCTCGCGGCATTGCCCCACGTCCGAGGGGTGGGGGAGACGGGCCTGGACTACTTCCGAACCGGCCCGGAGGGCATCCGCGCCCAGGAGTACTCCTTCCGCCGCCACATCGACATCGCCAAGCGCCACGGCAAGGCCCTGGTCATCCACGACCGCGACGCCCACGCCGACGTCCTGCGCGTCCTGGACGAGGAGGGCGCGCCCGACGCCGTCGTCTTCCACTGCTACTCCGGCGACGCCGACATGGCGAAGATCTGCGCCGACAACGGCTACTACATGTCGTTCGCCGGCAACGTCACCTTCAAGAACGCCCAGCCCCTCCGCGACGCCCTCGCCGTGGCCCCGCTCGACCTCGTCCTCGTCGAGACCGACGCGCCCTTCCTGACCCCCGCCCCCTATCGCGGACGGCCCAACGCCCCGTACCTCATTCCGGTCACGTTGCGCGCCATGGCGGGCTTCAAGGAGATCGGCGAGGACGCGCTGGCCACAGCCGTAGCGGCGAATACCGCGCGGGCATTCGGCTACTGACGGTCACTCCACGCCCCCTCCCGTCGCGACACCGTGTGATGATCCGACTTTGGAGAGTGATGCTCCCTCCGCTACAGTCCCGGGCCGAAGCCCGACCCAGGGGAGCGTCACGTGACTCATGCACAGGGCAGCCCCCGCGCCGCACGCAGCGGTGCGGCGGAAGCACCGCCGTACGACCCGTATGACCCCTACGGTCCGTATGCGCCGTACGACCCGTACGATCCGCACGACGGCCGCTACGACCTGTACGCCGCCTACGTGGCCCCCGTCGGGCCCTACCCGATATACGAACCCGTCCAGGTGCCGGTGCCTGCCGGCGGTACGTCCGGTGGTGCCGGTACCCCCGGCTCGTACGACCCCTTCCTGCCCGAGCCCCGCGAGGGGGCGGCCGGCACCGGTCACGAGCGTCCCTACGAGGCGCCGCACCTGCCGCGGCAGCCCGCCGATCCCGTCGGTCCCGGCGGCCTCGGCGGTCCCGGCAGGGAGGCGTACGACGGGGCCGAGGCGGATCCTGCGCCGGACGCGGGCCCCGGCGCGGACGCGGCGGATCCCGCCGCCCCCCGACGCTCCGGCGGTCGCGGCCGCAAGCGCCCCGGCGAGCGCCCCGACGCCCTGCGCAGACTGCTCCCGCAGGCCCTCGTCGTCGCCTTCCTGGCCGGCGGCACCTCCGCCTTCGTCGCGGACGACAAGACCGTCCACCTCAACATCGACGGCACCTCGCGCGAGCTCCACACCTTCGCCGACGACGTCGACGAGCTCCTCGCCGACCAGGGCATGACCCTGGGCGAGCACGACGCAGTCTTCCCCGGCCCCGGCCACGACCTCGCCCGCGGCGACGAGATCACCGTCCGCTACGGCCGCCCCGTCACCCTCACCCTCGACGGCGAACACCAGCGCATGTGGACCACCGCCCGCACCGTCGACGGCGCCCTGCGCCAGCTCGGCGTCCGCGCCGAAGGGGCCTACCTGTCGACGGACCGGTCCGCCCCCATCCGCCGCGAGGGCCTGGACCTCCACGTCCGCACGGAGCGCACCGTCACCTTCATGGCCGACGGCCGCGAGCGCACCATCCGCACCAACGCCGCCACCGTCCACGAGGCCATCGAGCAGGCCGGCATCACCCTCCACGGCGAGGACACCACCTCCGTCAGCCCCGACAGCTTCCCCCGCGAAGGCCAGACGATCTCCGTCATGCGGATCACCGGCAGCGAGGAGGTCCGCGAGGAGCCCATCGACTTCACCACCGAGCGCCACGACGACCCCGGCCTCTTCAAGGGCACCGAGGTCGTCTCCCAGCGTGGCGAGAAGGGCGTGGAACGCATCACGTACGCCCTGCGCACCGTCAACGGCGTCAAGCAGAAGCCCAAGCGCATCGCCTCCGAGACCGTCCGGCAGCCCCGCACCCAGATCGTCAGGGTCGGCACCAAGGCCCGGCCCGTCGCGGTGCAGACCTCGGACGGCCTGAACTGGGAAGGGCTCGCCCAGTGCGAGGCCGGCGGCCGGCCCGACGCCGTCGACCCCTCCGGCACCTACGGGGGCCTCTACCAGTTCGACACGCACACCTGGCACTCCCTCGGCGGCACCGGGCGCCCCCAGGACGCGCCCGCCGCCGAGCAGACCCTGCGGGCCAAGAAGCTGTACGTCAGCCGGGGGGCGAGCCCGTGGCCCGTGTGCGGCCGTAAACTTCACGGGTGAGCTCCAGCCCCAGTACAGACGAGTCCGGCGCCCTGCTCGGCCCTGCCGACATCCGCGAGCTGGCCGCAGCCCTCGGGGTGCGCCCCACCAAGCAGCGCGGCCAGAACTTCGTGATCGACGCCAACACGGTCCGGCGCATCGTCCGCACCGCCGAGGTCCGGCCCGACGACACCGTCGTCGAGGTCGGCCCCGGTCTGGGGTCCCTGACCCTCGCCCTGCTGGAGGCGGCCGACCGGGTCGTCGCCGTCGAGATCGACGACGTGCTGGCGGCGGCCCTGCCGTCGACCATCGCCGCGCGCATGCCGGAGCGGGCGGAGCGCTTCTCGCTCGTCCACAGCGACGCCATGCACGTGCAGGAGCTGCCCGGGCCTGCCCCTACGGCTCTCGTCGCCAACCTTCCCTACAACGTCGCCGTGCCGGTGCTGCTGCACATGCTCGACCGCTTCCCGAGCATCGAGCGCACGCTGGTGATGGTCCAGGCCGAGGTCGCGGACCGGCTCGCCGCCCGCCCCGGCAACAAGGTCTACGGCGTCCCGTCCGTGAAGGCCAACTGGTACGCCGAGGTCAAGCGGGCCGGCGCGATCGGGCGGAACGTGTTCTGGCCGGCGCCGAACGTCGACTCGGGTCTCGTGTCGCTGGTGCGGCGCGACAAGCCGATCGAGACGACGGCGACGAAGGCCGAGGTCTTCGCGGTCGTGGACGCCGCGTTCGCACAGCGGCGGAAGACGCTGCGGGCGGCGCTGGCCGGCTGGGCCGGCTCGGCCGCCGCGGCCGAGGCCGCGCTGGTCGCCGCCGGAATCTCGCCGCAGGCACGGGGCGAGGCGCTGACGGTGTACGAGTTCGCGGCGATCGCGGAGAACAAGCAGGGCTGAGGCGTACGGGGGTCCGGCGCCGGGGGCTCCGGGGCGGGGGTCCGGGGCCGTATATTCACGGGCCGGTACCCCGGGCCCGTCACGGGCACCCGCGACGGGCCCGCACATACACGTCAGCGCCCCGGGCCCCCACCCCTGCGCCCCCGTCACCTCCTGCCGTCTTCCGGCGGACACCCGCATCCCCCGTACGATCGTGCGTGACTCTGTCCCGTACGACCCGAGGAGCCCGCTCCGTGTCCGTGACCGTTCGCGTACCCGCCAAGGTCAACGTCCAGCTCGCGGTGGGCCCGCTCCGCCCGGACGGTTTCCACGACCTCGCCAACGTCTTCCTGGCGGTCGGCCTGTACGACGTGGTCACGGTGGCGCCGGCGGACGAGCTGCGGGTGACGTGCTCGGGGCCGGACGCGGACAAGGTTCCGCTGGACCCCTCCAACCTGGCGGCCCGGGCGGCGCTGGCGCTGGCCGCGCGGCACGGGCGCGAGGCGAACGTCCACATCCACATCGAGAAGGACATCCCCGTCGCGGGTGGCATGGCCGGCGGCAGCGCGGACGGTGCGGGCGCGCTGCTTGCGTGCGACGCGCTGTGGGGCACGCAGGCCTCGCGCGAGGACCTGCTGGAGATCTGCGCCGAGCTCGGCAGTGACGTGCCGTTCAGCCTGGTGGGCGGCACGGCGCTGGGGCGGGGGAGGGGCGAGCTCCTGACGCCGGTCGAGACGGGCGGGAGCTTCTGGTGGGTGTTCGCGGTTGCGGACGGGGGGCTGTCGACGCCGGCGGTGTACGGGGAGTGCGACCGTCTGCGGGCCGACTCGTTCGTGCCGGAGCCGGACCCGTCGCCTGCCCTCATGGACGCCCTGCGGGCGGGTGACCCGGTGGCGCTGGCGGGTGCGGTGAGCAACGACCTGCAGGAGGCGGCGGTTTCGCTGCGGCCGTCGCTGCGCGCGACGCTGGACGCGGGTACGGAGGCGGGCGCGCTTGCCGCGATGGTCTCGGGCTCCGGCCCGACGACGGCGTTCCTCGTGAGCGACGAGGCGGAGGCCGAGAAGGTCGCGGAGGCGCTGCGGTCGTCCGGTACGTGCCGGGCGGTCCGGGTGGCGGCGGGGCCGGTGCCCGGGGCGACGATCACTGTCGGTTAGGCTCTGCGATTCCGCGCCCCGAAGGGGCGCCCGAATCGGGGGTTTCACCGTGGCGACTCCGCCGCCCTATCAGCAGCAGAACCCGTACCAGGGCCAGAACCCGTACGGCTATCCCGCGCAGGGACACGCGCCCGCGCCCGGCCCGATGCCCACGGGGCCCACGTGCCGCGTGTGCGGCGGGTTCCCGGCCGTCGAGGCGACGATCCGGCGACACCAGGGCCTGCTCATCTACATGAGCTTCATGCACCAGAAGGGGCCGTTCTGCCGGAACTGCGGCCTCGCGATCGAGCGTGACATGACGAGCAAGACGCTGATGCAGGGCTGGTGGAGCCCGATGTCCCTGGTCCTCTTCACCCCCTTCACGCTGATCTGGAACATGACGGTGAAGTCGAAGCTGCAGAAGCTTCCGCCGCCGACTCCTGCGCAGATGCCCCATCAGGGCTCTGGCCGGCAGTGGCTTTAGTTCCCCCGTTCACCGGCTGTGGGGGTAGGGCTACCCCCACTCCTTATCCACCCGCTGATCCCATGGGGCGCGCCGCTCCGCGTCCCTAGCGTTGAACCCCGTGATGGGCAAGCTCGCAGCGCGGTCGCTGCGCTACAGAATCGGCGGTTTCACCGCCACCTTCCTCGCGTTGCTGATCGGCGCCACCCTCGTCATGGCCTGCGGGGGCCTGATGGAGACCGGCATCCGTAATGTCGCGCCTCCGGAGCGCCTCGTGGGCGCGGACCTGCTCATCACGGGCGACCGCACGCACGAGGTCGCGACCGGCAAGAAGCACAAGAAGAAGACGGCTCTCCCGGAACGGGTCCCGCTGCCGGCCGCTCTTGTCGACAAGGCGCGCGCCGTGCCCGGCGTCCGGTCCGCGACCGGTGAGCGGACGTTCGACGCCGCTGTGCTCGGCGACGCCGAGGTCAAGGCCCAAGCCCATGGCTGGGAATCCGCCGCCCTCACCCCGTACGGACTGACCGCGGGCAGCGAACCGGTCACGCGCAACGACGTCGTCCTCGACGCGGCGACCGCCCGCCGCGCAGGCGCCACGACCGGCGACCGTATCCGTATCGCCGCGCACGGCAGCGCCGCCACGTACACCGTCAGCGGCATCGCCCGCGCCCGCGCAGCCGTCCCGCAGGCCACCCTCTTCTTCTCCACGGCCGAGGCGGCTCGCCTCTCCGGGCGGCCGGAGACCGTTGCGGACATCGCCGTCACTCTCGCCCCCGGCGCGCAGCTCGATGCCGTCCGCAAGGGCATGGGCGAGGCCCTCGCCGGTAACCCCGTCACTCTCCTCTCCGGTGACGACCGGGGCGCCGTGGAGCACCCCGAGGTGCTGCAGGGCGGCGAGGACCTGATCGCGCTGTCGGGCGTCGTGGGCGGGCTCGTGATCCTCGTTGCGGCCTTCGTGGTCGCCGGGACCGTGGCCCTCGCCGCGTCGCAGCGCAGCCGTGAGCTGGCGCTGCTGCGTGCCATCGGTACGAGCACGGGCCAGCTCCGCCGGATGCTGCTGGGCGAGACCCTCATGGTGATGGCTCTCGCCGGCGCCGCGGCCTGGCCCGCAGGGCCCGTCGTGGGGCGGTGGCTCTTCGACGCCCTGGTGGACAGCGGCATGGTGGCGGAGACGGTCCGGTTCCGGCAGGGCTGGATCCCGGCGATGCCCGCGTACGGGGCGCTGCTGCTGACCGCCGTGGGCGGCGGACTGCTCGGCAGCATGCGGGCCGTGCGGGCGAAGCCCGTGGAGGCACTGGGGGAGGCGGCCGTGCAGAAGCCGGGCCTGCATCCGGTGCGCATCGTCGCGGGGCTGCTGTTCCTGGCCGGGACGGTCGCGCTGGCGCTCGTCACGGTGCTGGTCCTGCGCGGGCCGGTGGCGGCCAGCACGGCGGGGCCGACGGTCATGTGCTGTGCCATCGCGCTCGCCCTCCTCGGCCCGTGGTTCACCAAACTCGTCACTCTCCTCCTGCACTGGCCCGTGCGAGCCCTGACCGGGCCCGCCGGCCGTCTCGCCGTGCTCAACTGCCGCGCCCGTACGGCGAAGGTGGCGGCGATCGCGACGCCGGTCATGCTGGCCAGCGCCATCGCCACCGGGAACCTGTACCTGCAGACGACCACGGCCGCCGTGGCGGACAAGGCCTTCGCGGACAACCTGCGGGCCGATGCCGTCCTGACCTCCGCCGCGGGCGGGGTGGACCCGGCGCTGCTGTCCCGCGTACGGGCGCTGCCGAGCGTCGCGGGGGCCGGCGCGTACGTGACCAGCAAGGCGCACACAGAGAAGCCGCACGACGGTGACGAGAACAAGAAGGGCCTGCCGCTGCAGGGCGTGAGCGCGGAGGGCGTCGGACGGATCCTCGCCGTCACGGCGAGCGCGGGCAGCCTGGACGGCCTGCGCGGCAACGCGGTCGCCCTGCCGGAGACCGTGGCGCACCGCATGCACCGCACCGTGGGGGACACGATCACCCTGCGCCTGGGGGACGGGGCACGGGCGGACGTACGGATCGTGGCGCTGTTCAAGGGGCGCGACAGGTTCGACACGGCGCTGACGAGCGCGGAGCTGCTGGCGCCGCACACGACGGCCGGGCTCCCGGCGCAGCTCCTCGTACGGGCGGCGGCCGGGGACCGCGGCCGGCTGATGGCCGACCTCGGTGCGCTCGCCGCGCAGCACCCGGGGCTGAAGGTGGCCGGGCGGGACGCGGTGACGGCCGCGCAGGCGGAGAGCAGCCGCACGCAGGCATCCGTGAACTACCTGATCATCGCGATGCTCGTGGCGTACACGGCCCTGTCGGTCGTCAATACGACGGCCGTCTCCGTGGGGAACCGCCGCAAGGAGTTCGCGCTGCAGCGGCTCACGGGGGCCACGCGGGGGCAGGTGCTGCGGATGATGACGGTGGAGGGCGCCCTGGTGGCCGTGACCGGCCTGCTGCTCGGCGGGGTGGCCGCGGCGAGCACGCTCGTGCCCTTCGGGTACGCGCTGGGCGGGGCGGGGGCGATCTCCGGGCCGCCCGGGATCGCCCTGACGGTGATCGGCGGAGGGCTCGTCCTGACGCTGGCCGCGACGCTCGTTCCCACCTGGTGGGCGCTGCGGTCCCGGCCCGTGGAGGCGGCCCGGGCCTGACCTCCGGGCGACGTTTCCCGGCATGGGATCCTGGAAGCCAGGAACCCCACACAAGGAGCGGCATGGCAGCCAACCTCGTCAATCTGGAAGCCGTCGACAAGGTGTACGGCACCCGTGCACTGCTCGACGGCATCTCCCTCGGCGTGAACGAGGGCGACCGGATCGGTGTGGTCGGCCGCAACGGTGACGGCAAGACCACCCTGATCCGGATCCTCGCCAAGCTGGAGGAGGCCGACAAGGGCCGCGTCACGCACGCCGGCGGCCTGCGCCTGGGCGTCCTCACGCAGCACGACTCGCTGGACCCGGCCGCCACGATCCGGCACGAGGTCATCGGCGACCTCGCCGATCACGAGTGGGCGGGCAGCGCGAAGATCCGCGACGTGCTCACGGGCCTCTTCGGCGGGCTGGACCTGCCGGGCTTCGCCGACGGCCTGGACACGGTCATCGGCCCGCTGTCGGGTGGCGAGCGCCGCCGCATCGCGCTCGCGAAGCTGCTGATCGCCGACCAGGACATGATCGTCCTGGACGAGCCCACCAACCACCTCGACGTCGAGGGCATCTCCTGGCTCGCCGGCCACCTGCGGGGGCGCCGCTCGGCGCTGGTGTGCGTCACGCACGACCGCTGGTTCCTGGACCAGGTCTGCACGCGCATGTGGGACGTGCAGCGCGGCGTCGTCCACGAGTACGAGGGCGGCTACAGCGACTACGTCTTCGCCCGTGCCGAGCGCGAGCGCATCGCCGCGACGGAGGAGGCCAAGCGGCAGAACCTGATGCGCAAGGAGCTCGCCTGGCTGCGCCGCGGCGCCCCGGCCCGCACGAGCAAGCCGCGCTTCCGCATCGAGGCCGCCAACGAGCTGATCGCGGACGTGCCGCCGCCGCGGGACAGCGCCGAGCTGATGAAGTTCGCGAGCTCGCGGCTGGGCAGGACGGTCTTCGACCTGGAGAACGTGACGATCCAGGCGGGCCCGAAGGTCCTCATCAAGCACCTGACCTGGCAGCTGGGCCCGGGCGACCGGATCGGCCTCGTCGGCGTCAACGGCGCGGGCAAGACCTCGCTGCTGCGGGCCCTGGCGGAGGCCGCGGGCAGCGAGGGCGAGAAGCAGCCGGCCGCGGGCAAGGTCGCGGTCGGCAAGACCGTCAAGCTCGCGTACCTCTCCCAGGAGGTGGCGGAACTCGACCCGGCGAAGCGGGTCCTGGAGGCCGTCCAGCAGGTGCGCGACCGCGTCGACCTCGGCAAGGGCCGGGAGATGACGGCGGGACAGCTGTGCGAGAAGTTCGGCTTCACGAAGGAGAAGCAGTGGACGCCGGTCGGCGACCTCTCCGGCGGTGAGCGCCGGCGCCTGCAGATCCTGCGCCTGCTGATGGACGAGCCCAACGTCCTGTTCCTCGACGAGCCCACCAACGACCTGGACATCGAGACGCTGACCCAGCTGGAGGACCTCCTCGACGGCTGGCCGGGCTCGATGGTCGTCATCAGCCACGACCGGTACTTCGTGGAACGCACCACCGACCGCGTCTTCGCGCTCCTCGGGGACCAGGCGCTGCGGATGCTGCCGCGCGGCCTGGACGAGTACCTGGAGCGGCGGCAGCGCGTCATCGAGGCTGCCGTGCCCGCCGTCGCTCCGGCCGCGGCCGCGGCGAGCGCCGTGAAGCAGAAGTCGGCCGGGGACGCGCGCGCCGCGAAGAAGGAACTGCAGAAGATCGAGCGCCGCCTGGACCGCATCAGCGAGCAGGAGGCGAAGCTGCACGCGCGCATCGCCGAACAGGCCACCGACTTCGAGGCGGTCGCCAAGCTGGACGCGGAACTGCGGGAGCTGGCGGGCGAACGCGAAGAGCTGGAGCTGCGCTGGCTCGAACTGGCGGAGGACGCGTAGCGCTTGCCGCGGCCGGCGGGTCGCCCCGCACCGTTGTGGTGCGGGGCCGCCTCGGTCGGCCCCTTGCCGTCAGGCAAGAAGTTCCCGCCGCAACGGCGATCAGCCACGATGCCGGTTTTCGGCGGTGCCGTACGAGTTGAGGCCGGACCGGCACCGCCGGGTACCGCCGTTGTGGCCGCGCGCCGTCGCGGCGGTTCGAAGGGTGGCGTGGCCACCTTTCACCTGCCTCGCAGGTGAAAGGTTGTGCGGCACCGGCAACAGTCTTGTCACGGCCCGGTATCGAGCCGTGTCCCGTCAGTACCGGGTGATAAAAAGAACATCCGCCAGCCCCGCCGCAACGAGGAAAGCTGATGTCAACACCGCCCCCGCCCCAGCCGCCCAACCAGCCGCCGCAGGGCTTCGGGGCACCCAGCCCCTCGTACGGCTATCCGCCGCAGCAGCCCACGCCCGCGCCCCAGTCCCCGCCGCAGCCGCCGCAGGCAGCCCCGCAGCCGCCCGGCTACGGCTACCCGCAGACACCGCCCGCACCGCCCGCCGGGGCTCCGCAGACGCCGCCGCCCCCGCCGGGCGCCCCGCAGGGCCCGCCCCCGGGCGGCTACGGCTACCCCGGCCCGGGCCAGCCGCCCGCCGGCCAGCCCGCGCAGGGCTACCCGCAGTACGGCGCGTACCCGCAGCAGCAGCCCGGCCCGTACGGCGCGCCCGGCCAGTACCCCGGCGCGCCCGGTGGCAACAGTGGCAACGGCGGTGACGCCGCCAAGAAGAAGCGCATGGCGATCATCGCCGGCGCCGTGGCCGCGGTCCTCGTCCTCGCGGGCGGTGGCATCTGGTTCGCCACCAGCGGCAGCGGTGAAGAGGACAAGCCCGACGTCGCCAGCAACGGCCAGACCGGCGGCACCGGCAACAAGGGCGGCAAGGGCGGCGGTGGCGAGAAGCCGAAGACCGGCGCCGGCAAGCTGCTCTTCAACGTCGAGCAGGAGAAGGTCGACGACCTCGTCAACATGAAGGGCATGTGGGCCACCGACCAGGCGGTGGCCAAGGCCGACATCTACAAGATCGTCGGTTATGGCCTGTCAGGCGGCAAGAAGTGGGAGCTCCCGCTCGACGGCGCCGTGTGCTGGGCCAGCCCGAAGGCCACCAGCGACGGCAAGGCCGTCGTCCTGGTCAGCGACGGCAAGCCCAGCGCGGAGAAGAAGTACGGCGGCCCCTGCACCCAGGTCATCGCCTTCGACGTCAACAAGGGCGCCAAGCTCTGGCAGAACTCCGTCAAGTCCGGTGACCGCGACGTGAGCTTCTCCGAGGTCACCATCGGCGGCGGCACGGTCGCCGCGGGCGGCATCAGCGGCGGAGCCGCCTGGTCGCTGGCGGAGGGCAAGGAGCTGTGGAAGCCCAAGGCCGACGGCGACGACTGCCGCGACGCCGGCTACGGCGGCGGCGAGAAGCTCGTCGCCGTGCGCCGCTGCGGTGACATCGAGCGCGGCATCGTCAAGATCGAGACGCTCGACCCCAAGTCCGGTGCGGTGAAGTCCTCGTACCAGATGCCGCCCGGCCTGACCTGGCCGCACATCGCCTCCACCGACCCGCTCGTCGTCGGCGTCAACGCCGGTGGCAACAAGGGCAACGGCGCGTCCGACTTCTTCGTGATCGACGACAGCGCCAAGGAGGGCAAGCTCCGCAGCAAGATCTCCACGGACAACGGCAAGTACGAGCCGCGCTGCCCGGCGACCGAGGTCGAGGGCTGCACCAAGATGGTCGTCACGAAGGACACGCTCTACATGCCGACCGAGGACCACGCCTCGGGCGACCCGAACCAGGCCGGCCGCGTCAACGAGATCGTCGCCTTCGACCTGTCCAACGGCCAGACCAAGGGCAAGACGGACGGCACGCCCGGCTCCAGCCTGGTGCCGCTCGGCATCGACCAGGACGGCTACCCGATCGCGTACCAGATCCCGACGTACAACGCGGGCGGCAAGGTCATGCGCATCGACCCCAAGACGTACAAGGGCGAGGTGCTGCTGAAGAACGCCGACGAGACGTCCCGGCCGGAGCGGGAGCTCTCGCCCGACTTCCAGCAGGGTCTGTGGGCCCAGGGCCGGCTCTTCCTCGGTACGAACTACGCGCACCGCACCACGGCCGGTCTCGGCAAGCAGTACACCATGCTGATCTTCGGTGAGAGCTGACGCGCGAAGCTGACGCCTCCGTTGACACCACATGATCACGGCGCCGCCGTGACAGCGGTTTCCGACCGCTTGGCGCCGTGATCAAGCACAATTGTCGTCGTATCCCTGCCCGTCGCGCTGCCGTGCCTGAACGATCCGTTTCAGTCTCGAAGTACACGCGATTGGCAGGGATTTCGGCATTCCGGGGGACTTCTCACCGGTAAGGGGCGCGCAACGTCGAACAAGCGTGTAGCTTCCGGGGTCGAGGGGTCGACAAGGAGACGTAGAGACGTACGCGGGGCGACAGGGGGCAAGCGCATGGGCGTGCGGCTCATGGTGGTCGATGATCACCGACTGCTGGCCGAGGCGCTCGCCTCGGCCCTGAAGCTGCGCGGGCACCGGGTCCTGGCCGCGGCCGCGCCGAGCGCGGGCGCCGCCGACCTGGTGGTGAGCCGCGCTCCCGAAGTGTGCCTGCTGGGCACCGCCACCCCGGCCGAGCCGGGTGTCTTCGATCCGATCGTCCGCATCAAGCGCGACCGGCCCCAGGTGGCCGTCGTGGTGCTCGGCCCCGTGCCGAGCCCGCTCGGCATCGCCGCGGCCTTCGCCGCCGGCGCATCGGGCTACGTGCGGCACAACGAGCGGATCGAAGGCGTGGAGCGCGCCATGATGAAGGCGAGGGCGGGCGAGGCCGCGGTCGATCCCCAGCTCCTGCAAGGGGCGTTCACGGAGCTCCTCAACCCCGCCGCCCAGCCGGACGACGAGGGCGCGCGGCTCCTGCAGCTCCTCACGCCGCGGGAGGTGGAGGTCCTCGTCAGGGTCGCGGAGGGCGAGGACACCCGGCTGATCGCGGCAGGCATGGGCATAGCGCCGAGCACGGCCCGGACGCACGTGCAGCGGGTGCTGATGAAGCTGGGGGTGGGTTCGCGCCTGGAGGCGGCGGCCCTGGCGGCGCGCACGGGTCTTCTGGACCGGGCGGCCGCCGGTCCGGGCCCGCTGCCCCCGCAGAGGGGCCCTGCGGCTCCGTAGCACGGGGCTTCGCCCCGGACCCCGTTCCTCAACCGCCGGGCGGCTCCACAAAATTCAGCCCGTCCGGCGTTTGAGGACGAGCGCGTTCAGCGCGATACGGGGGGTCTGGGGGCTTGCCCCCAGTTACGGGAAGGGGCGGGGTGGGGAGAAAGAAACCCGTGAGCCCGGTGAGGAAGACCGCAGCCAAGCTCGCGGACGGCCGCGAGATCCTCTACTACGACCTCCACGACACCGGCGGCGCCGGATTACGCGACGCCCCCGACCCCCCCCCCCCCCCCCCCCCCCCCCCCCCCCCCCCCCCCCCCCCCCCCCCCCCCCCCCCCCCC
>NZ_JANIID010000027.1:0-125828 GCF_024519335.1 Streptomyces telluris
TAGCGCCGCAGGCTGTTCACGAGTCTGGCCTGCGTTGCTTCGAGTGCTGGAAAGCACTTCCCGTAGCCGCCGAGACTCAGTGACGGCGGCCAGTTCAAATTCCCCACGTACGGCCAGATCCAATTTTACGGACAGCAGCCATCAGTTGGGGGGAGCGCAGATTGCGCTCTACGGGGTGGGAGCCTTCGTCCGTGGCGAGTGTTGCGTACTGCGTGGCGGGGTGTCAGCCTGTTTCCGTCGGCGCTGTGCCTGCCCACGCGATGTCGTCCACCGCCAGTCCTGGGTCGGCGGCCAGGGTTGCCGGAGTCATTCCTGTGAACGCCAGGATCTCCCGGTGGAGATGGGACTGGTCGGCGTAACCGCACTCCGTTGCGACCCAGGCTGCACTGTGGCCCGCGGTCAAGCGGTGGGCGGCATGGCGGAAGCGGACCAGCGTCGCAGCGCGCTTGGGAGGCAGGCCTATCTGCGACCGGAACCGGGACCACAGGCGTCTGCGGCTCCAGCCGACCTCGGCCGCCAGATCCTCGACCCTGACCGAGCCGCGGCTGACGACGATCCGGTCCCAGGCCCTGACCACTTCCGGTTCCGCTGGTGGCCCCGTCCCACGGCGACGGGAGAGCAGGGCATCCGTCATCGCGAAACGGTCCTCCCATGACGGTGCATCGCCCAGTTGTTCCCGGAGCCGTGCCGCGTCCCGGCCCCACAGGTCGTCGAGGGCGACCACGGTACGGTCCAGTTCCGCCGGGCGGACACCCAGCACAGCGTGCGCGACCACCGGGGACAAGCGCACCTCTACGCACGTGACGTTCTCGCCCCGCATACGGACCGCACCGGGCACGAGCCCGGCGACGAGACTTCCACGCTGCTGCCAGCCGCTGGCGTCGCCCATGACGAGCGAGCCGTCGCCGAACGCGACAACCACAGTGACGGCCGGGTGCGGGATCACCGGCAGGTCGGCAGGGACCGCACTCCGGTCCCGGAATCCGGCCAGGCTGATGCCGGCTGCCCGGCTGGGCCTCAGCGGCCTCGCGACATCCCACCCGGCCACAGCCCCATGCTCGTACACGGTCAACGGCATGCCCCCATGCTAAGAAGAGAGCGCCTGGAACATTTGTCCAAGACGCCGGCGCGGAGCCACGGTGACAGTGGACTCATGAGCCACAACATCATCCAGGACGCCTTCCAGGCGTTTGCCAGCAGCAACCCTGACCAGATCTCTGCGGTCCTCACCGAGGACGCCGAATGGCTGTCACCCCCTGGAAACGCCACTGCCGTCGCGCTCAAGTCGACCAACCACATGGTGGGCAGGAAGGCAATCGTGCACTTCTTCACCGAGGGCTTCCCCCGCCTGTTCGCGCGTGACGTCAACGTCACCTTCCACGGGTCTCACACCGACGGCGACCGGGTGACCGTGGAGGCGACCATGACAGCGACGCTCGCCAACGGCAACCCCTACACCAACGACTACTGCTTCCTCTTCGAGCTCCGGGACGGGCTGATTCACCGCGTCCGCGAGTACGTGGACACAGCCCGCGGGCACCGCATGATCTTTGGCAACGTGCCAGAGCAGACTCCCCGACCCAGCCGTGACCCGGCGGCCCCGACTGAACAGGCAGGCCGGAACGGCGAACTCGCCTCGGCACGCGACCAGCAGCCTGAGCAGGCTCCGGTTGCTCTGCCAGCCGGCCGGTGGCGAGTCCGTGCGGTTCACACGACAGGCGACTTTCCCTGGGTTGGTGTCGTCCAGCTACTGCCCGATGGGCCGTAGTAAATGGTGACGGGAGGCAGCGTCGGGGCGGGGGTCAGTGCGCGAGCAGGATGCGTCTTCGAAGGAGGTCGAATCCGGCACGTCCGTAGTCCTGGCGTTTGAGGAGCTTGATTCTCGTGACGTTGCCTTCGACGGCGCCGGAGTTCAGCGGGAGGGTGAGGCCGGCGGTGACGGCGGCGAGGTCCTTGCGGAGCCCGTTGGCGAAGGTGCGGATCTCCTTGACCTGGGACTCGTTGGCCTGGGTGAGCCAGTCGCCCAGGCGGTGCCCGTCGCGGCGGCGGAGGATGGTGGCGAAGCCTCTGGCCAGATGGCAGGCTTCGGCGATCTCCGTGCAGCGGCTACAGACGTCCTTGAGGTCCTGGCAGGCCTGGTCGTTTTGATTCTCTGGGCGGCCGATGATCCACCGGACGACGTCGGCGACCGCGGGCGGTGGCGGGGGCACGGCTCGTGGCCCGTTGTGCCGGGCGAGGGTGTTGAGGAAGCGGCGGACACTCTTGCGGCAGCCCTGGTAGCCACGGGCGGCGATCTCGTCACGCAGGGTCTGTGCGCTGTTGCATCCTTCGGCCCACCGGCGTGCGAGATATGGCTTGTGCGGTGTCAGCGCACTGGAGCGGCTGGGCCTCTCACGCATCAGCGACTCGGCAGTGGCGGCGCGGGCATAGCGGCGAACGGTCTTGCGGTCGAGCCCGAGCCGTGCACTGATCGCGTCGATGGTCAGCCCCCGCTGGAACAGCTCCTGGACATCGCGGTGCCGTTCACGGATCTTGCGCTCGTAGGGGGTCTCCTCGCCGGAGGCCTTGGCGGAGTCGGCAGGTTGCCCGACGTCGGACTGCGGGCTTTTCAGGCAGGAGCGATGCCGGGTGACGGTCTTCTCCAGCCCTTTGGTGAGGTTGTGGAGCAAATGCCACCTGTCTGCGACCTGCGAGATTCCGGACCGGCCCCGTTCAGCGCCCTCGGCGAAGGCCCCTCCGCGGTCCCGGCAGACCGTGCCGATCTGCGGTGCCCGCGGAGCCAGTCGGCGAAGGTGTCGGACGTGTGATCAGGCAGGACATCGACGGGATGGTGGGCGGCCATATCGATGAGGATGGTTCCGAAGCGCCGGCCTCGGCGGAAGGCGAACTCGTCGACACCGAGCACCCTCAGCGCGGGCACCTCCGGCAGTTCCATGGAACGGATCATCCGCAGCAGGGTGGGCCCGCTCACCGGGGCGGCCAGGTGTTGGGCGAGGCGTTCGCCGGCCTGTCCGCCGAGAGCCAACGCGACCTGCTGAAGTAAGCGTTGAAGCGATATGGTCCGTCGGCCGTACCGGAAGGTGAGGTGCTCGAGCTGCTCGGCGAAGGTCTTCTTCCCGCAGTCGGCGTGGTCGCAGAAGAAGCGACGGACCTCGAGGTCGATCGCTGTCTCCTGCCCGGCAACCGCGGCGTCGGCGAGCCTGCGGCCGTAGCGGCTGTGCACGCGCGCCGAAGGCGTGCCGCACCCCGGGCACCAAGCAGTCGGCGCGCTGCATCGGGCGGAGATCCGTACGGACCTGCCGACCCGGACGACACCAGTGACAACGACCTCCGCCAGATGCGGGAAGAGAACTTTCAGCAGCTCAGAACCATGATCCCCCACCGGGAGGAGTTACCCCAAGATCACCCGCTCACGGAAAGTGCCGAAGAGCCAATTCCAACTGGCCACTAACAACTCAGCGGGGCTTTCGGGCTTTCACCGGCCAGCCGAACCGCAGACTCAGGCGCTGGCGCAGGCTCAAGGGTGGCATGTCCTTGCGAGGGGCCGGTAGCGCAGGTGGTGGTGTCCACTGGTACCCGGCCTCGTCGATACGGCCCAGTATCCACGCCCGCCGCTCTTCACCGGCGG
This sequence comes from Streptomyces telluris, assembly GCF_024519335.1. Taxonomy (NCBI): domain Bacteria; kingdom Bacillati; phylum Actinomycetota; class Actinomycetes; order Kitasatosporales; family Streptomycetaceae; genus Streptomyces; species Streptomyces telluris. The sequence goes on from NZ_JANIID010000027.1 coordinate 3,629, forward strand.
CGTTCCACGGGTAGATCATCGGCCGGTCGTGCATCGCCTGTTCCCGCCTGCTGGGGATGGGACGGCCGCGGGAGGGCCGCCTGGGACGCGGGGTGGCCGCGGCCTGCATGTCGCTGCAAAATTCGGCCAGTTCGTTGATCTGCTCGATGACCTCGGCGGACGAATTCTCATGCGGGGACATCTTGGCGCGCCGGGCCAGAACACGTATGGCCAGGAGAGCCTCGTGTGCCAGGAAAGCAGCCAGCTCAGTGTCGCTGATCTCCCGCACACGGGAGCGGGCACGGGGTGTCACCATTCGCACATCCTGGCATGGCTACCCGTGGCAGGCGTCTTGGCCGTCGACGGCGTAGGGCGGGATGCTCCATCGCATCACCGTCTCTCCTGCCTCGTCGGCTTCGAGGGTGACCGGGTAGATCTGACCGGCGGTCCGCTCGCCGTGGTGCCTGATCGCGTGGTCGCCCTGGTCCCATTCGATCCCGAGCGCCTGGCAGCCGCCGACCTCGATCGCGCCGACGCGGAGCGGGTGGTGCCATCCGGCCCGCTGGAAGCGGTGGACATCGGTGTGTTCGTCGACCGAGACCATGAGGCCTTTGCCGTGGTGGCGGTCGCGCCAGGCGGACAGTTCGGCCGCGCGTGCAGTCGCTTCAGCTACCGGGACGTCCAGCCAGCCGTGCGGTCCGTCGACGCCGTACTGCGCGATCCGCTCACCACCGAACCGGGCGTATGCCTCCTCCTCGCACCGGCCCCAGTAGAAGACATCGGCGAGCCCGTCGGCCGGCTCGTCGTCCATTCCCGTCCAGGCGTCCAGTCCGGCGGCGTCGCCTATCACCATGCCGCAGCGGTCGACAGGCAGGTCCCCGAGCCGGACCGGCCGTTCCGCGGTCCCACGCCACGGAAGTCCGACGCTAACCTCCAGGGCCGCGATCGTCGCTTCCCCGTCGAACGGGGGCGGAGAAGCACCATCGCTCACGAAGATGACTCCTCCCAGCGGCACGGCGGCCCTGGCCCGCCGGCTATCGCCCGTTCCTCCCACGGATACGGCAGGCCCGTAGTCGATGGGTCCGTCTGTCTCCTCTCACCGGGGAGCCGACGTTGCCGCTTCCTTGCCGGATCGCCGCCTGCTACGGGCTGGATGAGAAGGTGCTGTTGGCCTGCCGGCAGTCGCGCGGTCATCGGCCCCGGCACGACGGCGGGATGCCGCGCGCGGATGCGCAGGTGCTGCTGGATGAGGCGGGCGGCAACGTGCAGCAGCCGGTAACGAAGTTGCCGGGACTCGGCATCGGCCGGCCCACCGTCCCGTAGCAAACGCGGGTCCAGTCGAGGAGGCCGATCGCTGCGAGGCCGCGTCCGAGCCAGGCCGCATTGATGGCGAAGTGGCGGGACGGCAAGCGGCCGAATCCGGTGTCCTTGCCGCACCGAATGTGGTCTTCGACAGTGGCGTGTCCGCGGTGCCGGACCCCAGGAACCGGGCGGAGCCCCACCGGAGCAGGGGGTGCCGGACCCGCCACCAGGCAGGGCCGACCCATGTTCCAGCGCGCATCCCATGACCGTCAGCCTTTCGGGAGGACACCCTGCTTCCCGCTTCTCCCGAACAGGAAGTCGCAGGCATCCCGCCAGCATCCGCGGAAAGCCTCACCAGTCCCGAACTCAACCGACGTGACAGTGTTTGGCGCTCGCCCACGTCAGTCCTCATCGCTCTCCGGGTAGTCCGGCGGCTCGGGGGCGTCGCCGAAGAAGTAGTCGTACGACGCCTGGAGGAACACGTACATCTCGTCCTCGGTCGGGAAGCGAATCACGCCCTCCGTGATGATGTCCCAGTCCGTCAGCGACATATCGCGGTTACGGATCACCTCGGCGAACCCGTCGCGCTGAGCCTTACGGGTCTTCGTGAAGATGCCCGGCGCGCTGAGGCTGTGCACCAGGTTCGCCTTGAGAACCTCGGGCTCATTGATGTACGAGGGGCCGAATGCGCTGCTGATGAAGTCTTGAGTATTTTCGTCCATGGAGCTTCCTAAGGGTGTCGTCCGGCTCTGGGGTCGGGGTACATAGTATGCAGTCCGCCGGTACTTTCGTTGAATTCAGCGACAATGCGCCCTCCACGGAAGTCCACGGGAAGATGATTGACGGTTCCGTCTCTGTTCTTGGGTTTCGCGGGATCGACGTAATATCCCTCGAATTTACCTGAATGGTCGCCCGGGCCAAAGATCTCCTCGATAGCGGCGTTGACTTTGGGCTTTCCGGTCTGCTCCGCCTTTTGGCGCAGGTACTGCTCGGCTTTGACGTAGTCCTCGGCGTTCTCGAACTTTGTCGCATAATCCCCGCAACCGTGAGGCCTGGTTCCACCATTCGCCTTGACGTCCTTGACGCGGCCGGTCTCCGGGTTCACATGGCGCCTGGTCTCGACATGGCCGTTTCCCTTGAATTTCACGTCGCCGTTGTCGCCGACCTTCGGCTCGCCCTTCCGAGCCTTCAGAGCCTCGGTACTCGGGTGCAGGTGTCGTTGCGGACCGTGGCCTTGGCTTTCGAACTCTGCGATCTTGGCATCTGTCTCGGCCTTGCGTTCAGCATCGTCCTCGTCGCCGCCGCCCTCCGCGGACTCCGACTCCTCCTCGGCGTCTTCACCGTCTTCACCGGTGCCCGCTGCCTGTCCCTCCGGATCCCTGTCGTCGCCAGGCTCGTCGGTCCCCGCCGGCGACTCGGCGCTCTCCGCACCGTCGTTACCGGGCTCCTCCCCGGAGTCTGCGTCCTCAGCAGTCGCCGGTTCCGGAGCATCGCCCGCCTGCCCGGCACCCGCATCGTGCGCATCTACAAGGCCTGTTTCGGAATCCGCGTCCACCGCGTCAACGGATTCCGGCGCGTCGACGTCGGCCTGCTCAGCCTCCGGCTCCGGGATATCGGCTTCTTCTGCATCCGCTGGCTCCCGGGCGTCGTCCGCCTGATCAACATCCGCCCCGCGTACGTCCGCCGGGCCGGTATCGACGTCTACTTCCTCAGCACTCGCCGGCCCTGGAGCCTCAGCGTCCCACTGCTCGGCTTCCGGCTCCGGGGCGTCGTCCGCCTCCTCGGCACCCGTCTCCTGCGAGTCCTCCGCAGCCGTCGGCTCCGGAGCATCGACCGGCGCCGTCGGATCCGGAGCCTCATCAGCCAGGTCCAGACCGCCCGCAACCGGCTCCGGAGCATCGTCCGCCTGCTCGGCACCCGCGTCCTGCGCGTCTACTGGGCCTGGCTCGGAGTCCGCGTCCGCCGCGTCCACCGGTTCCGGGGCGTCGGCTTCTTCTGCGTCCCTCGGCTCCGGGGAACCGTCTGCCTGCTCGGCATCCGTCGTGCGTGCGTCTGCCAGAACGGCTTCGAAGTCTGCGTCTGTGTCTGCACCCTCAGCAGTCGCCGGTTCCGGGGCGTCAGCGTCCCAACGCTCGGCTCCCGGCTCCGGAGCGTCGGTATCCTCGGGCCCGCTGCCGGATCCCTCTACGGCCTCCGATGCCGGGATCTCGTCCGCTTCCCCGGCACCCGATTCCTGCGAGTTCCTCGCGTCTGTCGGCCCCGGGGGCTCAGTGCCTGGCCGCTCGGTTCCCGGTTCCGGGGTGCCGGTCTTCTCCGGTGCGCTGCCCACCTCCTCTGCAGCCGTCGGCTCCGGAGCGTCGTCCGCCTCCCCGGTGTCCGCGGCGCGCGCATCCCCCAGCTCCGGCACATCCGCCGGCCTTGCGCCAGACTCTGAGCCTTCCTCGCCCGTCGGCTCCGGGGCATCAACGGGCTCCGGAGGCGGGGCTTCCGGGCATGGCGGGGGCTGCTCAGGCCGACGGTCGTCCATGATCAATATTCTGACACTGTCACGTCAAAAGACTGAAGCCGCATACACATGCGCACAAGAAGGCTCGAAGCATCCCATGGCACCGCAGCACCCTCCAGAGGGCGGTGCCGGCGATTCACCGTTCAGGAAGGCCGCGTTGCCGTGGAGGGCCTTCCTCTCGACGGTGCCAGCCACACCCGCCACGCGCCAGAAACCCGGCAGGGGCCCCGACCACGGGCCGGGGCTCGGTCTGCCTGCATATCTCGCTAGACCATCCGCCGGGCAGCGCATCCCCCACCCTTCTGCCGGAACAGCAGAGCCCCTACCCTCCCCCACACTGATGGTGCGAGACCCTCGACCGGCACTCCGGGCAGCGCGGACGGGCAGGTCGTCGTAGGGCCGCCGTTGCCCGCGGCGGACAGGACCCGCGGGCAACGGCGGCCCTCTGCCCCTCGCACGTCGTATAGGGCCGCCACTCTTTCCCTCACGTCCGGTGCGTGAAGTGCAAAGAACGCGACGAACCCGCCCGCTATGCGGCCGGAAGCCGAGCTCCCGCGGCGGTGCGGGATGCTGCTGTGCGGGCGCGCCGGGTGTGGCCGTGGGGGATCCCGCGGCGGGCTGGAGTCGTGAACGTAAGCTTCTGGTGCAGCAGGCGGATCATCTGGTCCAGGCGCAGGTCGATGTGGTGACGGCGCTGGTAGCGGATTTCTGCGAGGGTGTAGACGCTGGTTCCGAGTTGCTGGGCGAGGTAGGTGGCGGGCCAGCCGCGTTCGGCGAGTTGCTGAAGGCGGGCTGCTGCGCTGGCGGCTGGGGCCCGGCCGGGCAGCGGGGGCCTGTCCGTGCGGCGGGGATGGCGAGGCCGAGCAGTGCCTCTTGGGTCGGCCGGAGAATCCTGGGCGGCCGACGTGCTTCCTCCGGCCGGAGGAGCCGGCGGACGAGTGTGTCGGCAACGCCGGAGCGCGCCGCGATGTCGCCGGCGGACATACCGGCTTCACGCAGCCGGTTCAGGTGAGCAGCTGCCGGAGCGGAGCTGACATGGGCCCGGCGGCCTGCCGCGCGATCGGCCTCACGGCGCGAGCGTGCCTGGCGCGCGGCACGCAGACACTCACTGCGCCGACAGCCGTAGTCAGCGCAGGACAGGCTGCCGTGGCGTACGCGGCTGCGCACCGGTCGCAGGCGGCCTTCACCTGTGGAGGGGAGCTGCATGCCCTGCGCGGCCGCGCCCGGGCCCGTGTGCGCCACGCCGGCAGGGCGGTTTCGCGTGCTGGGGCCAGGAGCTGGAGTATCAGCCATAGAGCGCCGCACGGAGGTCGTCGACCATCGCGCTGAACTTGCGGTTCTCTTCGACGCGCTGGTCCGGGTCGCATTGTGTGACATGGAACTCGGAGAAGCCGTCCCGCGGCGCCGAGTAGAGCATCGGGAACATCTCAGCTGCGTCCTTCAGTGCCGTCTCGGCCCCGCCTTCCTGCCGGGTAAGGACATCGCGGATGTCCTGCAGCATCAGATACGGGGCACTGTACCTCCGGTCGCCTTCCCGGTACACGACGTCGATGACCTGAGAGAGAAGGGCGGTGGCCTGCTCAAGGCGCGACTCGGGTGTGGGCAGTGTCATCTCAAAGGTTCCGTTCCCAGGACGTCAGCCCTGTCGATAGCCCCATGACTCTCAAATGAATATCAGGGCGCGCTGACAAATCAGTGTCGGCCATCCGGCCGCGGTCCTCCAGCAGTCCTGGCCTGGAGCTGAACGGTTGATCACGACCGGTCTCTTGCGGGCCACACAGGTCAGAATCGGCACGCAGGTACTCGTCCCGTGCTCCTCCAGGCCCACGGCCAGGATCCCTTCCTGACGCCCACACGTCGGCACGGGAGGACCACCGGGATAGAGGTCGTCGCGGGGTCGTGGCGGAGCGGCCGGTGATGCCGCCTGCTGGTTCAGGGTCGGTGCACGGCGAGGCTGCCGTATACCTGTTCGCCGTCGATCATGCGCACGAGGACACGGCACTCCCACGAGCGGCGCCCTGCATCCGGGCCGGACCCGCCGTAGATGCGTGGGTCCGGGAAGAGGTAGTGGATGGCGTCAGGGCGGAGGTGCGCGTACAGCCACGGGCTCGCCGTTCCCAGCCCCAGCTGCAATTGCTGCGCCTGCTGGTAGAGAGCGAAGAGCCCGTCGCGGTCGAGGGCCTTCAGGCAGCGGGCCCGGCGCGGAAGCGGTCGGCAGCCGGGCGGGGTTTTCACCGGCCAGCCGGCCAGCAGACTCAAGGGCGGCACGCCCTTGAGAGGGGTCGGCAGCGCAGGTGGTGGTGTCCACTGGTACCCGGCCTCGTCGATGCGGCGTAGGATCCACGCCCGCCGCTCTTCACTGGCGACGTTCCACGGGTAGATCATCGGCCGGTCGTGCATCGCCTGTTCCCGCCTGCTGGGGGCGTGCCGCCACGGGGTCGTCTGACGCAGGGTGGCCGCGGCCTGCATGTCGCGGCAGAAGTCGGCCAGCTCGTCGATCTGGTCGATGACCTCAGCGGGCGAAGCCTCCTCCGGCGACATCTTGGCGCGCCGGGCCAGAACACGTATCTCCAGGAGCGCCTCGTGTGCCAGGAAAGCAGCCAGCTCAGTGTCGCTGATCTCCCGGACACGGGCGCGGGCACGGGGTGTCACCGTTCGCACATCCTGCCATGGCTGCTACCTCTGGCAGACGCCCGTCACCGACCAGGACGACAAGCAGGACGGCGGCAAGTTCCCCGCCCGCAGGATGTCGCTGCCCGGCGACCCGGAGGACATGCTCATCGACGAGGTATGCCGCGAGCCTCGCCTGCCGGCGTTCGGCGAACGGTTCATCGACTTGGCCGCCAGGCAGCACGAAGGACCGGACCCTGCTGATGGCTGGTTCTGCGCATAAGAGCGGTTCTGGCTCAGCTTTTGTTTGCGCCGTGAGGCGCCGTTGGTTCAGTGCTGGAGGGCACAGTTGTCCGCTGCCAAGTGCAGGTGACGAAGAGTTTCCAGTTCGGTGGTGGGGAAGGCGTGCAGGCGCCACTTCTGGAGGTAGCCGTCCTCGCCGTGGGTTCGCCGCACCTTCTCGGCAGCCACCAGAACCGCATGTGCCAGGGAGGTGCGAGGACGTGTTGACGTCCACATGAGGGTGCCCTTCCCATCCGGTGCGTCGAAGCTCGTCGACATGTCCGGGAAGCGACAGATCGTGATGTGCACGTCGCTGTTTCGGCGACGAAGAATCCACCGTGCCTCTGCCGGTTCGAGGTCGAACGAGAATCGTTGGATGCTATGGGGGCCGTAGAGGCCCGTCACGCCTTTCAACAAGTCGGCGAGCGCGTTTGTGCAGTAGCTGACGATGTCCTGGTGCTTCGTCGAGCCGTCCCAGATCCTGCACGTCGCCCAGCCGGAGCCGCTCAGTTCCCAGCTGAAGTGCAAGGACCTCGTCACTGAATCCCCCTGATCTTTTACGGACAACGCTACCGGGGTGCTGAAGACGTGGGACGGCCGGGTACACCACTCATCCGTGCGTATCCAGTCGGTCTTCGCGGCTTCCGTGTGTCGTTCGGTGTCGCCGCTTTCGAGCATGTCGGATCAGTAGGAGTGGTCCACCACGTTCACGTTGCCGACGTGCGCAACGATAGTGGCCCCCTGCTCTGCCGGGGTCGGTGATCACTGATCCGGGGAACCCACAGGCCGGCGCGTATCCGCACGCCGCGGGTCCTGGCAGGTTGCGGAGGCAAGGGTTTGCAGGTGGGCTGCGAGGTCGTAGCCTGCGGCTGTCAGCGCGATCGGGTAGGTGGTCTGGGTCATCCCGGGTGCGACGTTCGTTTCGAGGACGTGGACCTGGCCGTCGGGGGTGACGATGGCGTCGGTGCGGGAGAGGTGACGTAGGCCGAGCGTGCGGTGGGCTGCCACGGCGACCCGGGCGGCTTCGGCGGCCACTGGCTGGTCGAGGCGGGCGGGGGTGTGGAAGGTGGTGGCGCCTGCGGTGTAGCGGGCGCTGTAGTCATACAGGCCCGGGGCGGCGATCTCGGCGGCGGGCAGGGCGGTGGGTTCGCCGTCAATGTCGGCGACGGCGACGGTGATCTCGGTTCCGGTGATCCACTGCTCGATGAGGACTGGGTGGTAGCCGGGTGCGTCGAGGTTCAGCGGGACCATGGCCTGGCGGTCGGGCACCCAGGCGTGCGGGGACCGGTCCCCGGACTCCTGCGCCGCGCGGCCCGCGGTGCGGAACCAGGCGGTGGATTCCTGCCGGTTGCCGAGGTCGTGCAGGACGATCGCGGTCATGCCGGCCAGCTGGGCGGTCGCCCGGCAGACCCGGGTGCGGTCGGCGACGATCAGCGGCAGACCCAGGAGCGGGCGCATGCTCTGGAAGTCGGCGGCCAGATCCGCGAGGCGCTCGGCCGGTGGTTGGCCGTAATACCGGTACCCGTACTGCTCGGCCCTGGACTCCCACAGGCCGATGTCGGCCGTGCCACTGGTCAGTGTGACGTCGACGGCCTGCCGTGCTTCGAACAACGCGGCGAGTCCGGCGGAGGTCAGTCCCGCGGCAAGGAAGCACTGGGGGTGCCGGTGGCGACCGAGGAGGACTGGATCGAGATCCAGCCGGCGCAGCCGAGCGCGTCCCGTGTGGCCACGCAGCGGGATCATCGGATCGCCATGGCGTTCTCCGTGCTGGGCCTGCGGGTGCCCGGGATCGAGCTGGATGACCCGGGTTGCGTGGCCAAGACCTGCCCCACCTTCCACGGCTTGCTCGCCGACCTGACCGCTCAGTGGGAGAAAGAGTCCGTTTCATGACGGCGGAGACAGGGCGGGCGCTGGTGGTCGAAGCCAGGCGGATCGCCCATCGGGTGCACCTGCCCTGTCTGGGATAGACACGCCGCCATAGAAACCGGGGACGCGGCGCCGTCGGCACGTACCGATCATGCCGGGGTCACGTGTCCGTGCTCCCCTGCCTCCAGCGCATCACTCCCGGGCCCGAGCTCATCACGAAGTACGTCTCGCCGTCGCGCGGTGGCCGCGTCCACGACCGGGTGCGGAAATGGTGCAGTCTGCAGTCTGACGTCAGTGCGAACCTGGGCAAGGAAACACCGAATGCGGCGGCGATGGCCTCCAGCGCCCGGCGTTCACCCGACAGCCATGCGTGCCTGTCCGAGGCAGAGGCGAAGAAGAGGTCCGGGTCGAGAGCCGACGGAACTTGGCCACTGCGCACGACGTCGGCCTCCTGCGCAGCCGTGAACGCATACTGCTCCGCGCCGTTCTCCGCCACGGACACATGGAAGACCGGTGGGCCGCTGTTCTCCGCGTGACTGCTCCAGACCACCACTGCGCGGCCCGCGCGTGATGCCGCGGCGGCCGGGGAGACGAAGCGCTGCCTGTCGATGCGTCCCGCCTCGCGGTCGAAGGCGAAACTCCACCCGGCGGCTGCACGGCCCACGGCCACCCTCGGCTGGTCACTGTACGACGAGCACTCCCGGCGCCCGGAGTCCTGTTGCCACCGTGCCTCCCATGACGTCACGGGCTCGTCGAGGACGGCCTCTTCGTCCGGGCCCAGGAGCCCGGGCAGGTCCACCGGGTCCACGCCCTCCACCAGCACGAAACGGTAGCCCTCCGCGCCGGGGCCTTGCGTTTGCCCTGCCGCCAGCCAGGCCAGGCCGTCGGGGGACGGGGCCAGGATCGTGGGGGCCTCGCCCCGCGCATGGGGCCCTCGTGGTACGGCCAGCAACTCGCGTCTGCGATCGTGTGTCATCAAAGGCCCGAGAAGGGCGTCCTGTATCAGCCCGAAGGGCGCTACGTGGCTGCCGTCCAGCGGTTGCCACCGGGGAAGAGCGGTGATGACCGTGCGCCATGCCGTCTCCGTGTCACCCCAGCGGGCGAGCTCACGGGCCTCTGCCACAGCGTCGCCGAACGGGCCCGGTGCGGTGTAATGGGTGGGCGGCCGCCGGCGTCCGAAGGGTCCGACGATCCCGGCGGGCGCGTTGTTGTCATGGCCGGCGTCCCCCTGCGGGGGCGGGCACTCCTGATGCCATACCGCAGCGGACATGCCCCGCCCACCGAGGAAGAAGGTAGTCTCGCCCAGCACTTGGCGAATCTGGCCGAGAAGCGCCTCCGCCCGGGGCCTGCCGAAGGAGTCCGGCTCCGCGAGTGCGGCCCTTGCCTGCTCGTACTCGCCGCGCAGAGCCAAGTGCCAGGCTTCCTCCGCGACCGCGTCCAGAGCCCGGGTTGTGGCGTTGACGAACTCCTTCTCCCCGCCCCCGTGCGCCTTCAGGCAGTGGAACTGGCGGTACATGGCCTCCATGAACGCCCGAAACGATGCGTACCGCTCAGGGGGAGCGGCTGCCCACACGGAGTGGCGGTACACAGCCCATTCACCGTCCTCGGACACGTCCAGCGGATCCATGAGCACGTACGTGGAATCCGACTCCACGTCCAGTTGCAGTGCGCGACTCCACATGCCCGCTCGCAGGACCTCCTCCGGCGCGGCGTCCCCGGTGAGTTCCTCCCGGTAGAACTCACCGAAGCCGGACTCGTCCTCGTACCAGCGGGCATCCGCGGTTCCGGCGAGCAGTTCGACGAAACCGCCGGCTTCCCGCCACCCGTCGCTCACTTCCAGGAAAGCGCGGTACGACGGCGGGAAGTGGCACCCCAGCCGCTCCTCAGCGGCCGCTATCCGTGCCGCGGTAGCAGGAGCGAACCCCAGCCACCGATCCCGCAGCGCCGTCTCGTCCGGGAAATCGTCGGGGTCGCAGGCATCCGCCCACTCCTCACTCCACTGCTGAAGGAAGAGCCGCCAGCCGAAGGTCGCTTCAGTCATGCCCGGATGCTCCCACCCGGCACTGACATCACCGCGGAAGGCAGCTACCCGTCCGGGCCCATCGGTCAACGACGCCGGACCCTGGGCCTCGTCACCGGCGCGCTGTCAGGCGCGCTCCCTCGCCCGCGGCCAACGACCTCACCCACTTAAGGGCCACGGGGCCGCAGCCAGGGCTTCGCCGCATTCCTCCAAAGCGACTGGGACGCCGCCGTCGACGGCGTCCCTCTGCCTGGGCCTGCGGCGTGGACGAAGGCCAGGACACGCGCCGACTGGTCAAACGCCGGTCGTACGGGCGGCGTCCTTCCTTCTCCTGCGAACCCTGGTACCTCGGCTCAGCCGCCGTGAGCGTCTGAACGACAGAGCCGCTCAGGGTCATCGGCCTGCTCGCAGTCGGCGGGGTACCGCTCCATCCCCTCGCCTGTCACTGAGCGGCATGTGGGCGGTGGACGGCGTCGAGGAGCTGGGCGGCTGCGGCTGTTTTGGCTGCTCGGGCAGGTAGCGGCTGGTGGCGGGCTCGTCCGCCAGGACCAGGGCCTGGCCGCCACGGCGGCCGACATCGAGGAGTCCGGCCCAGCCCTCGACGGCACACGCCCGGTCGTAGTCCTCCACGGGGCTCGATTCCTCGCCCCAGTTCTCTGAACAGCCACCCCATTCCGCCAGCAAGGACACGGGCACGGCGATCAACGGACCTCCCAGGGACTCCACTCACCCGGCAGACCTGCGGTTCGAAGCGGACACACCGCACGAAAAGTGATCCATGCGGGCAGTGTGCCGCCAGCCACTGACAACGCGCCGCTGGAACGGATCGGGCTCCCTGGCTGCCCACGCCTGACGGGACGGAGGCAGTACTGATCCGGGCGCAGAAGGGAGATGCCCCGCCCCCGCCTTGGGTCAGAAGGTGTCCCATCGCGCAGACTGATCGTTTGTGCGGAGTGTGCCGAGACGGTGCTGCAACTGCCTTGCTGCCTGGGTATCGCCTGCGTCGGCGCGTCGGATGAAGGCGCCGAGCGTGTGGAGATCTCGGATGGCGATGAGGACAGGGAGCCCGTCCCAGGTGCGCGGGTCGTACCCGTAGGCGCGGGTAAAGGCGGAGATCGCCTGCTCCGTCCGGCCAAAGCGCACTCCTTGAAGTGTGTTGGCGAGGTCGAGTTCGCGTGGGCCGATGGCGGCTTCGTCCCAGTCGCCGAGGCCGACGGTCGATGCGCCGTCCCAGAGGGTGTTGCCGGGGTAGGCGTCGCCGTGCACGAGGCCGGGGCCGAGCGGAGAGTCGAGGCCCTGATAGGCGTGGAGGAGGGTGTTGATGGTTTCCGTCAGCCAGGTGCGTATACCCTGCTGGAGGCTGGCACTGCTGGCGACTGTCTGCCTCAGGGAGGCCAGAGGATGGTAGGCCGGCAGCTCGATGGGCGGTGGCGTGAGGTCGTGGAGCTGCCGCAGGAGCGCGCCGAGGTGCTCGGCTGGCGGCTGTGCCCGCTCGTCTTGCGGATAGTGCTTCCAGAAGCTGATGGTGTAGGCATCGAGCTGCACTGGCTGGAAGAGTGGTTCGGTGGCGAGGAAGCCCTGGCCGGTGAGCCAGCGTGTCAGGGCGACAGTTGTCCTGACGTCGTTGGCCTTGTCTGATGGGCTGACCCTGATGACCGCGTTCTCGGCCGGCAGAAGGAAGACGGCTGTGGCGTGGTTGCGTAGTGAGGCGAGTCCGCGGGTGTCCAGTCCCAGGGCGCGGCAGGCGGCGTATGCGGCGTGTCCTGGTCGTGCAGGGGTGGTGGTCACCGCACGGACGGTACCGCGTTCGCGCCCTGGATGACGTGGTACCCGCGCGTGAGTTCGGCCAGGTGCCGGGCGGCTGGTACGGAGCGGAGCGCCGGTTCTCGCAGGAGGCTCTGGACACGATGGATTCCTGTGCTCAGCTGGCGGATCTGCAGCGCGGGAGGAAGTCCGATGATCTGTGGTAGGTGGCGGCCGGCTGCTTCGAAGTCGCCCTGGGTAAGGCGGGCGGTGATGAGGTCAGTTCGGGCGAGGGCTTCGTCGCCGTAGGAGCGTTCCTCGTCAGGACCTGCGCTGTACTGCCTGAGGGCGGCGGTCGCGTGGTATTCCGCCCGCTGGTGGTCGCCGAGCAGGCTGTTGGCTTTGTTCACGAGAACCGGTTCTCGTGAACAAAGCCAAGCTGTAGACCGTGCCGGTGTAGTAGTGCTGTTTGGCCCGGGGGAAGGTGAGGATCCCGCCGAACTGGGTCAGCTCGTCCTCCACCGGCACCTCGTCCTGGGCGGCGTGCATGGCCTTCAGGGCCGCGAGGGGGATATCGCCATTGGCACTTCCCGGGATACGAAGACCGCTGGGTCGACACCAACGACGTCTGGGGCTTCCCTGACTACCGCTCCAGCAACTACCCCTGGCTGGAAAAGACTGACCGCGCCGGCGCCGCGCAGTTCCTCGAAGTGGAGTACGGGTTCGTCGGCGTACTGGACCACTGGTGAATGAGTACGCGCGTATTCACACAGGACGCGCCTGGCTCGCCATGCTCGCCGAGTGCACGCCGTTGAGCCAGCCCCGGCCTGCGCACCCGGTGACGCGGATCGTGCCGAGCGAGGACGGGATGCCCTGCAGAGCAGCCGGCACTCGGCATTGGACTTCCAGCGTCTTGAGGCTTCGGCACAAGGGCGGCCCGCCCGGCCGACGTGCGAAGGACCAGTCGGGCTCCAGCAGCTACAGTGGCACTCCTCCAGCACGACCGCGCAGCGGCAGCCCGGCATACAGGGTGATGTCCACCAGATGGCCGGGCGCCGCCTTCACTGCTGACCCGTCCGGGGGGCTGCCTACCGTGGTGCGTCGACGCAGCAGTAAAGATGGTGTCCTTTGCACCTCAGCGAAAAGGACACTTTGATGACTGATCAGTTTGCATACTTCGTGGGAACCGGGCCGACCGCGATGACTCTGTACACGGAGGAACGGCCGTCGAGCCTCTGGCGGCGGTCGGGTGAGCAGTGGGAGTACCTGTCACTGCTCGACTGGGCGTGGCGCAAGGTGGAGGCCAAGGAAGAGGCACAGTTCCTGTTCAGGGCGGGGGATCTCCATCCGGTATCAGCACAGCGTGCTGCCGAGATTGAGGCCGACCGTCAGGTGTGTGTGCGGTACTGGGCGCGTTATACAGATCTGCAGGACTGGGAGGAGGGCGAGCCGCCCACCACGGTGGTCCGGCGCCGACGCAGCCCTGAGGACATTCGCGACGAGTCCTACCGAGATGCCAAGAACTTCTGGGGTCCCACCGATGCAATCCTCGACGTTCACGAGGGCCGGACCTCGGACTGGCCCCATCTGGTCGAGCTGAGCGCGAAGGAGGCCGACGCGCTGCTGCACGAGCTGTTCGGGATCACCAGTGCCATCGACCTGTAATGCAAGCGGCTTCGGCGTCTTCCAGAAGCGGCTCGGCGGAACTGGCTCGGCGGCCCCGACGGCGAGGATCACCTGCAGCAGCCCGCTCCCGGCAATGCCCTTCTTACCGTCCTCGTGTGTGCGGTAAATAGACATGGCACTGGTCAAGAAGGGCTCACGCAGCATCACCGTCGACGACGTCATGGATCCGGTCCAGCTCGTTTCCGATCGCCGTCCGCAGCACGTCGTGTTGCGGACCCAGTCTGAACTGTTCGTCTCTCCATCGGTCTGGCGGGTACAGCCACACGGGCTTGCCCACCAGCTCGGCTGGCTCCCACTCGAAGCGCGGCCAGATGTGAGCGTGCAGGAAGGGGTCGGTGTTCCCGAGGATCTCCAGGTTGACCCGGCGGAAATCGGGGTCGAGGCGTTGGCAGGCCCGCTCGACCGCTTCACCGAGCTGGTCCATATCGGCCAGGAACGCCAGCCTCTTGGGCTTGGGAAGGTCAGACAGTCGTTGGATGCCCGGTTCGTCGATGAGGAGCACCGAGTAGCCCGGCAGGAACTGGACGTCGCCCATCACCGCGATTCCGGCCGCAAGTCGTCGCAGGACTGTCGGGTTCTCGCCGCGCAGGGCAGTGCCGATCCGGTCCATCCGCCAGTCACCAGCCTTGTCTGAGGCCGGTCCGTCCTTTGTCTGGGGGCCGGTCACAGGATGTTCCAGGGCAGGTCGGTGTCGCTGTGACGGAGGCCTTCGATGCGGCGTTCGATTTTCGCGAGGCTGCCGGGGGTGCGGTGGGTTTTGCGGGCGTTGGTGGTGACCATGCGCAGTTCGCGCAGGTCGCGGAGGGTTTCATATCCGGGCAAGCTGGTCACGTCGTATCCGTATGCGGTGGCGAAGTCGTTGTAGTGGGTGGTGCCGTGTCCGAAGCGCCGGCAGTGGACTTCGATGGTGACGAGGGCCCATTCCGGCTGGCCGAGGGAGAGGGTGTCCCAGTCGCACAGGACTGCGCCGTCGCCGTCGTGGAGGGCATTGCGGTGCTGGGGGTCGCCTTGGAGGACTCCTTCGGGCAGGGCGGGATGCTCCATCGCATCACCGTGTCCAGTCACCGTCTCCGACGCCTCTGTTTGGCACCGAGGTACAGGTAGCTCTGCTGTTCCTAGGCCTTAGGGGTCCGGATGAGCGTCCCGTTCTCGTTGCGCTGGTAGACGCGATCTACGTTCTTCCGGATCTTTTTGTCGACTTCGTCGTCGAGGTTGATGCCGTTCATCTGAGCGATGGCCATGAGGTAGATGGCGACGTCGGCAAGTTCCTCGCCGAAGTCTTCCTTCTTCTTGCGCCAGGCCGTGAAAGCCTCGCCGACCTCTGCCGTCATCAGTCCGAACTCAAGGGCAACATCGCTGGTATTGAAGCCCTTTGCGAGCTTGTTTTCCCATGCGAGTTTCTGGGCTTCGCGGATATCCAAGGTTGCTCCAGCTCGGGTAAGGGCCTGTTCTGCCTGACGCTGGAGCAGCGTAGCGGGATATGTGGGGGCTATGCGCTGGTTTTGCTGATGTTGCTTGGTGGGAGCAGCGTGGTGTGTGCGGTGTCGATGGTGAGTACGGGTGCGTATGAGCTGAGTGCTTCGAAGACTCTGGTGTATCCGGCGAGGAGTTCGCTGATCTCGTCTTTGGCGGGGGCGGTGCCGTCGCGGTGGAGGAGGCGCTGGTGGACGAGGTCCGGAGTGGTGGTGAGGTGGATGAAGAGGCCCTGGCGTGCCGTGACGGTGTCGGCGAGGTCGATGACCTGGGCCCAGCTGAGGCGGGAGGTGCCTCGGAGTAGGGGGCCGTAGACGAGTTCGCTGAGGAAGCACCGGTCCAGGGCCAGGAGGCCGGGCTGGGTGAGGAGGGTTCGGTACCGGTCAGGCAGGTCTTGGTGGTCGGGGGTGCGGAGTGAGTGCACGACGGTGAAGCCGTAGCGTGCGGCCAGATCGTTGGCCATGGTGGTCTTCCCCACGCCGTCGCAGCCGTCGAGGACGAGGGTGCGCCGGTTGCCGAGTTCGTTGGCGAGATCGGGGAAGGTCACCGCAGTTCCCTCTCCAGGTCGTTGCTGGTGGTGATGAGCAGGGTGGCGGAGTACTGGATCATCAGGTTGCGGGCGTTGGGTTCGCGGCCGTCGGCGTGCGTGAACACGGTGCGCGGTAGGTAGGCGACGGATCGTTGGCCGCGGGCCGCGGCCGCGCCTAGCAGTACTGCTGCTCCGGGAGGGGACTCGGGGCCGGTGACGTCCGCGACGAGGAGTTCGGCCTTGAGCGCGGCGTTCCAGTCGTGCTGAGCGGCGGTGATGGGGTCGGCAGCGAAGAAGCGGCTGGCTATCGCAGGGGTATGGCCGCTGGCTCGAACGGCGTCTTCGACTTCGGGGCGGGGGCGTGAGAGGGGCGTGGGTTCGAGGTAGCAGGTGCCCGTGCGCCTCGGCGCCGGGGGTTCCGGCTTGGGTTCGGGGAGGTGCAGGGCTGCGCGTACGCATTCGTCTACGGCGGTGTTGATCTGCCGGAGATTGCGGGCGGCGAAGCGGTCGAAGCGTGAGGGGCCGTGGGCTGGTTCTTTTGGTCCCAGGCGGTGAGTGCGGCAGATGTGCGTGGCCAGGGTTTGCAGCAGGGGGTCGGGGAAGTGGAGGCAGGGCCCGTCGGGGGTGAGGGAGTAGGTCTGGAAGTCGGTGGTGATCAGGATGATGGGGACGCCGAGTGCTGCGGCGTAGCCGATCTCCATGCAGACGCCGTCGTCGAGGCTGGGGCCGTGGAGGATGGCGATCACGCGGTGATCGTGCGGAGCCGGTCGCTGTCGAGTTGGTAGAGGCGCTGTCCCTTGACGTCGGCGATGAGGTCTTCTTCGTTGGTGTCGCAGAAGGGGAGGAAGATGTTGTCGTGGCCCAGTTTGCGGCCGAGTTCGTCGGCGAGGCGGGCGGCCAGTGCGCGGTCGTGGGCTGCGAAGAGGCGGTGGGCGATGTAGAGCACCGATGGTCTCCCGGGGTGACGGCTCATGTGTGGTGTGGCAGGGGCAGGCGGGGCGTGGTGGTGTGGCGGCTGGCGGCCTGGACGGCGTGCGTGAGTGCCTCGCCGGGGGTTGTGCCGGCGGCGCGGTGTGCCAGGTAGGTGCCGGCGAGGGTGTCGCCAGCACCGGTGACGTCGATGGGGCTGGTGGCCGGTGGCTTGCATGAGGCGCGTTCGGTGCCATGGGTCAGGAGACGGGCTGGTCGGGGCCCGTCGGTGACGATCAGTTCCGCTATCGCGCTGGAGGTGGCGTGCTGGGTGAGGATGCGGTATTCGGCCTGGTTGACGAAGACGGTGTGCGCGGCGTCGAGCCAGGGTGTGGCGGCTTCGATGTACTCGGCAGCGCTGGGCAGGTGGAAGTCGAGGCTGAAGGCGCCTTTGCTGGCGGTGAGGGTGTGGAGGATGGCCGGGGCGTTCAGCGGCCGGCGGCAGCTGAGGTGGTAGAGGTCGCGCGGATGTCCGGTGATATGTGCTGTCGGCGTACAAGTGAACGTGCACCACTGCGTACGGATGAAAGTGCACCGTTGTTGATGCGGTGAGGTTGGTGTCGCGCGAGTCTTCTGTCGTCCTGTTCGGGGTCGGTGGAGGGCGGCGAGAGTGGTCTTGGATCCGCATCGCTGGTTGGAGCTGAGGCGGTTTCGCGGTCTGTATGAGTCCGGCGCGATGAGCCTGCGGGAGATCGCGAAGGAGACCGGGCTGAACCGGCGCACGGTCGCCAAGTACCTGTCGGGCGAGACTCCGGTCGCGCCGCCGCGAAGGGCGCCCAACGGGCAGCCGTACCGGCGGATCGTGGATGACGTCGCGCCGTTGATCGACGCGATGCTGCGGGCCGAGATCCTGCTCAAAGGGGCCGTGATCCACGAGCGCCTGGTGGCCGAGTACGGGTTCACCGGCAGCTATCAGCGGATCAAGATGTACTTGCAGGAAGCCCGCCCGCGGGTCGCGGAGGAAATGGGCATCAGCCCGAGTGAACTGGCGGGCCTGCACCGCAGGTTCGAGGTGGTGCCTGGGGCCCAGGCCCAGGTGGACTGGGGTGACGAGGGGAAGGTCCTCGCCCACGTCGGGATCCCGAAGGTCTACTCGTTCCACATGACCTTGTCCTACTCGCGCGATCCGTTCTGCTGCTTCACCACCAGCCAGGACCTGGCTGGCCACCTTCTTCGACTGCCATCGCCAGGCGTTCGCCCACTTCGGCGGTGTCCCGATGTCGATCGTTTACGACCGCACCAAAACGGTGGTCCGCCGGCACGTCGCACCAGGTGAAGCCGTTCCCCTGCATCCGGAGGCTGTCGCCTTCGCCGGGCACTACGACTTCGATCCCGATGTGCTGGCCGCCTACCGGCCCACGGGCAAGGGCCGGGTCGAGCGGCAGGTGCTGATCGTCCGCGAGCACGTCTTGGCTGGCCGGGCCTTCTCCTCGGTTGAGGAACTCAATGCCGCGTTCACCGCCTGGGTGCCGCTGCGGCGGGCGAAGGTGCATGGCACCCACGGAGAGGTCATCGGTCTCAGGGCGATCCGCGACCACGTGGCCCTCCGCCCGCTGCCGCCGGCGCCCTATGTGGTCACTCAACGACACTTCCGCCACGTCGGCAAGGACTGCCTCGTCGCCTTCGACGCGAATCTCTACTCGGTGCCGGCCCGCAAGGTCCGCCCCCGTCAACTGGTCGAAGTCAGGGCCACGAAATCCCAGGTCATGCTGCATGCCACCGCCCCCGATCGCACTGGCGAAACCCTGCTGGCCGCCCACCCGCGGGCGGTCGGCCGAGGCGCCCGCATCGTGGATGAGAAGCACTGGGACGGCCTGCCCACGGGAGCCGGCCGCCGCGTCACAGCCGGCGATGGGAGCCTGCCCCGGCCCCGCCGGCAGAACACAGGCCCCGAAACCGGGCCGCTGGCGGCCCTGCTGAACCGGGCCGCGGTCACCCAGATCGAGGTCGGCCGCCGGCCTCTGTCGGTCTATGACGAACTGACCGGCACCCGCCCCTTCACCACCAAGCCGAGCGCGAAGGAATCGTCTTGAGCGAGCTGGTCTCCACCCGCATCCGCAACACGGCCGGCAAGCTGGGCCTGCCGCACCTGGCCGAGGCCCTGACTCAGTACGCTCAGCGGGCTGACGAGGCCAAGATGGGCTACCTCGACTTCATCGACCTGGTCCTCTCCGAAGAACTCGCCGTCCGTGAGGATCGCCGCTTCCGCACCGGTCTGCGGATCTCGAAGCTGCCGCACCACAAGACACTGGACGACTACGACTTCTCGTTCCAGCCCGAGCTCGACCCGCGCAAGGTCAAGGACCTCGCCACATTGTCGTTCGTCGAGGCCAAGGCCAACGCTGCCCTGCTCGGGCCGCCGGGAGTGGGCAAGACGCATATCGCCGTCGCTCTCGCGGTCGCGGCCTGCCGGGCCGGGTACTCGATCTACTTCACCAGCCTCGACGACATGGTCCGCAACCTCAAGACTGCCGAGGGCACCGGACGGCTGACCAGCAAGCTCGGCAGCTACCTCCGACCGGCGGTTCTCGTGGTCGACGAGGTGGGCTACCAGCCCCTCGAGCGCGCGGAGGCCAACCTGGTGTTCCAGGTCATCTCAAAGCGCTACGAGAAGGGCTCGATCATCCTGACTTCGAACAAGACCTTCAGCGAGTGGGGACAGGTGTTCGGTGACGAGGTTCTGGCCACCGCCATCCTCGACCGACTCCTGCACCACTGCGACGTGATCTCCATCAACGGCCCCAGCTACCGGCTCAAGAACCGGCTCGCTGCCATCGAGCGAGACCAGGAAAGCGCAGCCTAATAGTTCGTGTGGTCGACAATGAGCGCATGGACGTCCCTGAGCTGCTCGAATCAGCTTCTCTGCTTGTTCCGGAAGAGACCGCCACCGAGAACGACATCACGGTGCGAGACATCTGGGACTACCTCGTCCACGACGAGTGGGAGATCGCCCTGGGCCTGCTGGAGGAACTTGGGGACGGTCGCTCGCTCCCGCTGGCGTTTTGGGAGAAGCTCGCCGACACGGCTGAGCAGCTCCGGCTTGAGCGGAGCGCGGCCTGGTGCCATTGGCGGTGCTCCGAGATTCGTCATGGCGTAATCCGGGCGGATCTGACGCTCCGTCCTGCCGCGGAGGCGCGACGCACCACGGCAATCTCCGGCGCCGGAGTTCTGCGACCCATGTGGGACATCGGACATCTCTCGCCCACCGGTGGACGTGCGGTCAGCATCGCCTCGCTTTGGGTTGAGGACATGCCCTATCTGGAGCCCGGCGGGCGAGCCACGGTTCGACTCGTGCCCCTCACTCCCTCCCACTGGACGCAACTCCAGCCCGGCCAGCAGATCGCGATGCACGAGGACCGAACCGTAGTCGGCACGGCAGTCATCCTGGAGGTTCATCGCCCTGCCACCGCCATGCCCGCAGGGTGACGTGACTGGCTCACAGCCTCCCTTCTGGTGCACGTATCTCCGTACTTGGTGGAGCACTCACAGGAGTACGCCAACATGTGCCAGGGCCTGCCTGGTCAGATGCCCGGATGCGCCGTAGGTGGAGTGACACGTGGTGACGTGGCCTTGCGGGTCGTAGGTGATGTCGAATGCCGCGGAGGCCGAGGGTGCTGGGAGCGTGGTCAGGGTGGACCAATCGAGGTTTTGGAGTGCCAGGACGGTGGGCAGCTGGGCGAGATCTGCGCCGACGACCGCGACAGGTGCCACGCGATGTCCGGCACGGGCGGCGGCGAGTGCCATGTGGAGGGCGGCTCCGCCGAGTTGCTCGCAGGCCTCGCGGCCGGGGCGGCGTATGAGGTCGCGGGAGATGTTCCCGATGACCGCGATCCGCTGCATGGCATGACGCCTTCCTGGTCGGGCTGGCGGCTCAGGTGCTGGTGTGGGGGCAGTTGACGACGCGGTTGCACAGCGGCCGCCGTCGCCAGAGGTGTCCGGGCGGCCGGTTGAGGTAGAGGCGCTTGAAGTAGATCAGGACCAGATGCATCCACCACGTGGGCTCCGTGTCCAGCGGGATGGTGACGTCGTGCTGGCGCGCCAGGTCGAGGAGCTCGGCAGCGTGGTGGTGGACCGCGTGCTGCAGGATCTGCCGCAGATACTCGTGTGCCGCGGGCCCGTGAGGCAGGCCGAAGCCGAGCGCGGGGGCGAGCTTGGTGACCATGCCGGAGTCCACGGGGATGACCCCGCAGTGGTAGCCGCGAGCGTAGAGGACGGCGCATTGCGCGACCTTGAACGAGGCGCCGCTGACACGATCGGCGAACTCCTCGATGAAGGCGTCGGTGCCGAGGGCGTCCAGGTTGGTGCCGTCCTTCTCCCAGCGCAGCAGGGCGTCGGCCAGGGAACGCAGGTAGGTGACGCGGGTACGGGTGAGACCCAGGGGGGTGATGAGCTTGCTGAGGTCATCATCCGGGAGTGCGGCCAACGCCTCGAAACCGAGCTCGTCGGCGCGGCGCAGGACGCCCGCGTAGGTGCTGATCATGCGGTAGCTGATGCGGGTGGACCAGCCGGCGGCGAGCATCCGCATGCGGGGGTCCGTGATGCGGGTGGGCCACCACCGGTTCTCGTCGTGGTTGGCCTCGACCTCCCGCTGGACGTCCGGAAGAGCTGCGGCGGCGGTGGCGAGAGCGTATACGCGAGCGGCGCTCGTAGCGTCCGGCAGGGTAGGGCGGCTGGCACGTCTCACGGGTCGGCTTTCTTGTGCGGGCCTGTGGCATAGCGGGCGATGGCGGCGTTGGAGGACACGACCGGGAGGCCGAGCTCGGTCGTGAGTTCGGTCAGGACGGGTAGCGTGCGCCAGCCGGTGCAGGAGAGCACGAGGGCGTCGGCCTGGCGCAGTGCCGAGGGCGGCAGGCCGGATACGAGGGTGCGGATGCCGGCCGGGGGGATGGCGGGGTAGCCGTCGGCCAGGTCCAGGGACGCTTCGGCAAGGATGGTGAAGCCGCGGTCGGTCAGGGCTCGGGCTTCGGCGCGGGTGACGTCGCGGGGGTAGGGGGTGGTGAGGACGATGCGCCGGCTGCCGTCGTGGTCGAGCACGGTGGTCAGGGCGTCGAAGGCGGTCACGACGCCGTGCGGCAGGGGCGGGCCGGCGGCGGTGAAGCCGGCCGAGGTGCACGCCAGCACGGTGGCGTGCAGGGGCAGGCGCTGGAGGGAGTCGACGGCGGTGGCCGCGGCGGCGCGCAGGCCGTGCCAGAAGGTGTCGTCGATGGCGGTGGTCCGGGAGGCCGGCACCAGGCGAGCGTAGTGGCACACCACGTGGGCGGACGCCAGGCGCGGCAGTTCCTCCTCCACCGCTTGGTTCGCCCAGGGGAGCAGGACGCCGACATGCCGCCGGAACGGCCCGGCGACGGCCTCCTCGGCGGCGGGCCCGTGCGTGGTCGGCCCGGGATCAGGCGGCATCGCGCTTGCCGTAGATCACGCGGGGGGCGTGGCCAGTGACCACGAGATCGGCCGGAGTGGCCACCGGCACGGCCGTGCCCTTTTCGACGACCTGGATGGAGTACGAGCCCAGGCGCCTAAACCAGGTGCCGTCCTGGTCGACGAAGTAGGAGTGCAGGCCCGGCAGGCGCAGGCCGGCCCGGTAGACGCGCTGCTTCATCGGCTCGTCCCAGCCGTGGTTGATGTCCGCTTTCCACGAGGCGAACTGTTCAGCGGATGCCGCGATCGCGTGGGCCTCCTCGGCCAATCGGGTACCGGGGAAAGCCCGCGCCCGGCGGACGTTGGTGCGGTGGCACAGGAGCCCGGCGTCGAGGATGCGGCCCAGGCCGCGGAGGTTGGCCATGTGGGTGGCGTGGCTCTCACCGGGCAGGCCGTAGATCAGGTTGAGGCCCGGCAAGAGCTTCGGCAGCCCGCCGGGACCGCGCTCAGCACCGGCGTCGTTCACGTTCTCGACGGCGCGCACCAGGATGTCGGGGGTGCAGGTGAGGCGGTTGCGTTCGATGACCACCGGGTCGAAGGACTCGATGCCCATGGGGGCACAGTTGCCTTCCGTGCAGAACTCCGCCACGGTTCGAGCGATGCGCTGGCCGGAGCGCGAGGCGACCGCGAGCGGGTCGGCATTGTCGATGTGGAGGACCTCCAGCTCCGCACACCGCTCGCGGATTCCGGCCAGCAGGGCACGGATCGCCTCAGCGTCACGGCCCCGGTAGGAGAAGAAGCACGTCTGCTGGCCGAGGCGGAAGTTGCGGACGCCGGCCGTGTAGAGCTGCTCCACCTCCTCCAGGACATCGTCCACGTCGCGGTGGAGGACCTGCGGCGACTTCACGGGTTCGTTGCAGAACGTGCAGAAGCTCCGGCGGGTGCACCCGCGGTAGAGCTCGATCTCGGCGATGGGCGTCCACGGCATCTGTCCGAGGAGGCCGTCAAAGCCCTTGCGCTCAGCGCCCAACTGCGCGTAGGGCGCGGCAGTCCGGCTGCCCTCCGTCACGTTGGCTGCGGTGATGGTGTGGGTGTGGACGGCGTCGAACAGGCCTGCGTACGCGGCGGAGCCCGCCACGGCGTAGGTGGCCAGGGGGCCGAGGAGATAGCGGCGGCCCCGGACGCAGGCCACCGCCCTGCTGATCTCCTGTTCGAATCCGTTGACGGCGTGCAGATGCACGGAGGGCACCTTGTCCCCCGCGATGACCACGACGGCTTCGGCATCCCGCAGGAGGTCGACCGCCTGATCCCGGTTGGCAGTCGTCGAGTACGTCAGGCGGTCGCTCAAGGGCGGCGGGACGGCAGGGCGATTCCCGGCCAGGCACCAGCGGACATCGTCGATGGTCAGGTACCGCACGTCCTTCCCCGGCCGCGCCGCCGCCAGCGCCGACCAGGCATTGCGGACATATGTCGAGAGGTAGGGCGGCACTCCCAGACCGCTGGGCTCGACGGTGTAGCAGTCCAGGATGACTAAAGGCCTGGTCACCGGTTACTACTCCTTCCCCTGGGCGGCCGCGTCCCGGCTCAGGCGGTGCTCACGGGCACCCGCCGCGACCCGGCCTGGCCTCCTTGGAGTCCCTCAGTGTCGTCGCTGGCGCAGCCGCGGTGGAGTAGGCGTGGAGGTTGTCCGGTTGCGCGCAGGTTGCACGGCTGGCAGCGCGGGGTCAGAACCCTGGGACACAGTGTGATCGACGCGGCATTATCAGGGGCATGACCGATGAGGCGGCGGCTACCCCACCCAACAAGGCTCTGCTGGGACTGATGAAGGAGGCCGGCTGCTCGAACGCCAAGCTCGCAGCGATGGTCAACGCACTCGGTGCTCGCCAGGGTGTCGTCACGCGCTACACCAAAGCCTCGGTAACCCGCTGGGTTCAGGGCATGCAGCCCCGCGACCACACCCCCGAGTTCATCGCCAGCGCGCTGGCGGAATTCCTCGGGCGTTCCATCTCGCCCGCAGATGTCGGCTATGTGACTGCAGCTCAGCGCCCTGTCATCGCACGCGCTATCACCTACTGTGATGATGTGGGTGAGACACTGCATACGCTGGCCGAGTTGGGCTCCACCGACGTCTCCCGCCGCAGCCTGCTGGGCTCCGTCCCGTTCGTCGCCGGCGCGTTACTCGATCCGCAGCGCAAGTGGCTGCTGTGGCTGCTGGAGAACGACCAAGCGCCCCGCCTTGCCGTGGTGGCCGACAGCGGCCCGCTTGAGCGCGTGGAGGCGATGATCTCCATGTTTGACGAGATGGACAACCGCTTCGGTGGGGCCGACGTGCGTACCAGCATCATCCAGTACCTCAGCACCAACGTCATTCCGATGCTCCAGCGCCGGGGGCTGGACGAGCACGATCGCAGCCGCCTGTTCACCGCCGGTGCCAAGCTCGCCGCGACCGCCGGGTGGTGTTCCTACGACGCGGCAGAGTACGGGCTCGCCGAGCGGTACATGATCCAGGCCCTGCGCCTGTGCGCTGAAAGCGGCGACCGGGTCCTTGGCGGGCAGATCCTGGCCGGAATGTCCCACCTCTGGCCACAAACCTCGGCCACCCCAGCGAAGGCGTCGCTCTCGCCAGTGCAGGCCTGGCCACCACCAAGCGCTCCGGCAGCCCCCTGGGCGTGATGCGCCTGAACGCCATGGCGGCCCGGGGGCACGCGGCCATGGGTCAGGGCCGCGAGACCGCCACGGCGCTCTCGGCAGCTCAGAATGCCCTGGACTCGAGCAAGGGCGCGCACCAGGAGTCACGTTGGGTGCGGTTCCTCGACGACCAATACCTCGAAGCCGAAGCCGCAGCGTGCCACCGCGACCTGGGTGAAGCGACGGCAGCGGAGCGGCTCGCCGAGGCGTCCGTACAGGCCAACGCCGACCGCCGGCGCCGCCAGGCCATCAGCCGCTCGGTCCTGGCCACCGCCCAGTTGCAGCAGAACCGGCTCGACGAGGCCCTGGACACCGCTGACCAGGCTCTGGCCGAACTCGGCGGCGTGCACTCCGAGCGCTCTGCCCAGGCGCTGCGCGACTTCAGGGCCCGCCTTGCTCCCCGCCGGGGCGAAGCCGTCGTTCGCGAGTTCGAACGCAAAGCCCTGCCACTCCTCGGGCCCGCAGCGTAGGACGCAACGGGTCAGTAACCCTGCGGCGTCGGAGCATTCTGTGCACGATCCACCGGGACATTCGCACCGGAAACCCCGCTGGCCAGGTCAGACAGGAGAAACGCCACCACCTCGGCGACCTCCTTCGGGTCCACCAGCTCCCCGCCGGGGAACTCACGACGGAAGTCCGCGAAGGCTGCCGGATCCTCACGGCGCATGCGGTCCCACCGTTTGCCGGGGATGAGCATGGAGCCGGGCGAGACCGCGTTGACCCGGATCCCGTCCGGACCCAGTTCCCGGGCCAGAGAAGCCGCAAGGTGAATCTGCCCGGCCTTCGCCATGCCGTATTGCGCCTGAGGGCCCGGTTTCCACCCCGAGATGGAGGCAATCAACACCACCGAACCGCCTCCAGCAGCGCGCAGATGCGGCACCGCCGCGGCAGCCAACCTCGCCGAATGCCAGGCGTTCAGCTCCCACGTCGCCATCCAGTCCGCCGGGGCAGCTTCCTCGACACCACCACCACGGGCGCCACCCGCGCACGCCACCACACCGTAAAGACCACCGTTCTCGGCTGCTGCTTCGGCAACGAAACGCTCCAAGCCCTCCGGGGCCGCCACATCCAGAGCCCGGGTGAAAGGCCGGGGCAGACCCTCGTCCTCCAAGCCGCGGCACAGCGCTTCCAGCGTTTCCTCCCGCCGGCCGCAGGCAGAGACGCGAGCACCACGGGCGGACAACAGCCGGACAATCTGCTGGCCCAAGCCCCGTGACCCACCGGTCACCACGACGTGACGGCCCTGAAGGCCCAGTCCTTGCCCTGCGTTCGCGTGCAACCCCTGCGTCACCATGCCCCTCCCATGCAACCCATGTATGCCGCCATGCTCGATTACAGCCTCCACGACTACTTCATATCCAGTCACGGTGGCGCTTCCCTGGAGCCTCCCCGTCCGGAATCCGTCAGCTGAACTTGCGCGGGCACCAACCTCCCCAGCCCGAGCCGGCGGACAGACGACAGACACAACGCGGTGAGGAGACACAGTTGATGGCCAACCCAGCGCCCCAGCCGACCAGGGAGTCACCCCGCCCCCTGGCCCCGGTCAACCGAGTGCTTATCACCAGCACCATCACAGCACGCCTACTCACCCCGCCACACTCTCGAACCAGCCCCCTCAGGGCTGAGCAGCAGCTCCCGGGCACGCACACCACCCGCCAGAACGTGCCCCAGACAGCCCACTACCTCAAGCCCGCCACCGCCGGCCTACCAGCAGGCAACGCAGGCACGGCCCTTACTTCGGAAGCGATCTCAATATGTCGACTTGCATGACCACGGCGGATGCTGCGCCCATCAGGCTCCGCGTTCCCGCTCGTGCCCGGTCAGCGTCCCCTGCCGTGCAGGCCCTGGGCAAAGAAGCCGTCCAGCAGTGCAGTCAGGAGCTCCGCCGGTGGGGCACCGTGCGGTTGGACGGTCTCACTGACCGGGATGCAGCAGCTCGATTCGCGGCGCGGGTCATGCGGATCCAGCGGAGCCCCGAAAGCGGTCCGGACGGCCTGGCGTCCACCGGCAAAACCAGCACGCGCCAGGCCGTCACCAGTACGAGGACCGTTGCGCCGGTGAGCCCCGCAACCGCAGGGGCCGGTCAGGCGGATCCGCCTCGGCTGGTGCTGCTCGCCTGCCTGCGCGCTCCCAAGCACGGGTTCCCGGTCCGTCTGGTGGACGGATGGCGGGTCTATCACGAGCTGCAGCGCCGGAACCCGGTGTCCGCGGTGGTGTTCTCGGATGAAGCGGCCGCCCTCTTCGCCGGCCGGGGCGGTGGTGCACGCAGCCCGATATTCGCACGCGGGACTGACGGGAGAGTGGCCTTCCGGATGGGAGCCAGGGGGGTGCGAGCGCTGGTGCCCAGCGGCAGCAGTGCGCCTGGGGGATCTGGAGGAGGCGGTGAGAATGGCGTCCTGCACGGTGCATCTGCGTGCCGGCCAGGGCCTTCTCCTGGACAACCACCGGTGGGCTTCGTGCCTTCTGCGTGCAGCCGGGCCGCACCGTATGGTCCACGCAGCCGGAGCAGAACAGCGCGCCATCACGCTGCCTTACGGCTTCCGTCCCGCTCCCCTGAGCGCGCGGAGTGGGCTGTGAGTGCGGCGGCGGAGGGGGTGCTCCCGGGGAGCGCGGTGGGAATGCGAGGCCGAGCCTCCGGTGTGTTGATGGCCGTGTGCCGCCGGGCGTGCGGGGCCGTCGGTGCGCCGGGTCAGCGTTAGCCCTGGGCGGGGGTGTCCCAGTAGCGGTGGAGCATTTCTGCGGGCCAGGCGGGGGTGGTGACGGTGGAGCGGGGTCCCATCTGCGGGAAGTAGGGGGCGAGGTCTACGACCGGGGTGCCGTCGATGGCGTCGAGGTCGGTGACGTGCAGGTCGCGCCCTTGTACGTGCAGGAGGCGGGGGAAGGAGAGGGCGAGCTGGTTGGGGCGGCGGTGGTTGCGGTGGACGAAGGTGCCGGTGGCCGGCCATCGGGCATCGCCGCGGGGGCTGCGTGCGTGCAGGGCGACGTCGTCGGGTGTGACGCGGTGGAAGTGCCAGACGACGGTGAGGTGGGAGAACTCCTCGATGCCTTGCAGGGTCTCCAGGGGGTAGTGGGGGTGGAGGCGGATGATGGATTCGACGCCGCCCTGGTGGTCGTCGGCTGGTGTGGTGTGGCCGCCGACGACGGTGGCGATGCTGTTGATCTCGAAGGACTGTGCGGTCATCGTCTCCCCTTCCCTCACCCTCGGCGGTCTCCGGTCGGGAGTGCCGGGGCGCTGTGCGCTGTCATGGCCGGGTCAGCCTACGCGGGTGAGTACCGCCCGGGCCCTGGCATCGAGGGCGGTGGCAGCGGGGTTTCCGCGGCGGCGGAAGGGCGACAGGGCGCGGCGCATGTGCACGACGGTGTCGCGGGCGCGTCCGGAGTGGATGCCGCCCATGGCGTCCAGGGCGTAGTTCCAGGTGGCGCAGGCGGCGTCGAGCGACCCTTGCTGGGCCTGGATGGCGCCGAGGTAGCCGAGGGTGACGGAGTGGGTCCGGGCGAAGGTCTGCTGGCGGCGGGTGCGTACGCTGCGCCGGAATTCTCGTTCGGCTGCGGAGAGGTCGGCGAGGTCGCGGAGGGTGCAGGCGGTTTCGTGGGCGAGGCTGGCTTCGGCGAAGAACCAGATTCGCCCTGGCTCGTGGTCGCCTTCCCGGGTGTTGCTCAGGTCATCCT
Organism: Streptomyces telluris; assembly: GCF_024519335.1. Lineage (NCBI taxonomy): Bacteria > Bacillati > Actinomycetota > Actinomycetes > Kitasatosporales > Streptomycetaceae > Streptomyces > Streptomyces telluris. The sequence continues at coordinate 32,306 of NZ_JANIID010000027.1, forward strand.
CCGCACGGAGCAGCGCGTCGACTGCGTCGTTCTTGCGTCCGGCGGCGGCGAGGCTGCGTGCATGGACCACGCCCAGGAGGGCTTTTTCACGGTGGCTGGCCTGTGCGTAGCGTCCGCGGTCGAGGGAGGCGTCGGCCAGGGTGACTGCTGCGCGGGTGTGCCCGAGGTCGAGGGCCTGGTGGGCCATGGCGCGCAGGATGTGGCCGGCCAGGGGGGCATCGTCTGCTTCGGCGGCCAGGCGGACGGCCAGGGAGAAGTATTCCTGGGCCAGGGCATGTTCGCCGGCGTCGAAGGCTGTCCATCCGGCCAGGTAGGCGGCTTCTCCGGCGGCGGTGAACATGTGCTGGCGTACCTGTTCGGTGCGGAACCGGCCGTTGAGGTAGGTGGCGATGTCGGTGCGCAGGTAGGCCACGAGGGCGGAGCGTGCGTCGCCGCCGCCGCGGCGCTGGTCGCGGCGGGAGAAGAACGTCACCATCTCCTGCACGCTCTCCACGTCCCCGGCGTCGATGGGCCGGGTGGAGGTGGGGCGGCGTTCGCGGGCTGCGCGGGGGGCCTGGTCCCACCAGGCGGGATCGGGGAGTATCAGCCCGGCCACGGAGTAGGCCGTGCCGGTCAGTATCTGCCTGCGCTCCATGTCCAGGTCCTTCCCCGTGGTGTCGACCAGTGCGCTGAGCGGATCGGCGCTCCACAAGGCCGCCGGTTCGCCCTGACTGGCGGTCAGGCCGATCTCGGTCAGGGTGATGGTGCGGCCCAGGCCGCGCGAGAGCGTCTCGCACAAGATACGGGGCGCCTTCCCGCTGGGCTGCACGCCGCGGATCCACTGGTTGATATGCGAGCGCGTCGTGCCGGACAGCTCGGTGACGCCGGTCTCCTGTGCGACGTGGGCAACGTGCCGGGCCGTCTGTGCTTGAGACCAGCCTGCTTCTGCGATTGCCGCCTCGAGCTTGGTGTTGCGTGTGTGCGCCATGGGTGCGCCCCTGTCCGCGAAACGATCTTTACCAGCTTTACCCGGTTCCTCGCGCTCCCGGCAGTACCCGCGAGCGATCAGAGACGGTTTCCTCAGCACAACGATATCGACCAACTCCGCTTACATCACGGGAGGTTCACTCCCAGCGGCGCCTTGCCCAGTGTGCCTGGACGGCGCGCGGTGAGAGGCCCAGGACTCCGGAGGAGCAGATGACGGTGATCACCAGGCCGCGCAGGCACAGCGACGCCGCGCCCAGCTGCCAGCCGGAAGCCCCCGGCGCGGACACGGCGCCGGCGCTGCGCAAGCGCCCCCGTTTAAGGGCCGTGCGTATCGAGAGCCGGGGTGTCGCTCCGTGCCGGAAGGCGATCGGGCAGGCCCGCAGAGCGGTGCGCTGCACCCTCGCCCGCTGGGCTGTCGAGCCGGACATCGGCTTCGACACCGAGCTGGTCCTCAGCGAGCTGCTGGCCAACGCCCTTCAGCACGCCACCCCCGCCGGTGAGGAGATCGGACTGAGCGTCACCGAGGCCGGTGGCACAGTACTGGTCGAAGTCGAGGACGGCGGCACCGGCGGCGCCGCGGCGCTTCCGTCGCCAACCTGCCCGGACGACGACGCCCAGCACGGGCGCGGACTGCTGCTGGTCGAATCGCTGGCCCTGTGGGGCTGGCGCACCCTGGACAACGGCCACCGCATCGTATGGGCCATGCTCACGCCATCACCCGCCAGCAGCAACGGCAGCCGCGCATGACCACCACGACCGCGTCCCCCGCCCCCGTTGGGTGGGATACTCCCCTTGCGTCCTGCCAGAACAGCCCGGCCGTCCTGCAGCGCATCCTGACCAGCCTGTCCAGCCACCTCACGCCAGCAAGGCCTGCCGGCCGTCCGGGAGCGCACGTATGACCTCTTGGAGGAGGTCATGGGCCAGCACGCCACCCTCAGCCCCGCCCGCATCCCGGCCGTCACCGGCGAGCTGCTGCCCGTCCTGGCGGACCTGCTGGGCTACCTGGAGGTCCCGAAGCTGCGGCTCGGGGACATGCCCTCGGGCCGCAGCTTCGGCAGTACCGGGCCTGTTGCTGTCAGGGCTGGGACAGCGTCAGGCCGGGCAGCTGTGGGTGCCGCAGGTACTGCCCCCGCGGTCGTCGACGTGCAAGGTGCCCACACTTCGGCAGGGCCCGGCCGGCGCCACTTGGTGTCGGCGTGCGGGAGGATCTACAGGGCATGCGGCACCCGCATGTCGTGGGATCGGCGCACCCATGGGAACTCACCGAGGCGGGCGAGGCCGACCTCGGCGTGCTGGCCGGGGGCCGGCGCGTCGCCACCGTCCGCACCGGCCACGGCCTCTGGGCCGACCACATCATCGCCCAGCACCTCGTGCGCACACAGCCCCGCCACACCGTGGCCGAACTCGACGCCCTGGCCGAACTCGTCGACCTGCTGGATCACTGGGACAACCACGGACTGTCTTGCGCCCGGGAACTCCTCGCCGTGGTCCTTACGTTCGCCGCCCGCTACCGCGACCACCCCGACCACCCAGAGCGGAGACGGACATGATCCCGGGTGTCAGGCCCAGCACCTCTCCCGCGGGCGCGAGAGCGGCTGACCGTCTCGTCGCCCGCCGTGATGGACAGCAGGTTGGATCCGCTCGGACAGTCTGCGGCGTCGGTCCTCCAGTTCCTCATGGAGCTCTCTGGACGGCAGGCCTCCGAGGCCGTCCGCCGGTCGAAGGGCTTTCACGTACGCCCTTGGCATGGAAGAGAGCGTTCCTGGCTTCCGCCACGGCGTCACTCACCTACAGCAACGCTGCTACTTGCTGCCCTTCACCTTAGCTACTGCTTTGGCGAGGCTCTCCTCCACCATGTCCGGGGGGCCGGTGAGAATGAGGCCGACGTTGCCGACCCTCACCCCGGCTACCTCGGTCACTTCGGTCTTGCCATCACCGGTAGCCGTTGAGACAACCCGGTACTGCTCTTCGCCCAGTTTCTGTGCTGGCAGCGGCGCCTTCTCCATGGTGATCGAGATCTTGCCGTGCTGTCCCGGACTTTCCGGAACCTCCAAGGGACCACAGGTACTCAAGACGTCGAAGACAACCTTCAAGCCCGCCGCCAGCTTCTTGGAGGTATCGGAGGAGAGCTGCTCGGTCAGCACGGGACGGCCGTCTCCGACTTCCAGGGCGAACCCTGCGTTGACCTCAGCGGCCATATCGAGCTCTTTGGGGTCTTTGACTCCATAGCGGGCGAAATCTGGTTCACAGGGCCCGAAGGTACTGTTGTCCTTGTGGTCGCTCTCGGGGAGGGCCTTGTAGGCGGGCCCTACATCAGAGGCTGTCAGCAGCCGCTGCCGTAGCTTCTGGGCCGTCTCCGGGACGCCACCCGGGTGGACAGGGCGTTCCGCCGGCCCAGCGTGGGGGTCAGCCGGCTTGACATCAGTGTCGGGCGAGCGGCCGGGCACCTGCGAGGATCCACAGGCAGAGAGAGCCAGGACAATCGTGCAAACACCCGCCAGGCTCTTCAGGCGGGCTATTCCAGGGTGGGCCACAGTTCCTTCTACTCCTTCGGGATGCAATGTGCTTGTCCGATACAGGATCTCAGGCCGATGACGGCTCAAGTTGCCCTCAGCCCGGAACGTCAGGCCGACCTGACCGCGGTCGCGCCCACCGGATCCTTCGAACCTGGACGACACGGCCGATGTCGCCACCGCCGTCGACGGACGGGCGAACCCCGAGCCAGTCACCACCAGCGGCAACTACGAAGTCCCCGTTGAAGCTCCCAGCCGCAACGAGCCCGTCCACGCTCGCCTTGCTGTACTGACTTCCGCACCGCGATGCGGCCTGCGGGCACCGGTGGTTTCGCTGATGACCTCGCTCGCGCTTGCCGGTGCCCTGCGCGATGCCCTTCAACAAGGACACCACCACAGTATGCGGGCCGATGTACGTCGCCCAGGCAGCGAGGTTGTCCCGCAGGGACTGGGCGGGGATGGAGAGCACGAGGTAGTCCGCCCCGTCCAGGGCGGCAGCCGGATCGGTCGTCGCCGCCACGGCCGGCGGCAACTGGGCGTCGGGGAAGTAGGCGGGGTTGCGACCGCAGGTGTTGATGGCGTCGGCGATCTCGCTCCGGCGGGCGTACAGGACAACGTCGCTGCCTGCGTCGGCCAGCACCTGGCGAACGCGGTCCCCCAAGACCCGGCCGAGAACACCGCTGCCCGGGCTGGGCGCTGCTGGCTCACTGCACGATCCCTTCGCCGGTCGCGAGGCGTCCGTCTCGGCGGCCGGGTGCGGGGCACCCTACCGGCCCTCGCAGGGGTCGCTGGCGAAGTTTGCGGCGCCCGAGCGTAGGGGGGCCGCGCCAACAAGCAGCTCAAGCCGCCTCCTCCCTCTCCGTGTGCGGAGCCCTGTCCCGGCCTCCCGCGCTACAGGTCCGAAACCAGGTCACCCATGCCGCCACCCTGGCCCACGGCCTGGGCTAGAGGGATAGGGGCCCTCCCCGGCACTCCATGGCCCGGTGCCCGAGCGGAGGCAGTCACGCTCCCTGCCCGGCCGTCAAGGAGGCTGGGGCCCTGACCGGCTGTCAGGGCCCTGATCGGAGTCGAACCGGGCAGCTGCGAGTGCCGCAAGTGCGGCCCGCTGCGGCGGACTGGCCCGTATCCGCCTTCAAGGTTCAGCCGGTGAGCGGGCCGCCAACGGTGATTGCGGGCATGCTCTGGCGCCTTGGGGGGGCTGCGGGTGCCGTGACCGGCTTGCCGACATCCAGCAGGTTCATCGTGACAGTCGCGGCGGCGGCTTTGCCTTGCCCAAGCGGGCAGTGCAGGCGGGCGCGGATGACGCGTCCTTGCTGGTCCACCCAGGCCTCTGCGGTGGCGGGGATGTCCTTCCCCAGCTGGTCTCGCAGGGTGTCGAGCGCTACTGCCTTGTCCTCGACCATGCGGAGTTTGAGGGTCTCGTGGTCGAGCTTGCCCCGGTAGCGCGTGGCCGGCACGCCGTTGATGGTCTCTTCGCCGGCCTTCTTGGCGCCCCGCATCCGGGCTACCTGGTCCAGTACGTACTTGGGATCGTTGAGGGGCGCGCGGAACATGTAGTGGCTCTGTGTTTCCGCGCGGGGCACGGACCGCCAGGCGGTGTCCCCGTCGACGGCCTCCATCATCCGGAAGTAGGCAGTGTCACCGGCGAAGATCTGTTCCGAACGCGCGGCCTTGCCGCTGCCGTCCATCTGGAGGGCGACCTTCATCTGGCCTTTATCGGCACCCACGTCGAGGGCGCCCCGCATGGTGAGCACCATGGTCTTGGTGCCGTCCCCCATCTCGATCCGTTCGTCGATGCCAGCGGCGCTCTTCACTGTTGCCGCGACAGCAGCCCGCACAGTTGCCTCCTGGCCGCTCGACGCCTTGGAGGCCTCCTGCACCGAAGGCGCCGCGGGACGGGCGGAGCAGGCAGTGGTGAGCAGAACGACGGTGCCAAGGAAGACGATAGAACCTCTCATTTCCCCCCTGGGAAATAGAAGGATGCCGCGAAACATCCTGATTAACATAGAGTTGAGTATATATGTTAAATATGATGGTTTGGTGATCGTCGACAAGCTTGTGAACCAGGTGGATCAGCCCCGGCAGGTCAGGGGCAATTGCCGCCATCGGCGGTGGACTTTGCAACGACGCGACCCATTTCGCTCTCCGCGACAGCTGGCAGCACCGCGACGCCTCAACGACGTCCCCGATCGGCGGGCCTGACTCGCTTGTTAGGATCCGGGGACCTCGACGGAAAGGGTTCCATGAGCGACGGATACAAGGATGTCAAGGCAGCGGCGAAGGATGCGCGCAAGAACATCTGGAACATGTGGCTGTTCGCCGGCGTAGTGGCGGTCGCCGTCGCCTGGTTCACCGACGATGATTCGGTCATGGGCACGATCGCCGACTTCGTCGCCAAGTGGGGATGGATCCCCTCAACCATCATTGCCGCTTAGGGTCGGTGATCTCGCCATAGAGCCCTGAGACAATCATGGTCTGCGGTCCCTGGCCGGAAATGTTGGCGTACTGCCCGCCTGCTCCCTTCATGTTCCGTTCGTTGCCGCCGCTCCGCTGCCCCGCCATGCCCTTGTCCAGATCCTGGCTGAGGTCCTTCTCCATCGTGTAGTCACCTCCCAGGAGAGAAGACGGCACGGAAAGCCGGTATCGCGTAGAAGAGCTGTCACCCTCGCGCGAGTCGCCACTACCGGACCCGCTGGGTGCCGGCGCCGCTATCAGGCCCGGCTCGTCATTCCCACCGAAAACCAGGAGCACGACCGTGCCCACAGCAACCACACCGGCCAGCGCTCCCACGACGATGCCAGTGATCGCCCAAGGCCCGATCCTCCGAGACACCGGTGCGGCAGGCGGTGGTCCCCACATGCCCGGCTGCGGGTGTGCCGGCCACTGCTGCGGCGCGCCATACGGCGGGGCCGGAGGCTGGGACGGCTGATGAGGCGGCGGCATCGTCACAGGTCGGGTGTCCTTTCAGGAACTTGAATCGCTGTGATGCAGTGGGTTTCGCCGGTGCTCCCCCGCACCGGCGAGATCATCTAGTCAGATGATCTCGCACTCCGGCTCTCCATTGCTGCGCCCCAGGGCTTGCCGATCCTGCTGAGGCAGCCGACATCACGGTGCCAACAACGTCGGCCTGCACGGTCGGGGCTCCGAGCCCGCGCCCATCCATGTCCAGCAGTTGACCACCGGACCCCCTCGACCTCGCCTCCGGCCCGGAAGCAGTCCACGTCCGCCACCATCGCAACCTGGCCAAGCAGTTAGCCCTGGACATCCTCAATATCGCTACCCCGAGCAGACCCACGTGCAGCACCGCACCAGTCCAGGGCGCTGATGGCCCGGTCAAGCCGGTGCCGGTCGGCCGGACTACCGACGGCGCGGCGCGGCCTGGGAAGATCACTTCATGCTGCGAACTCTGGAGATCACCGCCGAAGTGGTTGTGCCCCGGCACGATGAACCGTTCCACAACCTGCACTGGCAGAAGCAGTTGGAGCTGAGCCTGGACTGCTTCATCTGCCGGCGTACCGACCGCACCACCCTCTTCCGCCACGGTGAGGAGCAGGCGCTCTGCTCGGGCAGCTCGGATGCGGAGCACCCTGCCGCCGGCCGCATCTCTGCCTTCGACGTCACCACAGAGCCCGAACGGCAGATACTCCGGACGGTCATCGACTTCTGGTGGGCGCCCTTTCAGGACAAAAAACGAAACCAACCCGCCGTCGCACCCACCCGCGCGCCCTGGGTACGCCTCTACCTGGGTTACCTGTGCCCCGAGGCACGGCAGACCAAATCCCTCGGCGTGCAAAGCAACGTGCAACGCCCCGCGAGCGAAAACTGCACACACTGCGCTCACCCACTCGCCACCAGCACCCAGGCCCCCCGTATCCGCCTGCTCACCTGAGCCCACGGCAGCAGGCAGCCCCCTGGGGGCAGCGGGAACGGAAAGCAGCCCGGCGGTAATCCGGGGCGCTACGGGCCGACGTCAGCCGACGACCAGCACATCAGGACTGCGACGAGAGAAGGGGACATCCCGATGGGAACTTACATATCAGTCAGAGGATGGCTGGAGTGCGACGACAAGCAGCTTGCCGCCATCCAGGAGATCATCTCGGCCCACGAAGACGATCACTACTCAAACGGGTGGAGCACACCCCGTCGACACATCAACTGGACCCACTACCTCTTCTACGGCGCCGACGTCCGCGAATCAGCCCTGGACTGGTTCACTGACCAGATCACAGAGATCGCCCAAATTCCTGACACCGACGGATACCTCGTCCGCGGACTGTTCCTCGCCACCCATGAAGTCACCGGGACCATGGAATGGCAGATCCGCAACGGCCAGCTCTTCGCCTCCCCAGCCGGCACCAGCTACCAGTACCTGACCGAATAGCCTTGGTAGGCGGCAGGGAGGGCGTGGCCACCGCAGGCGGCGACAGCGCGGGGACCGCCGAGTACCCCGGGCTGCGCCAGACCCACCTGTACAGGACGAGTCGGCCATGTCCGTCCCACATCGGCAGGCTCACCAGGACCACCCGGACGTCCTCGCCGTCCTCCACGCTGTCCAGCCGCAGGCCCGGGGCTCCCGCCACGAAACAGTTCTTCCCCAGCGGGGACGCAGAAATCCCTCAGCGCCGACTCGTGCGTGACGTCCAGGACGGCCGACGCCCTGCTTCCCCGCCAATGCGAGTCCGTCGCCCTCTCCCGCTTTGACCGGGGCGCGCGTGAGGTCATTCCGCGCCACTCGTCGAACACCGCGGGGGAGTTCAGGTTGGCGACCAGGCCGGCGATAAGGTGCGCGTTGGGCGATCCGATCTGGGGGTCGACCTGATCGACCCCCTGGTGGCGGGTCATGTCTCCGTCAGCCGGGGCGAAAGGGCCAGCTACCTCGACCCCCAGGCCGGGGAGATCACCTACGCCGACCTCCCGGAGGTAGCCCCGCGGATACGTCGGCGCCATCAGGACAGCAGGCGTGCCCGAGGGCGCCCGCGGCCTCCTGGTCGCCGACGACTCCGTGGCGACCGTCGTCGCCGTCCTCGGCCTGTGGTGGCACGGCTGCGTCCCCGTGGTGATCAGCCCGATGTTCGCCGCGGCGCTGGCCGGGGCGAGGAGGTAGGCGCGGTCCATCTGCAGGACGTCGATCTCGGTGGCGTCGACGAAGAGGCGAGTTCGAGGAAACCCTGGTGGAGGTCGGCGCGTATCTCGTAGCGGATGCGCAGGCGTTTGAACTGGTGGAGCCAGGCGAAACTGCGCTCTACCACCCAACGGGCCTTGCCCAGTCCGGAGCCGTGTGGGGCACCTCGGCGGGCGATCTTCGGGGTGATCCCTCGGCTGCGAAGGAGCCGTCGGTACTTGCCGAAGTCGTACCCGCGGTCGGCAAACAGCTTCCTGGGCCGGTGTCGGGGCCGCCCGCGTCGGCCGAGGATGCGGGGAATGGCATCGAGCAGGGGCATAAGCTGAGTGACATCGTGTCGGTCCCCGCCGGTCAGCGACACCGCAAGCGGAGTGCCGCGTCGGTCGACGATCAAGTGGTGCTTGCTGCCCGGGCGGCCGCGATCGACCGGCGACGGCCCGGTGCGAAGCCCCCTTTGAGGGCGCGGACGTGCGAGCCATCGACGGCGCAGTCGTCCATTTCCAGCAGGCCAGCGCCCCGGAGCTCGGCAAGCAGGGCGGCGTGCAGCCGGGGCCAGACGGCGGCTTCGGTCCAGTCCCGCAGACGGCGCCAGGCCGTCACCCCGGAGCAGCCCACCACCTGACGTGGCACGTCACGCCAGGCCACTCCGGTGCGCAGCACGTAGAGGATGCCCGCCAGCGCGATGCGGTCCGGTGTCCGGCGCCGTCCCGCGTACCGGTGTCTCCGCGCTGGACAGGCCGGGAGTAGCGGAGCCACTCGCGTCCACAGGTCGTCAGGCACAAGATCATCTTTCACGCCTGGCAGAGTGCCAGAAGAACGCGTTTGAAGTGGGCGTTTCCGCCCGGCACACTCGTCCGATGAGCGAGAGCACACAGCCGAGCGGCTGGGACGGCCCCTGGTACCGAGTCCGCACAGAACAGTTCGAGGCAGCGTTCCTGCCAGACGCTGATGAAGACCTGGACGCTGTGAATGACATTGACGTCCAGGTACACCTGCGCGACGGCTCTCGGTGGAGCGCGACCATCTGCACGGTTGGCCACGTTCAGACGCTGATGGAACGGTGGGCGACGAGCGGGGAGGCCCTCGACGGGCGCTACTACTGGTGCTCGGACGGTCTCATCGTCCGCGATGCTGGCATCAGCAACATGGTCGAGGTGCTCGCGGGCCTGATCGACAACGGCGAGTTCACCCAGGTCCTGAATCGGCTTGATGACTGACACCGCCTGACAAGCCTCCCCAGCTCGCATTCTGAAACGATCAGTTACTCGGCAGAGGCAGCTCAGCCATACCCTCCTCGGTCAGGACCGCTTGCTTCCCACCCCGCTCAATCCCCCGAGCCACATGCTCATACGGCACGTCCTCACCACACACACTGCACTCCCGCCGACGGCGCACCCGCCCGCCGTCCGCGTCATGCACCTCGTGCAGCTCCAGGCCGTGCTCGCTGATCGCGGGCACCAACTGCACCGGCACGGACACCAGCCAGAACCCGATCGCACCCGACCACAACGCATGCCCTCTCGGCATGCCACCAGCCTGCGCAAGGCAACGACATCCCGCAGCTCGGTGCCCCCTCCGTGGACCGCTACAGCGTGGACTGAGGCGGGTGTGCCGGTGCCAGAGGGGTCCGGGTTTGCCTGGCTGCTGACGACGGTGAAGACGCCGGTGGTGGTGGCAGCTGGGCCGACGGAGGCGGCGCGGTCCAGGCTGTGGGCGCCCGCCTCCGCTACCTCGCCGGGGGCCTGCAGTACCGCCACATGGTCCGGGCCCTCGTCGGCACGGTGGCCTCCCGCGTAGCCGACGGCGACCCAGGGCCCCGGCCCGGTGCGGAGCGGCCCAGGCAGGGGACACGGCCGCGGATCACGGCGCATCCCGCATCCCACGGGCGGACTGCTCATCCCCTGCCGCCTGGGCGGTAGGCGTTGGTGAGTGCGGGCTAGAGCCGACTCTAGCCCGGGTCCTCGCCCGGGAGGCCGGTGGAGAAGGCGGGCCGGCCCTGCACTGGGTCGGCCGGCCGGAGGTCGTGTGCTGCTGCGGTCACGGCGCGCTCGACGATGGTGTAGGCGAGACCGGCGTCCATGCCGTCGGCTCCCAGCCCGGCCAGAGGGACGTGGACCTCCACCACGTCGCCGCGTGAGGTGCGCCCCACGGCGACGTCCGTGGTGCGGTGGCCGTCGGTCTCCACCCGGAGCAGTTCGATCGGTTCGGCGAGATACGCGTACCAGGCGTCGCTTCGCCGCCCGAGTTCGTCGAGGAGCCAGCCGTGGCCGGCGAGTGGTGAGGGTGCGGAGTCCGCCGGTTCCTCCTCGTCGGCGAGCCGGGCGGGGCCGGCCGTGGCGATCGACTCCAGGAGTGCGTCGCGGCCGGCCTCGGGGTCGGGCAGGAGGGTGACGGCGGGGGTGCCGGGCCATTGCACGGTTACCCGGGCGCGGCCGGAGGTGAAGTCGGCGCTCCGGACGCACAGGCCGAGCCCGGCACTCCCGCGCTGAACGGCGCCCAGGTCGACGAGCAACGGCGCCCACCACTCGGCCGCGGGCAGTGTGCGGGACGGCCGGACCGGGCGTCGGCTCATCGGGCAGACCCTCCTGGTGCGGGGCGGATCAGATGTTGACGGCGTTCTTGACCCAGTCGGGGCAACGCCCCTGCACGCCCTCGCAGTAGGCGGTGATGACGCCCTTGGGCAGCATCGGGACCTTGAAGCTGAAGTCTACTCCCGCACGGACGGGCTGGACCTTGTCGACCCGGCAAGTCCTGAAGATCCACCAGCCGCTGCACTTCACGTGCAGCACGTCGGTGAAGTAGTTCCAGGTGTCCGGATACCCGGCGAACTTCTGCTTCCCCGCCGCCCCCGGGCGCGGGTACTTCGTGGTGGCCTCGACGGCCTTCATGGTGAGGTTGTGCTTCTGTTCTATCTTGGCGAGCCCGAAGCCCTTGTCCCTGACGGGGTCGTAGTAGCCCTGCCGCATGTAGACGGTCCAGCCGTCACGGTCCTTCCACTGCCCCACCAGGGTGTCGGGGCCGCTGAGCTTCTTACTCTCCGCATTGCTCTCCGCTCCGGCGGTACGGGGTGCCTTCCCGGCGCCGAGCTGTTTCACTGCGGAATCCGCAATCCCGTGCTTCCGGCCGAGGTCGGCCAGCTGGAACGAGGAGTTCCGCGGAATTCCGGATCCGTTGTCGAAGACGGAGAACTCCACGTCTCCGGACGAGCCTTCAGTGGAGGGCGCCGCTGCCATTGCGGACGCCGGCGCCGCTGCGAACAGCCCGGCCGCGAGGCCGAGTGCCGCCGAGGCGACGGCGTACCGACGCGCATTCACCTTGTACATGATCCCCCTTGAGGTGCCTGCCGTGCACTTCCGTTGCTGCCGGACCCTCACGGTGTGATCCGGCCACCAGCAAGCTAGGTAGACCACGCGTGACGCGTCGACCCCTGTGGGAACGAATCGGCCAGCCGCAGCAGCCGTCGGCAGCAAAGGCCATTTGCAACAAGGGGGTTGTCCGCATCACAGCTCATGCGCTTGGGGTCGTACGCTGAGAGTAGGTTCCGTTTTCAGCAGACCAGGGCCTGCAATGTGACCGAAAGCTTTCGGACATGGCCGGACAGCGACCGTCTTCCGGTCCGCCCGGCACGAGCGCGTGCCGGGCGGACCAGGCCGGCCCGGGGGAAGGACACGTCAGGTAAGCTCCCCCACGGTCGTCGTGGCGCAGTTCTTGAGGGCGTCCCAGATGCCCTCGCCCAGGGACTCGAAGAGCTTCTCCGGGTTGTTCTGCAGCCAGGAGACGCTGTCGTCCTACTTGCCGATCGAGAACTGCTGTTCGAGGTGGAACCCGACCAGGTGCACGTCCAGCAGGTAGGCGTCGCAGCTGGCCGTCAGGCACAGGCTGACGCCGTGCCCGTCGACGGTGAGGTCGAAGCCGCCCTGCGCGTGGATGCCGACCAGGGGTCGAGGTCGAGGTGGGCCGTGTTGTCCGTGCCGTGGACGGTGAAGACGGTGGCTGAGGACTGGGGGTCGCGCTGGATGGCGAGTGCCTGATGGACTGCGTCCGCGTGGCCGTGGGCGTCCAGGTCGATTTCCCAGACGACGGTGAAGTTGGGCATGGCGGTGCCTTTCGCTGCCCAGGGTGAGGTGCGCCAGCCGGGGGGCCGGGGTCAGCCGCTCCGAGAGGTTATGCGGTCAGGACGAGGCGTGCGGCGTCGAGGCTGCGGTCGTTGACGCACAGGTATCCGTTACCGCCGGAGGGGTCCAGATCGTCGAGCCAGCGGTCCTCGTCGTGGCGGAGATGCTCCAACAGCACGTCTTCGTCTGCGGCCACGCGGGAGGTGACCTCGACCTGGGCGGTGAAGACGTACTCGACTTCCTCAATGACCGTGAGCTCCACGGCGACGCTCACCTCGGTGTCGTCTTCCGGATCGGGGGCAGGGGCGAGGTCGGGGCGGCGGACGGGGATGAAGGTGCCGGGCTCCAGCACGGTGGAGCCGTCGCCGGAGGTGTCGAGGAGCAGGGCGGTCCAGCCGGGATCGGTGTGCGGCTGGGCGTCGCGGACGACGGCGAGCGCTGCGCCGCCGAGGACGGAGATCTGGTCGCCGGGCTTGACGCCCTCTGCCCGGATGCAGGTCTCGCCGGGGAAGTGATCGTCGGGACGGTGTGCGCAGGGCATGATGCAGCCTCCTTCGGGAGGGGTGATGGCTACGGGGGGCGCCTCTCCCGGCTGCGCCGGTGGATCCGCTGTCGGCGGACAGGAACTGGTTGACGGTGCGCTGCCAGTAGCCGGGCGGGGCCTCGCTGGCCCGGGTCGGGTACGAGAAGCCGGTGGCGCCGACCATGGAGCCGTCCTCGCAAAAAATGGCCTGGGCGCCGGGGAACAGGCGGGGGTCTCGCAGTCAGCGTCGTAGCCGACCAGGCGCGCGAAGGTGTGCGGCTCCTGGCCGAACCAGATCACGTCGCCCCTGGGCATAGTCGGCGGGGCGGACGAGCAGGGTCTCGCCGGGGCGCACCGTGCTGTAGAGGCGGGCACCGAGGTCCAGTCAGACGGCGACCAGCGTCTCGTGCAGGGCCACGAACGTCTCGTGGTCCATGCCCTGGGCCGCCTCGCTGTCGTGGGTGGGGCCGGTGATTTCGGCGGTCCCCCGGATGTCGGGGTTCTCGAATCTAGCGCTCGGCCAGGGCCGTGGCGATGGCGTTGTGCTGCTCGGGCCTGGCGGGCTGGTAGTGGAGCTCGATGTCGTCGGTGAGGCAGAGGGTGACGTACGCCCCGTGTAGAGCCCGAGATTGGCGTCGGCGTCGTCGAACCGTGCGCTGATCTGGCCGTCGGGGTTGAGCGAGCTGAATCAGCCGAGTTCGGCCACGGGGAACTCCCTTGGTCGCGTGCGTGCTTTCGGTTGCCGGGGGCTTTGCCACAAGCCCTGCCGGCATCTGCTACGCGCAACGGCACGCCGACGCCGGTGTTCCCGTGGACGTCCTCAAGGAGCTGATGGACCACCGGCTGATCTCCACTCCCCAGGGCTACTACCGGGTCGGGGTCGAACGGCGCCGCGAGGCCGTCGACCGGGTCACTCCCTGCAATTCGACCGCCACGGCAACCGGGACTGGCGCCCACAGAGACTGCTGGACTCCGAACACGTCCGCCGCGCGATCGGCAAAGTCGCCACCGCCTACGGCGTCTGCCGCGAACCCTCCAACGTCGCCGCCGGCGGCCACGCCTGCCCCCTGCGGTTCCGCTGCCTGGGCTGCGAGCACTACTCCACCGACGTCTCCTACCTCCCCGACCTCCAAGCCCACCTCGACGACCTCCTGCGCAGCCGCGAACGCCTGATGTCCGCGTTCGAAGCCGACGACTGGGCCCGAGACAAGCCAAGCCCTCGGACGAGGAGATCCGCCGCGTCCGCCGGCTCATCGACCGTGTCCGGGCCGACCTTGACGACCTCGCCCCCGAAGAGCGCACTCAGAGCAGGCCGTCGCGGTGGTCCGCCGCAGCCGCACCGTCATGCTCGGCATGCCCCGCGTCCACCAGCCCCGGCCCGATGTCCGACCCCCGAGGACTCCCCAGTCGTGACCACCACCATGAACGACGGCCGCCACGTCGACACCGACCGCCGCCGCGAACGCGTCACGGCCGCCATCACCGCCGCGGCCCGGGACCAAACGCCGCTGACGGCCTCCGCGATCGCCCGGACTGCAGGCGTCGACCGAGCGTTTCTCCGCCTGGACCGCGGTCACGCTTCCGACCCGCCGACTGATCTGCACGACGCCACTTGTCTAACGGCCTCAGGTCGCCCTGCGCCGTCTGCGGCAGCGGCTGGCGGCGGGCGGCGGGCGGCTGTGCAGGACGGCGTCGGCGGGCGGGAGTGTCTGGAGTGCGGAGTCCGTTGGTTGGTGGGGCTGGATCAGCGGTCGACGGCTGTTTTCTGCTCGCCGCGGTGCAAAGCCCGGGCCTGGCAGAGGCGGAAGGACCGCTCAGTAAACGGTCGCAGTAACCGCATCGTGAACGGCCAGCGATGGGGCCGCTCAAGGCTCGCGTACAGACCCCACCAGAGCCGCGCACCTGCGCCGCCCCGCCGGGCGGGGCGGCGCCAAGCCGTTGACGTCACGGTTCGAGGTCGGTGATCCCCTTGCCGCCCAGGGTGTCCAGCGGCACGGAGATTTGGTCGTGCGTGATCAGCCATTCGCCGTCGATCTTCCGGAAGCAGAAGGTGACCCGGACCCACATGCCGCCCGCCGCCGTCCCGTCGGGCAGCGTGCTGCTGAGGCGACCGAAGCCGTGTGTGAACGCCACCTCTTCGCCCACCGTGGGCATCAGGTCGCGCACCTCGTAGGTCACCTCCTGGCAGAACGTGAACACGTTCGCCCAGTTCTTGAGTTTCGCGTCGATCCCCAGATGCTGGAGCGGCGGATCGATGTCGAAGGACACGACGTCCGTCGAGTAGTGCTGCCTCAGACCCTCGAGATCCTTGGCCTGGATCGCGTCGATGATCCCGTCGATGTGGCGGAGGATCACGGCTTCGTCTGTCTCACGCTGTGTGGGGGTGGCTGTCCGCCCTGCCGTGCTCTGGGCGATGACGTGGTCCAGCAGTGTGTCGAGGGCGCTGACGTGGTGGGCGCCCGGCTTGAGTGTCGCGTTGTCCTCGAAGTCGGTGTGCAGGGACAGCGAAACCTGCGGGGTCACTGCACCCATCTGGAGAAGCTCACACAGTGCCCGCAGTTGCCGGGCCGCATGGACACCGCCCGCAGCGCCGTAGGAGACGAACCCAACGGCCTTGTGGGTCCACTCTGCGTACAGGTAGTCGATCGCGTTCTTGAGCACGCCGGGGATGGAGGCGTTGTACTCGGGGGTGACCATGATGAATCCGTCGCAGCGGGCGATGGTGTCAGCCCATGTCCGGGTGTGCTCGTGCTGGTACCGCCCAGCGAGCGCCGGCAGCGGCTCGTCCAGATGCGGCAGCGGGTGGTCGAGCAGGTCGATCACCTCGAATGCGGCGTCACCGCGGCGGGCCGCCCGCTCGTGGACCCACCGGGCGACCTGGTCGCCCTTGCGGCCGGGGCGGGTGCTGCCGATGAGTATTCCGATCCTGGTCATCGCTGTCTCCTGAAGTGTCCTACCCGGTTTCTCCGGGCCGGTGGCGTCTCTGAGCGGTACGACGACACGACCCCGCGGAACGTCAGGGAGAGTCGAGAACCTGACAATCGGATGTGTTGTCTCGTCGGACTACCGAAGGACGATCCGAGACCAGGGAGCCACCGGAACCATGACTGATCACGCGAAGTCACGGCACGACGAGTCCGACGCAGGCTTGGACGCGGTCATCAGCGAGCGGCGGCGGCTGATCGGTCTCGCCTACCGGCTCCTCGGTTCCCTCTCCGAGGCCGAGGACGTGGTCCAAGAGACCTACACCCGCTGGTACGCCATGTCCCGCGAGCAGCAGGACGCCATCGAGTCCCCCGGCGCCTGGCTGACGACGGTGGCCACCCGCGTGTGCCTGGACCTCCTCGGCTCGGCGCGGGTCCGGCGCGAGCGTTACACGGGCGAATGGATACCGGAGCCGCTGCCCGAGCGGACCGACTGGATCAGCGGGCGCCCAGGCACCGCCGCGACCGATCCGGCGGACCCGGCCGACCGGGTCACACTCGACGAGTCGGTGAGCATGGCGTTCCTCGTCGCCCTCGAATCCATGACCCCGGCGCAGCGCGTCGCGCTCATCCTGCACGATGTCTTCGGCTACCCGTTCGCCGAGATCGCCGGGATCACCGGCCGCACCCCGGCGGCATGCCGCGAACTGGCCTCCTCCGCCCGGCGCCGCGCCCGCGCCTCCCAGCCTCCAGCGGCCACGACAACCCATCAGGCGGCCCTCGTCAGGGACTTCAAGCAGGCCTGGGACACGCAGGACATCAACGCCCTCGTCAGACTCCTCGCCCCCGGCGCAACGTTCACGGCGGACGGCGGCGGCGTGGTCGCCGCCGCGCTCCACCCGATTGAGGGCGGCGAAGGGATCGCGCGCTACCTCACCGACCTCGCCGTCCGGGCGTCCGGCGGCCTGACGGTCCTGGAACGCACGGTCAACGGCCGGGCCGGTCTGGTGATCGAGCACGAAGGCGTCACCGTGGCGGTATACGCGTTCGACGTCGCGCAGGACCGGATCACGCACATCTGGGCAGTGCGCAACCCCGATAAACTCCGCCCGTGGACGGCGGGCTGACCGGCTGGACTTCGACAGCGCGGCAACCTCAAGAGTTCCCACACAATCACTCAGCACCGAAGCCAGCAACAGATGAAGCCCTTGCCCTTGTTGGCTTTCGACGGTCGGTGCTGCTGAGGATCCTCGGGTGGAGCGAGGAGCGGCGGCGAGGACGGTGTGCTGGGCAGGGCATGGGCGGAATCGAGGGAGCCGACGCCGCGGGCGGTGCGGCGGGTGGAGCAGGGTACGGAAGCGGCTTCTCCACCGTTGCCGAACTCTCGACGGGGCCTGCCGCGGCGGTAGGGCGGGCTGCCGGTGGTGGACTGTCCTGAAGGCTGAACGGCGTGGTCATTACCGCAGGCGCTGGCGTGTTCCCCAGGTCCGTGCCGCCGTCGCTTGTGTGCCGGCCTTCTTCCCGTACGGGAGGTTTCGGGCGCGTCGGCCGAGGAGGGCGGGGCGTGGTGACGGCGGGCGGCCGGTTGCCGTGTCCGTGGTCCAGTAGGCGAGTTGCCGGTGGCGTCACGACGTGACCGGGGACAGGCTTGTGGACACCGGCGGCAGACGGTGATCGAGATGAGCGCGCGGGGGGGCTCCGCGCCGATTGGCGACCTGCGGCAGGATTGAGCCGTGCCAACTGAGTCAGACAAGATTGAGCTGAGCGAACCCGAACTTCGTGAGATCGCGGGCTACGCGGCTGATTGTGCGCGCAGGACGCTGTCGATCTTCGAGCAGAGTCATCCGGCTGACACGCGCCCTCGCGACGCCATCGAGGCCGCATACGCTTTCGCTGGGGGCGGCCGACGCACGGCCGCTCTGCGGCAGAGCGCGTGGGCGGCGTTCAGAGCGGCACGAGAAGCCACTTCACCCGCCGCGGTTGACGCAGCACGAGCGGCAAGCCATGCGGCCGGCGCTGCCTACCTGCATCCCCTGGCAAACGCACATCAGGTGAAACACATTCTCGGTGCGGCTGCACATGCGGCACGAGCAGAAGAGTTGAAATCCGGAGAAGACCCGTGTGCCGACGCGGACACCCTGGAATGGGCGCGTCATCACGCACCGGCAGCGGTCACCGCGGTGCTCAGCCGTCTGCCCGTCGCACCACCGGGAGGCGGCCGCGTGGGAGAGCTCATTCGCGATCTCGACGCCGCTCTCCGCGCCTGAGGGTGATCAGACACCAGAGGCCCGCAGGGGGATCCGTCAGCGGGCCTCATCGACGGTCAACGGCCGCCGCACCGAAACGGTCAGCTTAGCTTCCATACCGGCCCGCACCCCCACTTCCGCGTGACTACGGCATCCCAGCGGACCGCTACTTCCCTCGAAACGAACTGCATCCAATCCGTTTTACGGCGGTAGAACGGATCGCCCCCTGCTGCTCACGCCCGGCGGGCGGACATCATTCCAGGGACGGAGCCCCCTGGCCTCGGGTACCCGTCTATGCGATCATGCCCAGCACCGGCACTCAGATGCGGGCGTGCAGGGTCATGAAGGACCGTCGCTCAATGAAGCGGTCGAAGGCCGGCTGTACCTCGCTGCCCACGAGGTCAACGCCACACATGTACAGCTCCGGACGGTTGGACAAGAGTTCGAAGCCCCTCACAGCATCCTCGAAACAGCACACCACTCCCGGCTCGGATGCCGAATCGATCAACAGCACATGATCGTGCAAGGCCATGGGCGTCTGCCGCGCCCACTCCACCGCCGCATCATCCGAAACGCCCTCCAGCACCAGCGAGCGGTGCGGGATCCCCCGCCAGTCGATGCCCGATCCCGCCCACGACAGCGTGCAAAGGTACGCATCAAACTCGGCCGAGAGAGCCACAGACCCCGCGCTCGCGCCATGCTCGTCAAGCCAAGAAGAAATCTCGTCCATACGCATGCACATAGGCTAGAACAACGGCTCTCCCAGGGCTTTTCGGGCGATCATGCGGCGATCACAGTCCGGGGACAACGGCCAGCCGAAGGCGATCGAGGCCGTTGAAGTCCTCTGCTTGCACCACGACAGCTGATGCTTCGGAGCGAAGGGTGAAACACGGGCCAGAGTCGATGAGCTGCTTCAGGTCTTTGAGAGCGCCGTGGTCGAGAGTAGGCGCGATCACGGCTTCCCACACGCCTGTGTCGGCAGTGGCCGTCACCCTGACCGGGATTTGGGCCAGACAGGTTGCTTGGTTGGCCCACCACTCCAGATGCGCCGTCTCGTAATGATCCATCCCTCGAGCGTAGACGCTGGCACTTCGCGTGGGGGCGGGGTGATCTCACGGACGCCGATTGGGAACGCAAGTGGCTCCCTCCGGCCTGAACCGCAGCACCGAGACTGGAGGCCTGCCCTTCGATCACGCTGTCCACGGTCAGCGCTCCGCGGCGGACACCGGCTCGCTGAACACCGAGACGATCGGCCAGCGGATCGAGGACTTCATCAACTGGGCCAACGGCGAGGCCGCCCGCCTGGATCTGCCCGCGCACACCATCCCACCGGATGCTCACAGCGCCATCGGCGCGATCTGCTTTCGCCGCACGCTGACCTGGCACATCGCCCGGCGTCCCGGCGGGCTCATCGCGCTCGCCATCCGGTACGGCCACCTGCGCACTGCGATCAGCGGCAACTACGCCTCCCGCAGCCGCGACGGCATCCACGACCTCCTCGACGTGGAGACCGCGCTGGCCACCGTCAACACCATCACCCGCCTGAGCGACAGCCTCGACGCCGGCGCCGGAATTTCCGGGCCCGCGGCCCGGCGCGCCCTGCACGCCGCCACGCAGGCCCGCCGTTTCCAGTGCGCCACGATCACCGCCCGCACCGCCCGCGATGTCCTTCAGAACCCGAACCTGGCGCGGCCGTCTACGACAATCCCCACACCCTGCTGATGTGCGTCTACAAACCGGGCAAGGCGCTCTGCCGACGCGGCATGACCGGCAACGCCCCCACGCGGGATGACTGTGTCAGCACCTGCACCAACATCGCCCGCACCGATCACCCGGCCGCCCGACTCCGCAACCGAGCCGACACTCTGGCGACCAAAGCCGGTCTCGTACCCGGCCCGCTCGCCCAGCGGCTGCAGCGCAGTGCCGCCACCCTGCGCGCCGCCGCCGAACACCACGACGGCACCCGCCTCACGACCGACGGCAGCTGACCAGTGCCTCCCAGCCCTTGACGAACGCGACCGCATCCAAGCCGCCATGGACCGCATCCTGGCCGGAACGGCCCAGCACTCGAACGGAGCGTTGACGATCGTCGCGCTCGCAGCCGAGGCCGACGTACCCCGCAACGCGCTGACCCGACGTCACCTGTACCTGAAGAACGCGTTCTACGCCAAGGTCAAGGAGCGGGGGCAGCCCACCTACGCCGAGGCCCGACTGCGCAAGCAGGTCGGCAAGCTCAAGACGCTGTGGCGCAAAGGCCAAGCAGAACTGGCCGCGCTTCGCTGCGCCGTCGAGGCACTGGTGCGCGTGGGGACCAACTAACCGCGGAGAACCGGTGGTTGCGCCGGCAACTGACGGCCGCCGAGCTGCCCGGATCCAGCGGGCCGGCCTGCTCAAGGGGCGCGTCGGCCGCGTCAGTCGACCATTTCCATAAACTACTAATATAAAAATGCTATGCTTCGACCATGAGTCGTCAAGACACCGCTCCTGGCGCGTCCGCCGCCATCGGGGCAGCCCTCTACGGCCTGGCCACAAGG
This sequence comes from Streptomyces telluris, assembly GCF_024519335.1. Taxonomy (NCBI): domain Bacteria; kingdom Bacillati; phylum Actinomycetota; class Actinomycetes; order Kitasatosporales; family Streptomycetaceae; genus Streptomyces; species Streptomyces telluris. Next base: position 53,249 of record NZ_JANIID010000027.1, read on the forward strand.
GCCGTGAGACGCCTTCCCCGCGACATGAGCCTGACGTCCGCCGCCACCTTGGCCACCCTGGACAAGACCGGCCCGCGACGGATCACCGATCTAGCGGTGGCCGAGGGCGTCACCCAGCCCGCGATGACCGTTCTGGTCCGGGTGATGGAGGAATCCGGGCTGGTCGAGCGGAAGGGCGATCCGTCCGACAAGCGGGTCACGCTGGTGTGCCTGACCGAGGCCGGCGCGTCGTACGTCCGGACGCGACGCCAGGCGGGTGTCGACGCGTACGCGCGGTTGATCGACGAACTCGCCGATGGCGAGGTCGAGGCCTTGGCAGCAGCCCTTCCGGCGCTGCTGCATCTGGCGGAGCTCGAAAGCCACGCCCGAGAGGAGTCGGACCGGTGACCGCGGCCCCGGCTCATGATCAGCCCATGAGCACTGCCCTGATACGTTCCGACGCACGTCTCCTGGTCCCCGCCCTCATGTTCATCGCCTTGGTCGTGGCGGCGGTCGCCAGCCTCGGGACGCCGCTCATCACCAGCGTGGCGACCACGTTCCACGTCTCCCTCGGCAGCGCGCAGTGGACGCTGACCATCGCCCTGCTCAGCGGCGCCGTCGCCACACCCGTCCTCGGTCGGCTCGGCGCCGGCAGGCACCGGCGGGCCACGATTCTCGCCACGCTGGCGATCGTCGTCGTCGGTAGCGCGCTCACCGTGCTGCCGCTGCCGTTCGCCTGGCTGCTCGCCGGCAGAGCGGCCCAAGGCATCGGACTCGGTCTCACGGCGCTGATGATGGGTGTAGCCCGCGACCATCTTCCCGAGGAGCGCAGCGCGGCCACGATCGCCCTGATCTCAGTGGTCTCCGTCATCGGAGTCGGCGTCGGCTACCCGCTGGCAGCGCTGCTCGCCGAGTTCGGCGGACCGCGGGCCGCCTACGGCCTCGGCCTGCTCGTCACCGCCATCGCCTTCGTGACCGCGTGGCGCTCCATGCCCGCAGCTCCCGAAGGCCGCTCCGCTCACGTGAACGTGGCCGGTGCGCTCGTCCTGGCGGGTGGACTGCTCCTCGTCCTGTTCCTGGCCGGTGAGAGGAGCCTGTGGAGCCGACACCTCGCCGTAGCGGTGATCCTTGCCGTCGCCGCCGCACTCCTGCTCTGCGTCTGGACCGTTTCCGAACTGCGAACCAAGACGCCCCTGGTCGACGTCCGGGCAGTACGGCACCCGGCGGTCGCCGGGGCGAACATCGCCATGTTCGCCGGCGGGATCGGCATGTACCTCCTGCTCACGCTCATCACCCGCTACGCGCAGACGCCGCACAGCGCCGGCTACGGCTTCGGGCTGACCACCTTCGTCGCCGGGCTGGTCCTCATCCCGTTCTCCGTGCTGGGGTTCGTCGCCGGCAAGCTCACGCCGCGGGTCCGGACGCGGATCACCGGCCCCCTGCTCCTGGCCGGCAGCGCCGCCATCGTCGGCGGTGGGTTCGTCCTGTTCGCCACCGCCCGGTCCAACCTGGCCGAACTGCTCGCCGCCATGGGCGTGCTCGGCTTCGGCGTCGGCGGCTTCTCGGCCGCGATGCCCGGCGTCATCCTGGCCGTCACCCCCAAGAGCGAGACGTCGAGCGCCATGAGCTTCAACTACGTCGTCCGCAGCGTCGGGTACTCCCTGGGCAGCGCCATCGGCGGCCTGATCCTCGCCGCGGGCACCGGCCCCAGCCACCTCTTCCCCGACGACAGCGCCTACACCACCGCGGCGCTGGTCGGCATCGGCGCCATGGCGATCACGACGCTGACAAGCCTCACGCTCGCCCGCCGACGCCCGTCCGATACCCACCCGTAAGTCAGATGGACTCATTCCAACACTTTCCAACACTGGAGGTTCCATGCCCAAGGGCTACTGGGTCAGCGTCTACCGCACCATTTCAGACCCTGAGAAGCTGGCTGCTTACAACGAGCTGGCCGGTCTTGCCGTCGGGCCCATGGGCGGTCGGACCCTCGTCCGTGGCGGCCGGGTCATGGCGTATGACGCCGGAACCGCCGAGCGCACCGTCCTGGTCGAGTTCGACAGCTTCGAGCAGGCCGTCGCGGCGCGCGAGAGTGCGGCCTACCAGGAGGCGCTCGTCGCACTCTCCGACGGCGTCGAGCGCGACTTCCGCATCCTCGAAGGCATCGACTGACCGAGGTCCAGTCGGATCTTCACTGAAGCCGCCCGCCTCCAAGAAGGCTCCTGCCCGGTGAGCGAGCCGGCCGAGGCGGTCGACATGGAGGCCTCGGCCTGCTCCCACCAGTCATCTACGCCCTGTACGACAACCACGCGGCCGAACTCCTCGACCAGGCCCTGTACCACGCCGAGCACCTGCGCATGGGGGTCCGGGACACCCCGGCCCTCACCGCGCAGGCCGCCACCGAACAGAGCCGGGCACGCTGCCTGTAGGGTCCGCGGCTTCGTTCGCACCGGTTCCTGCGGTATCGGCGGAATCCGGGGTTGGCGAGCAGTGGCGATGTTGGTGCGCAAACAGCAATTAGTGGTTCCTCCTCATCCGAGCCGGTGACGGCGAGTAAGGAATTCATGATCTTGGCGATCGCCGGTTTCACTAACCGGAGTTCACCGGCTATGTCCAGACTCTGCTGGTGTTTTCGGGGGCGGCCGGGATGTCGCGCCCGGAGAGAATCATGAACGTCGGCACGGGACACAGGCCGGCGAGCTCGGACGGCGGAGCCATGCCAGTGTCGGTCGTGGTGGGGTGGCTGCTGCAGCCGCGACAGTCACTGACGGGCGGCCCCAGTCGCACAGCGGACGGCTTGCGAGAGCGGATGCCGGCTCGCAATGGATGGGCCTCAATGTGCCCAAAGGTAGCTCCCGAACGTCCAAGCTCGGCCGGGCGTGCCACATCCTCGCTGCCCTAAATGTCCTCGAATCCTGACCACGGATCGGGATCGGCCCCTGGATCGTTCGGCGCGATGCTCTCCGAGTACGGAGCCTTCGGTCTTCTACAGGGCCTTCAGCACCCCGCCGGCCGAGGTGACGGACGGCACCTGCCGCGGTGCATCCTGCCCGTGCCCCCCTTGGCAGAGCTCAGGCGACGTCTCCCACGTAGACGCCGACGACGCCCCGCTTCTGGCCGTGAGCGATGAGCGCGGGCAGCCGGGACTCGAACCACACGGGCAGGAACCGCAGGCCGGTGAGTTTGTCCACCGGCACCCACGCCACGTCGACCTGCGGCCCGTCAGGCTTGGCGCCGCCGAGGACGTCCGGTTCGGCGATGATGTCGCACCAGAACGTCATCTCCACCCGGTGGCTGCCGCTTCGGGGAAACGGCCCGTCAGGGTGGTTGTCCGGGATGGTCTCGCGAACGAGCAGCATCTCCCTGGCCCGCACCCGTACGCCGGTCTCCTCCAGGACTTCGCGCTCCACGCACGCCGCCAAGGACTCACCGGGCTCCTGGCCACCCCCGGGCAGCCAGTATGTGTCCGGCTGCGGCCACTCCCCGCGCAGGAGCAGCACGCGCCCGTCGCGGACGACGAGCCCGTTGGCTGAGTTCCGGATCTTCATGCGCCTCACCTTCGCTCTCGGATTCGTCGCCCAGCATTCGCTACGCACCGCCTTGGTCACCAGGAGTTCGCATTTATCGCTGAACGAGAAAACCCCGCGGCAGGACGTTGAGCACACGTCCCGCGCGGGTGGCCACGGTCACGTGCGCCGACCACACTTCACGGCGCGTCGTACACCAGGTACTCGCTCTTGCCGGTCTTCCGGGCACGCAGCAGGGCTTCCAGCTGCCGCGCGCGCCGGGGCGACGCCTCGGTGGTCCAGCTGTCCCACTCCCGCGCGAGGTACCGGTCGTGCTCGTCCGGATCGAGCTCGATCTGCTCCAACTCCTCGGGGGTGATCGTGCTGCCGTCGAAGACGCGCACGAACCATCCGTGCGGCCAGTCCGGGCGCGGCCGCCAGACCTCGACCAGAAGGAGTTGAGCTTCGGCCGCGTACTCCGTGGCGGTCATCGGCATCAATCGTTTCCCTGTCGCCTTCTCCTTTCTCTCTTGCCTGTGACGGTGCGCCCGCGGCAGGTCGTACGTCAGGCCGCCGGCGGAGGTGATCGTGTCCACCTGAGCCGGAGGGTCAGAAGATCGGCGGTCGTCCCGCCCGGATGAGCCGGACGACTGTCCCCCAGCCCATCGGCGACCGGGGGCCGCAGTCCGTCTGCAGGCCTTCGCGGAAACCCGCGACCGAGTCGCGCCGGGCGTCCTTGTCACGGAAGCACCACAGGGCCACCAGCGCCCACGTGGCCAGGTTGACGGGGATCAGGACGCGGGGAAGGTTGCGGCGGGCGACCCACACCCTGTTGCGGGCGTTCATCCTGTAGAACACCGAGTGCCGGGCCGGGTTGGCCGCGGGGTGGTGAACGACCACGTCCGGCATGTAGAAGCCGGTGTACCCGTGGTCCCAGCATCTCCAAGCGAGGTCGATGCCCTCGTGGAAGAGGAAGAAGTGACCGGGCCACTCTCCGACGCGCTCGAACGCCTCACGGCGCATCAGCACGATGCCCTCGGCCATGACCGTCACGACGCCCGGCCGTGTGGCGTCGGCGCGCAGGCAGGGTACCCAGCGGCGCACGGTGACGCCCGTGTCCGGGTCGGCAATGCGGGGCTGTACGTACGCCAGGCCGGGGTCCTGCCCGAGCCGGGCGGCGAGCCGGGCGATGACGTCCCTCTCCGGCAGGATGGCGTCGTTGTCGAAGAACAGCAGCAGGTCACCCTTGACGTTCGCCGCGCCGACGTTACGGCCTTCGGGGATGCCGACGTTCTCCGGCAGCGCGACCGTACGGACCTCGGGCGGCACGAGCTCGGGTTCGCACCCGTTGCCGACCACCACTACGTCCAGGTTCACGCCTTCCTGAGCCAGGACCGAGGCCATGGCCTTCGGGAACTCGATCGGGCGGTCGTTCATGGTCAGCACGACGACGCCAATCGTCGGGACTGGTGCTCCAGTGGTCACGGTGACTTCCTCAAGCAGGTTCCTGTCCGCGGCAGGGTACACATCACACCGCCGGTGAAGGTGATCGCGTTCACCCCAGCGTCTCCTAGACACCGACCGGCCGCTGCCTGTTGGACACCGGCACTCGGATGTTGCCTGTGGCCTTGCCGGTCCCGTCCCGGCGCATCGCGGTCATGCGCAGTTCGGCCAGATGCGGACCGAGGGCCACGTCCAGCTCCTCGGCCGGGTGAACCAGACCGTCCGAGTAGACCTCGGCGGCTCAGACCGGCAGCCCGCCCGGGGGTAGGCCGGGTTGATGCCGATCGAACTCCTCCGCGATCCGAAGTCCGCCGCCGAGGCTGTGCGACGTGGGCTCCTCCACCGCGACGACGCCGAGCGGTGCGTCGCCGAGCGGACGCACCTGACAGCCCTCACCGAGAACCCGTCGCTGCCGCCGACCTCGTGGAGCGGCTCGCCGCCGACCCCGACGAGGCCGTACGGCTCGCGGTCTCCCTCAGGCCGGAACTGGACGACACACGGCGCGTGTCAATCGACGTCACGATCGAAGCCTTCGCCAAGGGGGGACGCGGAGTGGGTACAAGGACGGGCTCGCCGACCCCGAGGTGCTGCGACGGGCCGCGACCTCCGCCCACCCGCTGCTTCGGCGCGCCGTTGCCCAGAGCCCCCACTTGCCGCCCGACCTCCTGCACTTGCTCGCGCGCACCGAGGACCCGCTGGTGGAGGACCTCTTGGGCACCCACCACCCCGACATCCCAGAGGAAGTCCTCATGCGTGTCTACGCGCGGCCCGGTGGAACGTTCTCCGCCTGGATGGCGGAGACGCACCCCCGCTTCCTTCGCGAGGGTCTCGCCGCACGCTACGCGGACCACCCGGACGGCAACTACCGCCGGCTGGCCGTCCGGGGTCCGGCCGCCACACCCACACTGATCGAACGACTGAGCCATGACCCCACGGTCCGGACACGCCAGGCGGCAGTCGGCGGCCCACGTCTCGCGCTCCGCCGGCTCCGCGAGGCCCTTCAGGTCCCTGAACTGGCCGCCAGCGCCAGCGCCAGCGCCAACCCGGCACTCCCCGAGAACGAGATGGCCGCCATCCTGGACAGGGCCGACGTCTCCGCCTGACCACCGAGCAGAGCCGCCCAGCCCCTGCGCTACTCCCCTACGGCTCGTCCGGGCGGGCCCCGGTACGAAGGCCGTGATCGACCTTCTAGAGCGTGTCCGATGAATTGTCGGACACGCTCTGTGGTGCGACGTGCACGGCTACTGGAACGTGAGCGTGGTGGGCCCCTCCACGCTGGGCACGCCCGATCCCGCGCAGGCCAGTGGGCTTGGGTTGACCAGGGTGATCGTCTCAGTGGCCGTGTCGTTCTTGCCGTACCCGTCGGTGACCGATCCTGTCTTCACCACCTCGCTGGTGCTGGTCAGCCTCGTCACCACGACGCTGGTCCAGTGCACGGTGGACTTCTGGCCGTTGTTCCACTTGTACTCCACGGTGGACGGCGGGCCGAAGCCGAGGGACTGGCAGGACGAGGGGACGGTCACCTGGAGAGAGCCGCGGCCGGACGTGATGCCGACCGGGTCCGCGCAGGTGGACCATGTTTCGCGGACTTTCACCTCGGTGGTCGTGGTGGCGTTGGTCAGCGGCGGATTGAAGGTGGTCTTCTGCGTCCCCTGGCAGACCAGGTCTCCGACAGCGGCACGGGCTGTCGAGGGGGCAAGAAGAGCGCTGCTTGCGAGTGTGAGTGCGAGGGCGGTGCCGCATATCCGGGCGCGTGTGTCAGCGAACACGAGGCCTCCAGTGGCAGTTCGGGACCGTTGTGCACAGTGGAACCATTAGGGCAGGCCTACCAGCCACTTGGCCAGATTTATGCGGTGCCCAGCCGTGGAGCACTGGCGCGCAAGCAGAACCCGCCGCACCTCTACACATCCTCCAGCACGCCAATAAGCCAAGGAGTCGAACCCGACAACAGACCCATCGGGCACGGCCTAGTAGGGCTTGGTCAGGTTCGGTTGTCGATGGCGTGTCCTGATGATCGGTTCATCCGTTGATCGGTTGTGACGCCTGAGGAGATGGCTGCGGGTCCGGTGCGATCTGGAGGACTTCGCGGAGGAGATGTTCGAGCCGTTCGCGCGTCAGGATCAACGCCGGTGGGGCGGGGTTTACCTGAGGGGACTGCTGCTGGACGGGCAGCGCAAATCGGTCGAGCCGGTGGCAGCCCGGCTCGGCGAGGACGGCAACCGGCAGGCACTCGCGCACTTCGTCACCTCCAGCCCGTGAACCCGGCACACGTACGGGCCCGGCTCGCGTGGAGGATGGAACAGGCCATCAGGTCAACTGCGTTGATCATCGATGGCACCGGCTTCCTCAAGGACGGTGGACGCCTCAGCATGTGTGTCGCGGCAGTACACCGGCACGGCGGGGAAGGTCACCAACTGCCAGGCCGGCGTGTCCCTTCACCTGGCCTCCGATCACGCCTCGGCCGCCGTCGACTGGCGTCTGCTCCTCCCGGAGACCTGGGACCCGGCTTCCCCGAAGGCCGACCCGGTCAAAGTCGGCCGACGCACCCGGTGCGGCATTCCGGCCGACGTCGGCCATGTCGAGAAGTGGCAGCTGGCTCTGGACATGGTCGGTGAGACGCGGTCGTGGGGCGTCGATGTCCCGCTGGCTGTTGCCGACGGTGGATACGGGGACACCGCCGCCTTCCGCCTCGGCCTCGGCCTCGGCCTCGAGGAACGCGGACTGCACTACGTCGTGGGCATCTCCACCACCGTGACCGCCCACCCCGGCGATGCCGTGGCAGCCGTTCCGCCCTACGGCGGATACGGCCGTCCGCCGACAGCGCAGTACCCCAGCCCGGCCAGGAGCGTGAAGCAGCTGGTCATCGATGCCGGCCGGTCCGCGGCCAGGCCGGTGCAGTGGCGCGAGGGCTCCCGCCCAGGCACCGGCCGTAGCGGCCTGAAGCGCATGTACGGGCGGTTCGTCGCCTTGCGGGTCCGCCCCGCCGGACGGAAGATCCGCCAGGCCGCCCGGAGTGCGGAACTGCCCGCGTGCTGGCTGCTGGCCGAATGGCCCGCCGCCGAACCCGAGCCGGCCCAGTTCTGGCTTTCGAACCTCCCCGCCGACACCTCACTGACCACGCTGGTGCGGCTCGCGAAGCTCCGCTGGAGGATCGAACACGACTACCGAGAGATGAAACAAGTCCTGGGCCTGGCCCACTTCGAAGGCCGTACCTGGAACGGGTGGCACCATCACGTCACCCTCGTCTCCGCCGCCCACGCCTTCTGCACCCTACAACGCCTGGCCCGAGCCCCAAAAGAAACGGCGCCGGCCTGACCCTCTACCGGATCGTCCGCGAACTGCAGACCCTCCTCGCCACCTGGACCGGCGCCTGCCCCACCTGTCACCGCGACATACCCACACTCATACCGACCTGACCAAGCCCTACTAGGCGAGAGCGGTCAGGCAGAACTGCACGAGGCCGGCGTCGACATCGAGGACGATCTTCTTCATCTCCGCCCACGGCGGGTGGAAGGCCATTCCCCACTCGACGGTGAAGGCCAGGACCTTCTCCTCCTCCCGGCCCGAGAGGATGTGGCGTGCGTAGATGTAGTCGTCGCTGGTTCCGCAGGTCGGGTACAGGTCGAAGGCCGGTTGCGGGGTGTACTCCTTGCCTCGTACGCCCTTCAGGGCCTCGCAGAACCGCTCGGCGAGCACGGCCGAGTCGTCCGCGTCGCCTTCCTCGATGAACTCGGCGTAGAGCAAGCCGTCCTTCCGTCCGCGTTTGCCGTCGAAGAGGGGGTTGCGGAAGTTCTTGGCAGGGTCGACGGACTGGTTATGGTCGTCGCCCCACACGTAGAGCATCTTCTGGGTGTAGCTGTGGACGTCGACGAACCAGCGGGTACGGGTGAAGTGGTCGAGCAGCCGGCGCACGTTGCGGGTTTCCGGCTCCGAGAAGGGCTCGGGGCCCTGGTAGACCTGGTCGGGGTTGGCCGGGTCGTCCGAGACGCGGACCGGGGCGGCGGGGTGGAAGGCAGTCCGGTAGTCGAAGAGGTGGTCGTAGTTGCGGTTGAGGTCGACGCCGATCGCGGCCGGATTACCGCCGGACTGGGCCGGATTGCGGTTCCGTCGCCACATGGGGTCGACGGTCTGGCTGTAGTGCCGGCCGTCCGGGTTGACGAGCGGGAAGACGACGACGTCGAGCTCCTCCAGGACCGTGCGCACCTGCGTGGAGGTGAAGCTCGTGCCGCCGTACGCAAGGCCCGTGCCGCCGGCGTGTGCCTGCAGCAGGTCGGCGGCGAAGTTGACCAGGATCTCGCAGCTGCCCCATTCGCGGGCGTGTGCACCCCCGATCAGGACGACGGCGGGCTTCGGCTCCGGGGGGTGGGTGCTGATTCGCAGGGCGTGGCAGGTCCTGCCCTCGAAGGTCGGCTCGGGCAGCTCGATGAGGTCCGCCGTCGGGAACGCGGCGGCCAGGCTGGTCACGCCGGATTCGACTTCGGTGACATTCAGGTACGGCATGGCTTCCCTCCTAGCTGTCCCGCACCTTGAGGGCGAGTCCCTGCGGGACCTCGTCCTCGGGGGCGTACCGGTCTCCTTCGCCGACCTCGGCCTGGCGGGCGCGTCCGGTGGCGGTGGCGTCCTCGACGGTCACGGCCGACACGCCCTCGCGAGCCAGGGCTTCGCCCTGCTCGGGGGTCACGTAGGCGTCGAAGGTGAGGCTGCCGTCCTCGTTCTCAAGGATCCGGCCGCCGACATCGGGGCGGGAATCGCTCAGCAGGGCGCGCAGGGTGTCGGCGTCCTTGGCCGTGACGCGGACACGCAGGATGGTGTACTCGCTGGACATGACGGGCCTCTCACGGGCGCCGTCGGGCCCGGCCCGGCCATGCCGACCCGGCCAGGGGGACGGCGCGCTCACATGACGAGTGGACGGGCGGATGCACACCCGGGGCGTACATACGCGGTATGTGTGCCTACTTCCGATGTTTACCTCGTATTCTCAGCGTGCGCTCCCACCGCAGGGCGGTCAACTCCTGCTCATCGTCGTATTCAGCGAGCCGCTGACCAGCAGACGCAGGCGGGGGGACTGGACATGCGGCCTCCCTCCCGGAGGGCCGGCAGCGCCGGAGGGCTTGCCGGGTGGTTCGCCGGGCCGTCGGCGGCCGGGCGCGACCTCGCGTACGTGCCCGGGCGGGTCAAAGCGCGCCGCCCCGCCGGCGCACGCCGTCCGCGTACGCTCCGTGGGGCCCGCTTCCCCCTTCGCAGACCTGACGCAGAACGGCAACCCGGACGGCGCTGCCTGGCTCGCCCCGGCGTTGCCGGCCCCCGGCTTCGCCGCCTATCCGGTGAGTACCCTTCTGCGCCGAGTCCCGGCCCTGCGCCCGGTGCGATGGTTGGCCGGGCCCGGTGTGCTGGCGGTAGCCTGCCCGCTCGCCGTCGCCGTATCGGTGTCCGCCTGTGTCTCGGCAGCCGCACCCCGGCGCCGACGCCGGGCCGGAGGCCTGGCTGTGCCCGGCTGCGGTCGGGCCGGCTGCGGTCGGGCCAGCTGCGGTCGGGGTCGTGCCGTGGGCGGGTTTGTGCCGTGGGCGGTGTGGTGGGGTGTTGCCTCGTGACGCTGACGGGCTGCGCTCCCGGATGTCGGCGTGACGGCGAAGGGACCTGTTGCCTCTTCCCGCGCAGGTTCTCGCCCCGGGGGACACCACGGCCGTCTCCGATGGTGGCGGCTTCCGCCTCGGCAAGAGCGGAGGCACGGTCACACTGCTCGACCCCGAGGGCGTCAAGGCCCACGGCGTCGCCTACACGGGCCAGCAGCGCCGGCGAGAAGGATGGATGGTGACCTTCTGAAAGTCCCGGGTCAGCCCGAGAGCACGGGTGAGGTGGGCCCTTCCAGGACCGACACAGATCCTCGGCGGGGGGTCGGCGAGGCAAAGTCGGGTATCAGCGGCGCTCGCACCGGGGACGGCCAGACACTTCCTGCTGTTCCAGTTCACGAGCCGCTTGCCGTTGGTGTGCCGTTCCGCTCTCCTCTCACCCTCCGGCCTCGACGTACCGGAATTCCGGACCAAAGGCCATCCCACTGTCATCCGGCAGCGGGATCTGCATCAGCCGCCGCGCCGGATCCTCCAGTTTGCGCATCGCCTTGACGGCTTGGTTCAGCAATTGTGTCGGCGATGGCGTACTTGACGGATCCGCCTGCCAGGCCTGTTCGAGGAACCGAAGCATCGAACTGTAGTGCTGATTGAAGGTGTCGAGGAGCCCGCGCACCTCACTGGAGACCGGAACCCCTCCCTGCTCCCAGCCACCGCTGGGGACCGTCCCCATGCGGGAGGTTCGCGGCATGGGAATCTCGTCGCCCTGAAAGTCGAACTGCTGTGGGTCGCTTGACACCAGGATCAGTTTTTGGCCGCGGAAGATCTCCCGGAAGGAGTAGAAGTGGGCCAGCTCCCCCGGCTGCCCCGGGAACGGGTTGTCCGGCGACGCGGCAGTCCCTTCACCCTGCTCCTTGATGATGGTGATGGCGGCCTCTACGTCATCCAGCGATGCGAGTGCGACGACATCGTTCCCCTTTCCGTGGTGCGACATGTCCCTGATGACCTGCTTGGTTCCCTTGATGAGCTGCGGCTGCTTCCGGAACGCTTCAAGGATTTGCGTGTAGAAGGCCCCGATGGATGTACGGACTTCCGCATCCTCGACGACGGGGTCGTCAGGCCTCTCGATCTGGGAGTACATGTCGACCGACTCCTTGGTCAGTCCGGTGAGGGAAACGGAGAGCTCGGGCCGAACACCGCCGGGTAGAGGTCCGGGGTACTTCGGCACCAGTGCCGCGTCGGCCATACGGGGCGCGCCGCCGATGGTTGTGAGCATGTTGCAGACCAGGCCCATATGGGACATCTCATCAAAGATGATTTCCTTGATCGTTTCGGAGACGGCGCCTTCACGGTCCGGATCCTCGATCGACCAGAGGCCGCACAAGTATGGAGGAAGCGTCGCCAGCTCGAGCAGCACCGCCTGCTGCAACGCGTTTTTAAGCCACGACTCGTCGTGTTCCTCGGCGGGCGTCCGCATCAGTTCGACGATCGCATTGCTTCGGTAGTTGAGAACTGTGGACACAGTGCTCTCCTTCTCACTCGCGGGGATTCTGATTCATTGTGAAACACGGCGCGCGCCCGGTAGGAGTTCCCCTGTAGACCGCTATCACTTTCACCTGTTCGGCCGCGGCTCGCCGGAGTACGAACCGAAGAGGCCGGCCCTCGCGGAGCAGGCCGTAGAAGAGTGACGGTGCCCCTGGAGCCCGCCTTCACTCGCGACACCGTCGGGCAACCTCATGCTCCGGCGAACGCAAGTCGGCAGTCGGGAGCAACTGAGGACGCCATAGCCAGTTCGCACATCACCAAAGAATCCACCAGGCTGGACATCAGGTCCTGCACCGTCCACGACAGCTTCTCCTGCCTCCGACTGACCCAGGTCAGACGGACCCACCCGCACGGATGAGGGCCTCTGCTCCGGGCACCGGCCGACCTGCAGGCCGGCCGGACCGGAAAGACATCAGGTTCCACACTCTATGGAAATGGAAGGGGTCAGTATGCCCGTCTCCCTCACGAGTACGGATCCCCTGTCGTGGGAGAACGCCACAGGTGATGCCGACACGATGCTGCAGAATCTGCAGGCCAATATTCTGAAGGGCCACGTACGCGATCACCTTCGCATCCTGCTGCTGCAGTTCGACAAGGGCCCGGAAGACCCCACGGAAGCCCGGACATTCCTGACCAGGCTGGCCCCGCTGATGAAGTCGGCCAAGACACAGCTTCAGGAAGTGAAGGACCACAAGCAGAGCGAGTCGAACGGCGAATCAGGCACAGACACATCACCCTATGTCGGGGTCGGGCTGACGAAGGGCGGATACCTCCGGCTGGGCCTGTCCGAGCAAGCCGTCGATGAGGCTTTCAAGGATGCGGCTTTCAAAAGGGGGATGAAGGAGGCCGATCTGGAAGACCCGCCGACCACACAGTGGGAGGGCGCCTATCAGAAGGAGATCCACGCCATCGTCCTGGTCGGCGGCGCCGAACCCGGTTCGGTGAGCACCAAAGTCCAGGAGATCGAGGATCTGCGGACGAGCTCGATCAATGTGATCGGCAGGGAGACAGGCCTCGCCCTGCGCGATGCGGCCGGTCGTGGCATCGAGCACTTCGGATATGTCGACGGCCGCAGCCAGCCGCTGTTCCTCAAAGAGGACCTGGAGGAGGAGAGCCAGAACGGCGGAACCTCCATATGGGATCCGAAGGAGCCGCTGGGACGCGTACTCGTCGAGGATCCGCTGGCTCCCAACAACGCGACGGACTTCGGCAGCTACTTCGTGCTGCGCAAGCTGGAGCAGAACGTCCGGGCGTTCAGGAAGGCAGAAGACGACCTCGCCAATGCGTTGAACCTCAGGGACGGCGACCGGGAGCGGGCCGGTGCGATGCTCGTCGGGCGCTTCAAGGACGGCACGCCGCTCACCCTGCAGGCCACGCCCGGAGCGCACAGCCCGGTGATGAACGACTTCACCTACGCCGGCGACGGCGCCGCCGACAAGTGCCCCTTCCAGGCCCACATCCGCAAGACCAACCCGCGCGGCTCCGGCGGCTTCGAGCCGCCGAAGGCGGAGCGCCGGCACCTGATGGCGCGGCGCGGGCAGACCTACGGGGAACGCACCGACGGCCCCGGCGACGAGCCGCCCGAAGGCGGCGTCGGCCTGCTGTTCATGGCGTTCAACTCCAACCTGGTCGACCAGTTCGAGTTCACGCAGCTCAACTGGGCCAACAGTTCCAGATTCCCGAAATTCGGCAGTGAGCCGGCGCCCGGCCTCGACCCGGTCATCGGACAAGGCGACCGCATACCGGCGACCTGGCCACAGGTGTGGGGCGAGGAGGCGGGGCAGGAAGTCCCTGCTCCGGCAGAGGCCGTGACCATGAAGGGCGGCGAGTATTTCTTCATGCCCTCGCTCCCCTTCCTGCGGAGTCTGTGACCGGCACGCACCGACCACCACGAGCCGGAAGATCTCTTCGTAGCCTTCACGGACCCTGAGCACAGGCGAGCTGAGGCCGAGAGTACGCCGACCACGTCCGCTCAGGCGAACGTCTCGCCGGTGGCAGGAGTGAGGGCGGACAGGTCAACGGGCTCGCCGGCTTCGAGGCCGGCCAGGGCGATGTCGGCATCGACCGCTTGCGCGGCGGCATCGAACTGGGGCCGACCGAGCTCGAAGGTGGGGCTGGCGAAGATGCCGAGCGCCGCCAGCGCCGGATCGGGGTGCGGGTTGTGGTGGAGCTGTGCGGCCCGGTCCCGCAGCTCCAGCATGGTGGGCACCGCCAGGGCCATGACGCGGGGCTTGCCGTTGAACGCACGGTCCAGGCAGGTGAGCATGGCCGCGTACCGGGAGTTGAACTCCACAGCCTGGGCGTAGACGTCACTGGTCGCGGCGAACCGCTCGTAATAAGCGACCTTCGAGTCGCCATGGACGGGATGGGAGTCCTCCCAGCTGACATCGATCAACGGTCCGCTGGGCAGGTCCTTGGGGCGGTCGTGCGGGCCGTAGCTGCGTCCTGTGTAGATCTCGTTGAAGCGGAAGTAGTGGGCGAGCGTCCGCTCCTCCTTGAAGATCAGATCGTTGCTGTCCCAGATGGTGTCGCTCACGCCCTCGCCCTGCTCGCTGATCACCCGCAGCGCCAGGAGGGCGGACTTGGTGTCGCGGACGGCGAAGACCTCGCCACCGGAGTTGTAGAAGTCGTCCGGGCCCACCTGGAGGTGCTCGCGGCCCGGAGGGAAGACCGTGTGCTCGCCCTCCCTGTCCACGATCTGCAGCAGGCCCTGCCGCAGGGCGTCGTAGAACTGGCCGATGGAGGTCCATCCGGAGCCCTCCTGCGGCGGGGGTGTCATCGAGCGGGGCTGCTCGATGCGCAGAAACGTCCTCAGCGCCTCGGGCGAGAAGTGCAGCAGCGGCACCGGGGGCAGGTCGTCGCTGCTGAAGGGGAGCTTGGCCGGGTACTTCCCTACGAACTCGGCGCGGCCCACCCGGGGACTGCCGCCGACTGCGTTGAGCAGGTTGGCGGCCAGCGTCATGTGCAGCATCTCCTCCATCAGGACGCTGCGGATGGCGAAGTAGGCGGTGCGGTTCGTGCCGGGGCGAATGGTGTACATCCCGGTCATGTAGACGGGGATGGTCAGGTGCTCGACCTCCATCGCGGCCTGGAGGAAGGTGCGCAGTTCGCCGAGGTCCTGCGGGACGCGGAAGCCCCTCTCGTGCAGTTCGGTCGCGGTGATCACGCCGTCGCCTCCGTCTTGTCGGGGGTGCGGATCACGAATGGCCGGCGGGCGGTGGCCAGGGAGTCGTGGATCCGTTCGGCGCTGCGCAAGGCCAGCGCCATCATGGTGAGCGTGGGGTTGCTGGTACCGATGGAGGCCATGCTGCCGCAGCCCACGGCGTAGAGGTTGTCGAACTCGTGGGTCTTCTGGTCCACGTCGACCACCGAGGTCGCCGGGTCACTGCCCATGATGTGGGTACCGGCCCCGTGGCCTGCCCCGCTGTAGGCGAGGTCGGCACCCTTGTGGACGAAGTGCCCCAGCGGGGGGACGCCGTTCCGTGGCGCATGGTTGGTAAAGTCGTCCGCCCCCATACGGTGGAAGATCTCCCCAGCCACCGCCCGGGCGGCCAGTGCGCCGTCGCGGACGTGCTCGTTGAGGTCGTAGGTGATGACGGGGCGCGGGTTTCCCATGGCGTCGCGGCGGTGGGTATCGAGGGTGACACGGTTTCCAGGGTCGGCCGACTGTTCCACGGCGAGCTGCAATTGCAGCTGTCGGCCGACGCTGGAACCCAGCAGCCGGCGCAGCTCCGGGCCGAAGACACCGTCCGGCCGCACTTCGCCGTGCTCGTCGCCGCCGATGCCCAGGGCGGTGGCGACGTTGCTCATCGGTGCCCCGGTGGCCCAGCCCCAGCCCCAGTTGCCGATCTCGATACGGAAAGGAGCCCGGCTGCGGCGCCCTTCCCCGAAACGGAAAACCTCCCAGCCGGATGTGTGCCCCGGCCCCCGGAACGGCCCGACCGGCCCCTTTCCCTCCGCGCCGAGGGCCCAGCTGAGCACGGTGGGGTGGTCCATGAGGTTCCGGCCCACCTGGTCGCTCCGGTTGGCCAGCTCCGAGAAGAGCAGCAGCCGGGCGTTCTCGATGGCGTGCGCGGCGAGCACCACTACGTCGGCCTCGACGACGTACGAGTGACTGACGGGCGAGGCCGGGTCGGCATACGTGCGGTACTCCACCCCGGACACGCTGCGCACACCCGACCTGCGCACCCGGGTGACCACACAGCGGTTTGCCACCGTGACGGAGCCCGGGAAGGCCGCCTGGATACGCAGGGGCAGGGACTTCGCCTGGACGGGACAGATCGGTACGCAGCTGGCGTTGCCCACGCAGCGCTCGCCGAAGTTCGGCAGACCGACCGCACCCTGGACCCGGAAGGCGGCATCGGGACGGTAGCGGGGGTTGGGCGTGGAGTTGCGGGCCTGCGGCAGGCCGTAGAGGGTCAGCACGTAGTCCCGCTCGGCCACGGGATCGGTGATGACCTCCCCCTCCACCGCCTCTTTGCAGTACCGGTCGATGTAGCTGCGCGGGATCTCCTGCATCGGGTACTCGTAGCGGGAGTCGTGGACGACGCCGAGGTCGTGCTGCTCCTGCCCGTTGCCCGCGACGCCCAGGAGCCGTTCGGCCTCGGCGTACCAGGGCTGGAGCTCCGCGGCGCTGATGGGCCAGTCGCGCCCGTACCCGTATCGCGTGCGGGTCTCGAAGTCCTCGTCGCGCATGCGGGGGACGGCACCCAGCCAGTGCATGGCGGTACCGCCCAGAGCGCGCAGGTAATCAGTGCCGTACGGCAGCGGCCCGTTCTGGACGAAGTAGCCGCCCGCGGTGAACTCCGGCTCTCCGGGCCGGGGATTGCGCACCGGTGCGAGGTCCAGGACGTTGGGCGAGGGTGCGGCGACGTTGGGCCGGTAGGCGGAGTTGGGCACCTTCGCGACGGCGGAGCGGAAGGTGGACAGGGTGTCCAGGAAGCCGGGCCAGGTGTCGGTGCCGCCGTTTCCGGCCTCCAGGACAAGGACCTGCCAGCCCTTGTCGCCCAGCCGCTGGGCGAGCGCGCTGCCGGCCCAGCCGGCGCCGACGATGACGATGTCGTAGCGGCGGCGGGCCGCGGCGTCGGCAGTGATGTACTCCGTCATGCCCTGCCCTCGTCGACCGTGCCGGGGGCCGTGGCCACGGGGACCTTGGACGGCGGGACATGACGTCCGGCTCGGAAGCCGGGCAGCAGGTGGGCGGGAATGTCCTCGGGCGAGACCTCGGCATCAAGGCCGGTGCGGTAGGCGACGTCACGCACGCCGACTCTGTCACGCAGCTCCTGGACCTCGGGCGGTGCGGGCGGTCTGACTCCCCAGGTGCCGAAGCCGGGCGGTTTGGCGCCCGAAGGATGGCCGTGGAAGGTCCGCCACACCAGCCCCTCCACGTAGGCCTCCGGCGCCACCACGAACTCCGCGTTCGCCTTCTCGCGCCGCAGGTCGGCGTGGGCGGCGGGAGCCAGCCGGGGCCAGGCGCCGGTGTACCAGAGGTAGACCAGGGCGCGGGCCACCTCCCGGTGGGTTGGCGTCAGGTCCTGTGGCCCGCCGCCGCCCGTGACCGCCTGTTTCCACGCGGTCCAGAACGTCTCGAAGGGCTCCGGCCCCACCTGGCCGCGCGCGGTGTCCAAATACGCCCCGGCCATATCGGTCGCGTACAGATCGAATGCAGTGAAGCCGGTGAGTGAGACACAGAACTTCACAAAGTCCTGTACGTCTGCCGTCGCCGCCGGATCGGCCATCGCACTGCTCCTATCGGTAGGGCCCCGGTCCCGGGTCACGGGTCCCGTCCAACCCTGCCAGACGCTGCCCGAAGGACGGTCCGTCACGGCCGCCACCAACGGGTGAATACCGAGGGCGCATTTCGGCTAGCGTGGATAGGGCGCCGGCGAGGCACGAACGGTGGCGATGTGAGTTCCCTCGGTTAAAAAGCGCTGCGGAATTTGGCCGGATCGCCTGATGCGTTCATCCTGCTTTCCCGGGCCCGGTGACCGGGCTACGGCCTGTCTGATGGATCGACGGATCGACGGATTGACGGATCGCCTGCTCTGTCGCCTCGTGGCTGCCGAGCTCTGGTGGCGGGGGGGATCTGCCCGAGGGTGAGGAGTCAGCCGCCGGGTACGGGCCGCTGGAGGCCGTCGCCCGGAACAAGGCCGACCTTAAGCGCATCGAGACCCACTGACGGATATGCTTCCAGCGAGGCGACGTGAGTGTGGGGTGCGGGCCGGGGGCGGATGTTCGTGGCCGACGTGCTGTGCTTTCCGGCTTGGCGCCCCCTCGTGCGGGTCTGGGAAAATCTCAACGTCCATCTAGCTGGTGAATACGGGAATGCGCCGCACAGAACGCGGAGTGGCTGACGGTCGTGCAGCTGCCTACCTACGCTCTTTCGAGGACTTCGCCGTCGTCGGCCTGTACCACCCGTTGATCCAGCCGCTATCGCCGGTTCAACCTCCGTAATTCCATCGTCGCTTTCTGCCCGTTTTGCAGGTCGTCTCATTTGGTGAGTCGGCGGTAGCAGATGAGGGTGCAAGCGATGCGCATCAGCGCGGGATTACCGGACGCGACCGCTTTCGCTGCGGCGGCTCCCGCAGCACCAGTGCCTGCTCAGCCGGCACCTCGTGGTGCCTGGCGTACGTCAGGCGTTCGCGTACCTCGCCCATGGTGCGGGGGCGGTAGCCCGGGCCGTCGGTGCAGCCCATGTGGAAGCGGATGCCTGCCTGCAGCAGCAACGACAGCGTGCGCCAGGCGGCCTTGTCCCGTCGGCGTGGGGGCGCGAAGGCGGCGCCCACGTGGATAAGGGGACGCGCGCAGCGCGGACACGGGCGGTCCGCCAGGTCGTGGCGGCCGGGACGGCGCTGCTTGTACGAAGCCCGGCAGGGCAAGCAGACGTACGACGTCTTCGCAGGCGGCATGGGGAGTGAGTGTAGGCCTGCGCTCGGCCTACAGCCAGCGGTGGAAGTGCCACGCCGCCCAACCGATCGGGAACGTGAGGGAGGCGAGAGCCATGGCCTCGACCGCACGTGACGAAGCGCAAGGCACACCCGCGGCGCTGGAGGACAGCGAGCTCGCGGAACCCACGCCCGGTGACCAGGCCCGGCCGGCCCCAAGCCGTCGGGCTGTACCGGTGCCCATAGCAGTGCCGGGCCCGGCACTGCTGAGCTTACGGTCAGCGCGGCACCTCGGGTGTCTCGAGGACGTCGCAGGGATCGGGTAGGTGGCGTTCTCCTCACGGCCCTCGCCGTGCCCAACTTGATCACGAAGCACTCATCCCCGCGTGGGCCGAAGGCGAAGCGCTTGACCCTCACGTGGCGTCATGCCGCATTGTCTGTGGCGTGGAAAAGCACCTGACCGTGGGACGTGTGGCCGAGCTGGCCGGCGTGAGCGTCCGCACGCTGCATCACTATGACGAGATCGGCCTCGTACAGCCGTCCGCGCGGACCGGGGCCGGATACCGGGCCTACTCGGCGGGCGACGTGGAACGACTGCGGGAGGTACTCGGCTACCGGCGGCTGGGCTTCGGATTGCGCGCGATAGCGGATCTGGTGGACGACCCGGCCACCGATGCGGTCGCGCACCTGCGCCGGCTGCGGGGCATGCTGCTGGAGCAGCGCGACCGGGCTACCGCCATGGTGACGGCCATCGACAAGGAACTGGAGGCACGGACGATGGGGATCAGGACGACGCCGGAGGAACAACTTAAGGTATTCGGCGCGCAGTTGTATGAGTCCATCGGATCGGCATACCCGGCGACGCGGCACACCGAGCCTCGGATCGCCGCCAAGGTCTGGGATGCGCTCGGGGATGCCCGGACGGTACTGAACATCGGGGCCGGCACCGGCTCCTACGAGCCCCCGGACCGCGACGTCACGGCGGTGGAACCGTCGGCGGTCATGCGGGCACTGCGTCCCGCGAGCGCGGCGCCCTGTGTGGCCGCCAGTGCGGAGAGCCTCCCCTTCGAGGACCAGTCCTTCGATGCCGCGATGGCGGTCAGCACCGTTCATCACTGGCCGGACCCGGTCACCGGGCTGCGCGAGATGCGGCGCGTGGCTCGCCGCGTGGTGGTCTTCACATACGACGCCAGTACCCCCGGCTGGCTTCAGCGGTTCTGGCTCACCCGCGACTACCTGCCCGAATTCGCCGACCTTCTCGCCGGATGGCCTTCACTGGCCGACATGACCCGTGCGATCGGAGGCCGCGCTGAGCCGGTACTCATCCCGTGGGACTGTGCTGACGGCTTCTTCGAGGCCCACTGGCGCCGGCCCGAGGCCTACCTGGACGAACGTGTACGCCGCGCGGTATCGGTATGGACCAGAGTCGGACCGCAGGCCGAGCAGCGGGCGGTGGACAGCCTCCGCGACGACCTTTCCTCGGGCCGGTGGACCGAGCGCAACCGCGACCTCGCCGCCCTCGACGCGGCAGAGCTGGGCCTGCGCCTGCTCGTGGCCTGAACCGCCGTCCACAAGAGCCCGGCTATCGCCACCGCCGCCGGATCAGCGCCTTACTGGCGCCTGTCGGCCGGTCACGTTGCCGAATTTGATGCCCTGGAGGACACCCCAGGCCTGGAGACGGAGTACTTCTCAGGACCTCGGCCTCTCCCCCGTTCGAGACGTCCTTCCACGTGGGCGTCGCATGCCATAACGGCTGTCACCGGGGCAACTGATCCTCACCTGATGACGCCGACATGGACGCCGCTGTGGCGGATGCTGCGGTCGGAGAGGTTGAGCAGGGACCAAGCCCGGCCGGATCGGTCCGTGGTGCCGATTCGGCCGGGCAGTTCAGAGAGGGTGACCGGAGGTCAGGCGTGGGGCAGCCACTCCGGGCGGCAGGCGCCGCGTGGGAGGAGGATCTGCCGGTACGCGCCCGGCGTCTCGGACATCCGTACCTGGTCGGTGACTCCCTGATAGTGCCCGAGCGGGGTCTGGGCGGTGAAGGTCTCCGGGGCGGGGTAGGCGTGCTCCTCGCCGGTGCCTGCGATCGCGGTGGCGTACGCCTTGTCGAAGACACCCATACTCAGGATCCACAGGGCGACCCGGGACAGGGAGACGTGGACACGGTAGCTGCCGCCGTCGACAGCACGCCGGCGCAAGGCTTCTACGATGCCGGCGGTCATGAACCACGAGACCAGGTAGTCGTTGACCACCGTGATCGGCGGCAGGGCCGGCATGTCGCCGTCACCCTCCAGGTGCAGCAGCCCGGTCAGCGCACCCGCGGTCTGGTCGAAACCGAGGTAGTCGGCCCAGGGGCCGCTCCTTCCGTTCAGCGAGACGGTCGCGTACACCAGGCCCGGCCGCCGGGCGATCGCCTCGTCCTCCGACAGCCCGATGGCCTCCAGGAAGCCGGGACGACGGTTGGCGAAGAAGACGTCGGCCCCCGCCTGGAGTTCATGGATGCGAGCCAGCCCCTCGGGGGTGTACGGGCTCACCGTCGCCGAACGGACCCCGACGTTGGCCGTCCGGTAGGTGACGTCATGCTCCAGCTCGTTGGGCCGCCACAGGTTGAGCACGTCGGCCCCGTGCAGGGCCAGCGCCCGGCCGGCGCCGGCGCCGGCGATGATGTGGCCCATGCCCAGCGCCCGCACCCCGTCCAGCGGCGCCGTCGCGCCTTCGGGCAGGGGCTCGGGCGCGCTGTCTCCGATGCGCGTGATCTCCACCAGCGGCATGTGCGCGAGGTGGTCGGTGTACTGGCGCTCGGCCAGGATCTCGCTCGGCGTACGGACCATGGGCATCACCGCGCCCGCCTCGGCCCCGGCCCTCTCCAGCTCGCGGGCGTCCCACTTGGCGATGGCCGCGGCGACGGCCTCGGGCACCTCCGGTGCGCCGAGCAGTCTCTGGGCGGCCTGCTTGATGTTGGGGTAGATGTTGAACGGCATCATCCAGCGGTCATCGGCCGTCCGGTAGAACGCGTTGGCGTAGGCCATGTTGGGGATGGACGGAGTGCCGGCGGGGTAGCCGTTGAGCAGCTCCCACTTCTGGTCGTAGAAGGGGCAGAGCCGGTGCGGGCCCACCCGCAGGTCCATCGTGATGTCCTGGCCCGGGCCGCCGCGCTGCCGCCACAGCGCTGCGATGGCGGCGGACTTGGCGACGAGGGCGATGCCGGAGGCGGCTCCGAGCCGCAGGGTGCTGGGCACCACCGGATCGGCTCCGTAGTACGTGATCGCGCCGCCGGTGTCCTCGGGCTTCAGCCCGATGCCGGCCAGGACGGCGGCTGTTTCGGAGTGGACGTCGAACGCGTCGTCCGTAGCGGGAGCGGCGATCGCCTGGGTGATCTTGTCAGTGAGAGACATGGTGCGGCGTTTCCCGGATGAGGTGGATGAAGGTGGTGGGGGTGGGTGAGGGTGCGCGAGGTCGGTGATGGGTCAGTCGCGGGTGGGAGCGGGTGTGCCGGGGTCATGGCCATCGCCGAGGACACGCATCAGGGCGACCTGCGCGCGGTCGCGGCGGGCGGCGAGTTCACCGACCGGCACGTCGCCGAAGGCCTGCCGGGCCTGCTCGGTCAGCCGGGCTACGGTGGTCTC
The DNA here is from genome assembly GCF_024519335.1 of Streptomyces telluris. NCBI lineage: Bacteria > Bacillati > Actinomycetota > Actinomycetes > Kitasatosporales > Streptomycetaceae > Streptomyces > Streptomyces telluris. The sequence continues at coordinate 75,859 of NZ_JANIID010000027.1, forward strand.
GTCGAAGGCGGGACTGCCCAGGCTCGGCCACGTGGCTTCCATGGCGCGGCCGAGGTGCTCGATGAAATGCGGCAGACCTCCGGGACCGCCGCCCAGGTGAAAGGTGCGGAAGGGGCCTGCAACAGCCCAGCGCAGGCCGATGGAGTCGGTGACGATGTCGTCGAGTTCCTGTTCGGTCACCACTCCCTCGGCCACCAGGTGGACGGCCTCGCGGAAGAGGGCGGACTGCAGCCGGTTGGCGACGAAGCCGGGGATCTCCTTGTGCAGGATCTGCGGCTGCTTGCCCAGCGCCGTGTAGAAGTCGCGGGCCTGCTCCACGGTGGCCCGGGAGGTCCGCTCGCCGGGCACGATCTCCACCAGCGGCACCAGGTGCGGCGGGTTGAAGGGATGGCCGACGACCAGGCGCTCGGGCTGCCGCATCGCCTGTGCGATGGCGGTGGCCGGGATGCCGGAGGTGGAGGTGGCCAGCAGAGCGTGGGCGGGCGCGGCCCGCTCGACGGTCCGCCAGATCTCCTGCTTGACCTCCAGGCGCTCGGGCCCGTTCTCCTGGACGACGTCGGCGTCCGCGACGGCGGTGGCAAGGTCGGCCTCGAAACGCAGCCGGTCGGCCAGGCCCTCGGTGGGCAGCCCCAGCCCGGCCAGGCCCTCGACGACCTCCTCCAAGCCGTCGAGGACCAGCTTCTCCACGTCGGGGCGCGGGTCACTGACGACGACGTCCATGCCGTGGGCGAGGAACAGGCCGGCCCAGGAGATGCCGATCACTCCGCCGCCGATGATCGTGGCCCGCCGGTACGTGCCCGGGAGGCGGTCGGTGTCCACCGCTGCCGTTTCGGTTCTGTTGTCCATGATCTTCACGCTTCTCTCGATATCCGGTGGTGCTGGTGGCTGGCCCTGACCACGGCCCTGACCACGGCCACGGCCACGGCGTCGGCGTCGGCCACGGCGTCGGGAACCCTCAGCCGGCGAGGTAGTCGTGGACCGCTTCGGCGGGGCTGAGGGTGAGGTCGGCGACGATGTGGCTCGCGCCGACGACCTCCAGGACGGGAAGGTCCGCGAGCGGCGCCAGCGCGTGGGCGAAGAACTGCAGCCGGGCCGGGCCGCGGAACGCGCTCTTGACGGTGATGTCGTCGATCCGGGTGCGGACCAGTTCGCAGATGCGCGGCGTACCGTCGTAGCCGAGTGCGGTCTTGACCATGAACGTAGGTGTACGGATTTCCGCGCAGGCCTCGTCCAGGTCCATCGGTTCGTGCTTGTAGCCCATGGTGGCGGTGGCCACGCGCAGCGAGCCGTAGTCCAGGGTGCCGACCAGCGTGTCGGAGTCGACACGGAGCACGGGCGAGCCGAACTTCTTCGGGTAGGCGCTCAGTTCGCGGCCGCTGGTGATCGCCGGCACGCTGTCGACGTACATCGCCAGGTTGAACTCACCGTGCTCGCCGTCGTGCTCGACGGAGATGAGCTGGCCCGCCTCGGTGTAGTCGCCCAGGCCCGTCACATCCGGCATCCGGATCACCTCGAAGCGGACCAGCGGCTCGGGGACGGTCAGCGGCTCTGGGACGATCCGGTGCAGGGCCTCGGGGTCGGTGCGATAGGTGATGTTGAGGTACTCGCGGTCGGCGAACCGGTACCGGGTGGGGGCATAGGCGGGCGCGTTCACCGGGGTGGTGAACAGGCGCGCGACGTCCTGTGAGCGCATCGGAGTACTCCAGGGAGACCACTGCGGCACCGCGGACGGGGGCCTGCCGGCTCGGCGTCGTACGGCTCCCGCAGCGTCTCCCGTCTCAGGGATTTCTGGGGAGGAAAGGAGCGCCGGGCTCGTCGACCGGAGCTCCCACGACCGAGTCAACGCCCCGAGCGGGATGTCTGTCCAATATATGTTTTGATAGATCGAGATATGGTTTGCCATATGGAACTGACCAGGCGCCTCCTCGAACAATTCCTGGCCGTCGTCGACGAGCAGCACTTCGGCCGGGCCGCGGAGCGCCTCTCGATGAGCCAGCCACCCCTCAGCCAGGCCATCCAGCGCCTGGAGCGGGGCATCGGCGTGACCCTCCTGGAGCGCGGGCCGCGCGGCGTGCGCCCGACTCCGGCGGGCTCGGCCTTCGCCACGGACGCACGGCGGATACTCAACCTCCAGGACGCCGCCCTCGAACGCGCGCGGCGCGTCGCACACGGGCTGGAGGGCGACGTGCGGGTGGGGTACGTCAGCATCCTCAGCCACCGCTACCTGCCCCGGCTGCTGCGCGCGGCCGCCCGGGAGATGCCCGGCCTGCGGATCAAGCTGCGCCAGGACTCCTCGGCCTCCGTCGCGGAAATGGTCCAGTCCGGCGCCCTCGACCTGGGCTTCCTGCGCGACCCCTCCCCCGTACCGGCCGATCTGGTCACCCAGGACGTCGCCGTCGAACGCCTCGCCGCAGCTCTCCCCACCGACCACCGGCTGGCCGGCGAGGAAGCGATCGGATTGGCTGACCTGCGCGAGGAGGACTTCGTCCTGCCCGATGCCACGGCATTGCCGTCGCTCGCGCAGCAGCTCCAGCTCGCCTGCCACGAAGTGGGCTTCACTCCCCGGCTACGGGCCAGCGCCGACGACCTCACCGGCCTGTTCAGCTACGTGGCCTCCGGGCTCTGCGTCAGCGCCCTCCCCGAGACACTGCACGAATTCGCCCTCCCCGGAGTCACCTTCGTCCCGCTGCGGGGCACGTCACCCAACCTGGACACCCAAGTCACCGCCGTCCTCCGCCCGGACGCGGACGCCGCGGTCCAGCGGCTGCTCGACCTGATCACTCGCCACATGGCGACTGAGGCTTGCGACTTGAGGCCTGAGGCCTGAAGGCCTGAGGAATGCCGTTGAGCATGCCCTGCCACTGCCAAGCCCTCCCAGTAAGGCCGCTGGCCCGGACAGCGGGTGCTGTCCGGGCCGGCGACTCGCAGCGCGGTGGGGTGTCAGCCGACGGTCACGGTTACGGTGACCGTGGCCGTCTGTCCGAAGATGTCGCTGATGGTGTAGGTGAAGGTGTCGGTACCCACGTAGTCCGGCTGCGGGGTGTAGCGGACCTTGTTGTCGGTGATGGTGGCCGAGCCGAGCCATGCTGGGGCACACTCACCGTGGTGAGGGTCAGGCCCGAGGGGGCCGCGCCGTTGAGCTGTCACTATTGGCCGGTGGCCTCGTCGAGCGGCGGTATGTCGTCCTCGGTGTCCGTCGCGCAGACGTCATGGCGCAGGGCGAGGCTCACGGTGTTTCTTGGGTGGTCGCGGCGCTTGGTGAGCGGGTGCTTTCGGTATGGGAGCGGAGCCAGATCTCGCTCAAGCACGTTGTCGTCGAGGTAGGGCGCGGCGTACGCCAGTCCCCTGCGGGAGAAAGCATGGTCGAGTTGGCGGACGCCGCGCCCGCCGGCCTGTACGGAGGCGAGCGCCACGTGCTGTCCCCGCCGGGGTGCGAGGGGCTCGGCGGTCTCGGCGGCTTCGCGGAGCAGGCTCTGTACGGCTCGGACCGCGTCAGGAGTTGCCCACGAGGGCATGCGCAGGTCGATGCCGCCCCACGCCGTCGAGGGGGCGCGGCGGCTTGGAGCCATGAGAGGGGGCTCCGGTTCGGTGAGGCTGTCCGCCCAGGCGGCCAACCACTGACCGAAGGGCCGGTGGTCGGCAAGTTGGCGTAGCAGCGGCCACAAGGGCCAGTGCTGGGAGGCCCGGTGTGTGCGGATGCGGGTGAACGCCGCCAGTGGGTGGCTTCGGAGGTAGTCGTGCAGGTGCGGGGGAAGCGCGGAGAAGAGCTCGTCCCCGCCTCCGCCCATCATGTGCAGGCGTGACCCGCGGGCGGTCATCAGGCGGGCGGCCGTTGCGATTCTGGCGCTGTCGCGCACCCATGGGCCGGGCTCGTCGGTGGGAACGGTGCTGCCGGTCAGATCCGGCAAGCCGCTGTACCACAGGGGCCATTCGTGGCGGTCGGGCGTCACATGCTCGATGCCGGGGAGCATCTCGGCGGCGCGCGCGGCCCAGGTGGCATCGTCGTTGCTGGGGTCGAGGCTCTGCCAGCCCAGCGTCACCAGCCGGGCCTCGTCCGGCTGTCTCCGGGCTTGTTCCCGGGCGGCCAGGAAGCAGAGGCTGGTGGAGTCCAGGCCTCCTGAGAGGTCCCAGCTCACCGTTCCGCCGCCGGCCGTACAGGCGTGCACCGCGGCGGTCAGCGCCTCGCGTACCGCGGGTACCCCTTGTGCCAGTGTGAGTTCCGGCTCCGAAGGGTTCCACCACCGCCGCGTACGGGCCCGTCCGTCCGCCTCGATCAGCAGGCAGTCGTGGGGGCGCAAGACCTGGACGCCCCGCCACACGCATCGGTCGTCCAGCGGGTACGGAAGTGGCGAGGCCAGGAGGTGAAGAGCCAGGATCCGTTCGTCCACGCCCGCCCCGGCCCCCGCACCCTCCACGGCCTCGACGGTCGCTGACGCGAGTCTGTCCGATCTGTCGGCGGCCACTGCCGTCCCGCCCACGCGTGCGTGGAAGAGCCGCCGCACCCCGGATGCGGTGCCTCTGGCCCGGACCTGGCCGTCCACCGAGGCCAGGAGATGGAAGCTGCCCGTCAGGCCCTGGGCCGCACGCTCCACGTCCGCGAGGTCACGGACCCGGCCGGCCCGTGCGGACAGCTCACCAGCGGTGACCGGACAGCGCCCGATCACCGCCAGCCGCCGCGCGCCTGCGGCGCCCACCGTGACATACCCGTCCGGCCAGCTGCCCAGCAACCACGGCCGACCGGAGTGGTGAGCGATCGCCTTGGTCGCCCAGGGGCGCAGGAGTTGCGCGGCGGACGAGCCCGATTCACCGTCCGGAAGGATCGTGAACCACACGTCACCGGTCATAGGTTGACGGCACGGTCCTCAGCTGGGGCCCAGGTACCACTCGTAGGGAGGCTGTCCGCCCTCGTAGAACGCCCCGGTGGGCTCTCCGCGCGTCAGCTCGGCGAAATCACCGACCTCCACCATCATCGGCGGTTCGTACAGCTCCTGCTGCTCCATGAAGACCCCCCTGCTGTCAGTGCTCGGTGCGAAATCCGCACCTGGCCCGGAAGTGCCCGAATCATCCCTGACTACACCCAGTAGCGGATGCGCTCCACCCGAAAGAGTGGCCGGGAGCCGATCCCTGAGCGCGCAGGGACGGCGGGCCGTAGGGCCTGTGCGGCGAACACCCTGGTGGGCCAGCACCACATGACGAACCGGTCCAAGAGCGGCTGCTGGGGCAACACGGGCCGACCTTCCCCGGTGAGCAGGGGCCACGGCATTACGCTGCACAGCGTGACAACCACAGCACCCAGTCACGTCTACTACTTCGAGGTGGGGGCAGGAGCCTGGCGAGGGACGTTCACCTTCCGCGTCACCTCGTGGCGGCGCTTCCTGCGCGCCCGGGAGATCGGTGCGAAGAACCGGCTGCTGGTCATCGCCCTCTGCGTCACCCAGGGGCTCAGCGGCGCGTCCCGGCTGGACTCCACCATCGTGGCCAAGCCGCGCGAGGGAGATTTCGGAGAGGCCGACAACACGGTCAGGCTCTCGAAATTCGGTGTGACGCTCTACCTGTTGCAGGAGCGCTACGTCCTCGACCCTGATGGCCGCAAGGTCATCGTGCACGCGGACGAGCAATTCGGCCCCGTGCCGAAGGTCCTCGCACGGACCTTCACCTATCCGGCGGAAATCCGTGAAACGGGTATGGCGTCCACCTACCTCATGCCTTTGCTGGGAACCGCGTGGACCGCGACCTACCAAGTGGCAGCCGACCGGCGCGCACTCGCCGGCGAGCTGGTGTGCGACTGGGCGAAGGCCACGGAGAAGGCCGCCCGGACCACCCGGGCCACCCGGGCCCCCGTATCCGACAGCACCTCCGGAGACCGCCCATGACGGCCGTGGACTCCTCCCCCGCCGAGAAGGTCGCAGACGTCGTCCGCAGCCTCGCGGACCACGTGAGACGGTACGACGAAACGCGCGACTCCCGTGCGGTGTTCGCCTACACCTACTACCGGCTCACCTCCAGCCTGGCCGCGAGCCTGCGCACGAACGCGCTCTCGTTCCGGGAGCCGCACTGGGTCGCCGACCTGTCCGTCTCCCTCGCATCCGCCTACTTCACGGCGATAGCGGCCATCGACGCCTGGCTCGAAAACCAGCCGCCGCGCCGGCACGCCGTCATCGACCGGGCGGACCTGCCGGAGGCCATCCCGCCGCCATGGCGCGACGTATACGCCGCCTCCACCGCCCGGCGGTCCTACGTCCTCGAGGACGTGCTCTTCTCCATGATGGCGCACATGTCGTACGACCTGCCCCTCGCCTTGCGGTCCCTGAACGCCCAACGGAGCAACCACGACCGCATCGGCGACTTCCACCGGATGAACGAGCTGCTCGCGAAGTGCATCGACGAGGTGCAGGACGACCTGGCCGACCGGTACTGCCGCGGTCTGCGCTCCCTGGACCGGCTGTTCACCCGGGACGACGAGCTGCTGACGAACTACGGCATCCGCGTCGTCCGGGGCCTGGCCTGGTTCAACTGCGACCGGCTCCTGGACCCGGCGTCGGCCGCCGAGGCGACGGGCTCCATCAACAGGTCCACAGCCGCCCTCATCACGCGCATCAGGTGCCCGGACGACTGGAAGCTGCGCTACGGCACCCGCCTCCTGCGTCTGCTGATCCCTTCCCGCAGGCAGTGGCCCCCACCAGGCGCCGCCCTTGACTGATGCGACATGGGCTCCGGCCGTCGGCGGCTCCGGGCGCCTCCGTCCCGAAAGCTGCGCCGCGGTTAGGCGCCGGCCTGGTAGTGGATGAGGCGGGGGTCCGCCCTCGCGGCTCTACGTGCCGGAGCCTGCCGCTCCTGAGCGGAGCCGCCGCCGGTGGATCACTGAGCGATCCGGGTACCGCCGGCAGCGGCGCTCCGTGAGCGGGCGGCCCGCGGCCGTCAGCTCTCGCCCATCATGCGGTACATGCCGATCGAGCCGTGCGCGGCGGTATCTGCGAAGCCGAACTTCTCGTAGAGAAAGCGTGCGGGACCGTCCGCGATCAGAGAGACGTAAGCGGTAGCGGGCGCCCGGCGCTCCAGTTCCTCGGTGAGCGCGGCCATGATGAGCCTGCCGAGGCCGCGCCCCTGGTGCGCAGGGTGAACGCATATGTCGACGATCTGGAACGCGGTACCACCGTCTCCAATGATTCGCCCCATGCCGATGGGCTCGCCCTCGTGGTGGAGGACCACGCCGTGCCACGTGTTGGGCAGGGCGAGCGCGACGGCCTCTGGGGTTTTGTCGGAGAGACCGGCATCCGTGCGCAGGCGGCGGAAGACCTCGACGGAGGGCACACCCGAACGCAACTCGTAAGGGTCATAAGAGCTATTCATGCGTTACACGCTACAGGGTGTGCAATGGGCTGCCCTCACAGCCCGACACGCCCGTCGCGTTCGCACCCGACAAGCGCAAGAGCCCATTCCGTATTTCTGCACGCAGAAATCACCGAGCAGGCAGGTGATAGGGGCGATGGGCCCATTACCATTCCCCCACGGGGCGAGCGACGCGGCCGCCCCGCGGGGGAGTTGGTCGTCATGCCACTGAAGACATACGGCGTGCTCGTCGCACGCGCAGTCGACACCCGTCGAGAGGGTGCCGCCGACACGCCTCACTATCAAATCCATCTCATAGATGATCACGGGACGCATTACCGCATCGCCGTGAACGTCGAGTCGCAGGAGCAGCCGTCCGAGCTGCTCTACCTCGTCCACGAGGACTTCCGGCACCCCGTCACCGACCGCCTCACAGGCCTCGCCGGCGGCTGGAACGCTCTGCCGCCGGGGCCCGGCGGGCCCAACCTCGACTTCGTCCGCGGCAACCTCTTCGACCCGTCGAAGATGCGGGCCCTTCCGCCCGATGTCGAGGGGCCCGACAACGACCTCGCCGACATCCTCGACCACTACGTGCGGGATGCGGTCGAGGACCCCACCGCCAGGCTGTACGCCTTCGGCGAGCGCTGGGGACCCGAGCAGAAGATCAAGGACAAGGTCTTCGGGTTCCTGCCGGGCAACGGCGTCCACGACATCCACATGAACCAGGGCAACAGCCCCAAGTTCCGGCAGAGTGACGGGGTGTGGCAGGACGGCGGGTTGCTGATCCACTTCCCGGGCCGGTCCCGCTGGGTCGCCGTGTTCCTCGCCTTCCAGAGCCAGGAGTGGAAGACGGATGACGTCACCGGCCACGCCCTCCCCCCGGGCGGCGGCACCCGCCCCGAGCCGGACAGCCAACCGGTACGGATCGTGGCCGCCCTCGTCAACCCCCTCGGTCCGGCGCCTGAGCGGGAGAACGTCACCCTCATCAACGCCTCGCCCGACCCTGTCGACCTGACCGGATGGCGCGTCATCGACCGGCTCGGCCACGGCGGCACTGTTCCCCCGGGCACCCTTGCCCCGGGCGCCTGCCTGCTCGTCCCGCTCACCAACGGCGCCCAGCTCGGCAACCACGGCGGGGAGATCTCCCTCCTGGACGCCGACGGCAGGAAGGTACACGGCGTCTCGTACACGGCAGGGCAGGCCGGGCGCGAGGGCTGGTCCGTGGTGTTCTGAGCATCGGCGCGAAGACGACAAGGAGTCAGGTCATGGCACTCTCCCGCAGACGGCGGGCGGTCATCGCCTCGGTGTTCCTCGTGGCGACGGCGGGATTCTGCCTCCCCTCGGATGCCTCCAGTCCGGCGCCCAGCATCAAGGAAGTCGCACAAGGGAGGCAGGCCGGTCCGGTGAAATTAGCTACATGACCCCGGAGGGGAAGCCTCTGGCGGAAACGGACCTCGCCCAGTGCGATCGGCCCCTCTGAGACGGTCACCTCGTACACCTGTAAGGACCATCGACGCGCAACCTCAAGCCCGCTGAATCGATAACTGAGGCATGAAGCTGTTCGCCACCCCCAGCGCTCTCAGTGCCCTCAGTGCGGTCATGCTCGGTATGACTGCCGCACCCGCCCATGCCGCCGGCGCCGACGATCCCCTCGCTCCCGTGCGGAAGCTCTCGACCGACGTCGAGTCCACCGTGTGCCGGCAGGACCTCACCATGGTGCCCGTCGTCAGCCAGTACGCCGGAGCGGTGAAAGAGGCCTGCGGCAGTAAGGGCAGGCCCGGCGCCGGCCGTCCGCACCGCTGAGGTCGGTCGACCTGGGCCGGCAGCTACTGGTTCAGCAGTTCCTCGGCTTCCTCCTGCGTCATCCTGACCGCCTCCGCGAACGGGACCCCCTTCTCCTTTAGGGGGCAGCCGGGGTAGTGGTCCGACCTTTCACCGTGAGCGGCGCCGCACAGAGGACATTGCCGGGAAGGCGCGCTTGGCATCGCTGTTCTCCTTGCTGCCGTTTCGAGTCGAGCCGGGCTGGACCGGGCCGGGCCGCTGCCGAGGAACCGAGGGGCCCCTCATCTCCGGTCCCGCGGCCATACCCTGGTCCGGACTCCCGGCCATGCCCTGGCGACACCTATACCCACGACGGTGGCGGCTACGGCTCCGGCAGCGGTCCAGCGCCACAGCGGCGTGGCCTCGTGGTCCGGCGGTACCAGCGCCAGGATGCCGCTCACCGCCAGGAGCACGAGGCCCAGGTTGAAGCAGCGCATCGCTAGACGTATTCCTTTGAGCCACCTCGCGAACTGGCTCTGCTGCTCCCTGATCAGTTCTTCGTTCAGTTCCGGAGGGAGCATGTCGAGCGGGCCCCACCAGTCCTGGAGATCGTTGCGGGAGTACAGGTGGCCGCGGGCGCTGACTCCCCACACCATCGCCACGATCATGAAGATCACCGTAAGGACGAGCGCGAGCAGCAGGGGGTCCGCCCAGCGGAACACGTCGCGTTGCTCGATCACCACCCCCAGCAGGGTGATGCTAGCGCCGGCCAGGAGCGGTGCCGCGATCGTGAGCATCTCGTCGGAGGCGACCGGCCAGCGTGGCCCAGAGAACCAGGGGAGTGGATCCTTCGTTGCGCCCCTCGTGGACGTATCCCCTGCCCTCGGTGATGGAATCGCCCGTGCGGTACACGTGGACCCCGCCCGGGTACACGGGTGCGTAGTGGGTGAGCGTGCCGAATTTGACGACACCGACCAGCTGGCCGTGATGGCAGTGCTTTCCCGTGGAACCGCCAGGCGGGATGCTGACTTCACGGAAGTTCACCTGTACAGGGCCCGGGACGGCCTCCCGGCCCGGCGGGATGTTCAGAAGGTACAGCACGCCTATTCCGGGCGGCACAGGCCGAACCAGCCACCGCTCCTCCCCGGCTCCCCGGTCCCGTTCCGGCAGGGGGCGCGGCGGCCCTCAGCCGATGCCGGTGACTGCCGATGCCAGCGACAGGAGCAGTGCGCCCAGCACACCAACGGCACCGTAAAGCCGCATCTCGCGCGAGGTGTCCTGACGGCGGACGTATTGCGTGGTGGCGGCGGCGAATGCCAGGCCGCCGAGGATGAACCACGGCCCCCACAGGTAGAGATACCAGCGGGTCAGCCCGAGCAGCCCGGGCTCGACAGAGGTGGTCCCGGCCTCGACCAGCACACCGTGGATGACGAAGAGGCCGCCGTGCCAGACGAGCAGGACCGCTGCGCCGCCGCCGCAGAACACGAGGAAACGGCTGACCCGCGGGCCCCGCAGCCGTGTCAGACCGATGCCGATCAGCGACCCGAAGAGCTTGAGGAATCCGGTCACCCACAAGACGGCCAGGAACCAGGGCACCCCGTCGCGGGCGAGCTTCACCAGCGACGGCGCCACTGTCGACCGCGCGCCGAAGGTGCTGCCCGTCGCCCAGACGAAGCTGGGTACTGCAAACAGAAGTCCCCATATCGCAGCGGCGTATCCCCACCACTTGTCCGGGTGGGGTTCGCGTACCCGGCGTGGGGCCGGGCGCGCTGCGTTATCCGGGATATTCGGGTTACCCGAGTTGCCCGAGTGACCCGAATATTGCTTGATCAGCATGGTTTCTCCGTGGCAGAACGGTGGTGGCGGCGGGGCGTCATCTCCTCGGAGGAACCTCCCTCCGCGGGAGCTGCCCCTCGACGCCCTCGCGGATGGCGGTTCGCAGGTCGGGGCCGACGCTCCCGAAGGCCGGATACGTGACAGCCGTCAGGGCGCCCCGGCGAGGGCCGCGTCGATCATCCGGCGGGCGGTCGCGGTCAGTTCGGCCGGGTCCGGGGCTGGGCGGGAGCGGGCGAGGGCGCCAGCGAGTCTGTCGTAGAGCAGCCCGTCTATCCACGCCACCAGGAGTTCGGCGTCCTCTTGAGGCCGGTCCGCGCCGAGCGCGGCCAGGATCCTGACAGCCCGGGCGCGCGCAGCCTGCCCCGCCCGGTGGAGTTCCGGCTCCAGCGCGGGGTTGCGGGCCGCCTCCAGGCTGAGCTCGAAGCGGGCCAGCTGGCGCTCGCGCCCCACGGTCAGCCAGCGGTGGAGCAGCCCCGCCAGGAGCGCCGCGGCCGCCTCCCGGTCCGGCGGCAGCGCGGCGGGGGCGCCGCCACCCTCGATGTCGCCGATGTCCAGCTCCGCCAGCCGCTGGTAGCAGGCGGCGATCAGGGCGGTCCTCGTGCGGAAGTAGTACGAGGTACTGCCTGCCGGCAGCCCCGCAGCGCCGTCGACGGCACGGTGAGTCAGGCCGCGCAGCCCGGCGGCGGCGACGAGGCCGATCGCCGTGTCCGCGATCACCGTGCGGCGGTCCGGGGCGGGCGAAGGAGCGAGAGGGGTGGACATGGCCTCACTCTACAGCTGTAGAGTGAGGCCATGTCCACTACAGATGTAGAGGACTAACCGGGGTGGGAAGGGCGTGGTGTGACATGTCAGGGATTCAGCGTCGTGCGGTCGTGGCCGGTGCGGGGATCGGCGGGCTCACAGCAGCCGTGGCCCTGCACCGTCGCGGCTGGCAGGTCACCGTCTGCGAGCGGTCGCCCGAGCCGGCCGCCGTGGGCGCCGGGATCGTCCTCGCCCCCAACGCCCTGCGCGCCTTCGACTCCATCGGCTTCGACGTCACCCGGGCCGCAGGAAGCGCCGCACCCGCCGCGCTCGGACTGCGCCGCCCCGACGGCCGTTGGCTGAAAAGAGCCGACACCGGCGCCATGACGGCCCGGTACGGGTCTGCCCCGCTCGCCGTGCACCGCGAAGCCCTGGTCGAGGCCCTGACCGCCGGGCTCCCCGAGGAAGCGATCCACTACGGCGTCGCCGTCACCTCCGTCACCGCCGCGAACGGCACCGACGACCCGGCCGAACGCCCGATCGTCCGTACCGCGTCGGGCGAGTTCACCGCCGACCTTGTGATCGCCGCCGACGGGATCCACAGCCCGCTGCGCCAGCAGCACTACCCGGCCCACCCCGGCCTTCGTTACAGCGGCGAGACCGCCTGGCGCACCGTCCTGCCCGCCGACGGTCCGGCTCCGGCGGCCGCCGCGGAGACCTGGGGCCGCGGCGAGCGCTTCGGCGTCGTCCCGCTCGCTGACGGCCGGGTCTACGTCTACGCGACCGCCGTCGCCCCCGAGGGATACCGCCCCGCCGACCCCCGCGCCGAACTCCTGCGCCGGTACGGCGCCTGGCACGACCCGATCCCGGCGCTGCTGGAGCGGATCGACCCGGCGGCCGTGCTCCAGCACGACCTCCACGACCTGGCCGCCCCACTCCCCCGGTACCACCGGGGCCGCCTCGTCTGGCTCGGCGACGCCGCCCACGCCATGACCCCCAACCTCGGCCAGGGCGGCTGCCAGGCCATCGAGGACGCCGTCGTCCTCGCCCACCTCCTGGACGGTACCGACGTGGCGGGCATACCGGGTGCCCTGGCCGCCTACAGCGCGGCCCGTTGTGCACGCACCGACGCCCTCCGGGTCCGGTCCCGCCGCGCGGGCCGGATCGCCGCCCTCGCCCACCCCCTGGCGGTGGCCGCCCGCGACCTCGCCGTCCGCGCCACCCCGGCCCGTATCACGCAGCGGGCGATGGACGACCTCTGCCGCGGCATGGACAACGTTCCCGTCGACGTCGCCGCTCGTTCTGAGGCTCGCTGACTGTTCAGGGGAATGAGTGATCGCCGTGACCGGGCCGTGGCATGGGAGACTCATCCTGCAGTCTGCGGCCGGCCGGGAGCACTTCCGGGTCGGTCCGGTCGCCGGGGAGCCGGGGCAGGGGGGACGCGTGGACGGGAACGATCCGCACATCCATGTCGAGTCGCAGGTGGTCCACGGCGATGCCGCCGTCCGTAACGTCGTGGCATCCACGTTCGGTCTGGCGGGTGACCTGCCGAGCCTCGTCACTACCGGATGCGGGCTGAGGGTGCCTTATGCGATGACCTCGCCGCGTCCGGAGAACGTCACTTGCCTCGCCTGCCGGGAGCACGCCCGGCGCAAGCACCTGCACTTCGCGGAGCAGGTCGAACGCTTGGGCAGCATGCCGGGATCGACCATCGGCCCTGCCCAGGCGAAGTCGGCCGCAGACAGGCATCGCGAGCTCGCGGAGAGGTTTGCTGACGGAGAGGGTTGAGCCCCTCCTTACGGTCTCGGGAGACTGAACGATCGCCCTGGCCGGGCTGTGAGGGGCCGCGGCCACCACCGAGGCCTTCCCGTACCGCGTGGCCGGTCCGGCTACTTGGCGGCCCAGCCGCCCAGGTTGTTCTCGCCGGCGGCCGCCGCTTCCTGCAGTGCCCGCGGGGAGCCCAGGATGCTGTCCGGCAGGTAGCCGGACCGGAGGTTCAGCTCCCACCCGTGTACCTGGACCGCAAGGGCGGCCAGGGCCAGGGGGCCGAGCGGCAGCAGGGTTCTGGGGGCGGGGTCGGACCCCAGGCTCTCCCGGTGTTCGGTGAGCCGGGCGACGAGGGCTTCTTCGAAGGCGTGCTGGTCGTCGTCGAGGAGCACGCGAAGGAGGCGCTGGTCCGGTGTCAGGGGGCCGGCCGCGTCCAGGTGACGGGCCGCCTCAGCGCGCTCGTCGGCGTCGGGCCGGCGAAGGGGCACGGTCGGCCAGTCGCGAGGAAGGTGTCCGCTCGCCTCGGCGAGGTAGTTGCACAGCGCGTCCATCGCGGCGACGTCCGCCGGATCCGATACCGAGGTCAGCGTCGAGTACGGCACCCCGTCACGGATCGCGGGCGCGTAGTCCTCGCGCAGGAGCAGTCCGGTCACCCGCCGCCATTCCCAGACCTGGCCGCTGACCAGACACATCGCGAAGGTCTCCCACCATGTGTGGGCCGTGGGGGCCTGCTCGATGACACCGTCACCAAAGGTGCTTTCGCCGCTGGTGAGGTTTTCGTCGATGAGCGGGAGGCGGATCTCCTGATCACCGTCGGGGAAACAGCCGACGCTCAGCATGGCCAGGGAGCACTCCGCCGCGGTCAGCAACGCCTTGCGCAACGGCTCGTCCAGCGCGGGATCCTTGGTGGTGCGGGCGGCGACGTGGTCGAGGAGCTCCTCGCGCATCTCCCGAAGCCCCTTCAGGGACATGTAGCCGTAGCGGAGGTCGTGATAGCGGTAGAACGTCCGGCGGGAGATGTCCTCCAGTGCTTGGACGATCTGCTGCTCACTGACCGTGTGGCTGGTCACTTCGTGCACGGCTGCTGCCCTTCCTTGATCTTTCCGGCTGGCAGTCGATGATGCCAGCTGCCACTGACAGCGCCGATGCGCGGGGCCGGAAGGCTGGACAGGCGTCGGCACGCACGAGCCCCCCTGGATTCGGCGAATCCAGGGGGGCTCGTGCGCCTTCGGCCGGGACGGTGGTGGGACGAGGTCGAACGGAGTCGCCTCGGCTGACGCCCCGTTGCCTGCTCAGAGCGGTCGATGCGGCCGCCGGCCGCTGACCGATGCGTCGTCGGGGTAGGCGGCTCGTGAGGCGGTCGTCACGAACCGCCTACCCCGCCTTGCGCTTGGCGTAGTCGGCAAAGCCCTGCCAGTCGATGACGACGCAGGGCTCGTCGCCGACGACCCACGCGTCGTGACCGGGCGGGCAGAGCATGCAGTCGCCGGGGCCGAACTCCTCCTCCTGGCCGTCATCCATGACGACCTTGATGCGGCCCGAGGCGACGTAGGCCAGGTGGGGTGCTTGGCAGCTGTCGGTGCCGGCGATCGGCTTGACATGCTGGGACCACCGCCAGCCGGGCTCGAATGTCGCCCGGCCCACCGGCCCGGCGCCCACGTCCACCATCTCCAGCCGCCCCTTGCCCTCCTCGAAGGGGCGCACTTCCTCCGGTGAAGCGAAGCTCTTGCGTACGAGACCGGCCATGCGCCCTCTCCTCGAATAGGTCGACTGTCCTGAACATAGGCACGGGCGCAGGCGCACGGCGAGCGCTGCGAGCCGGGCGGGTGGTCCGGTGACCCGCCTCAGCGCCCTCGAAGTTCCTTGTGTGCGCCGTACGCTTCGATGAAACCCTGAATCGCCTGCGTGTCGTCCGCGAAGGACGCGGATTTCCACTTGGTCTTTCTGCCGTCGCGGTGGTGAAGGTCGACCCAAACCGTAAGAGTCACGATGGAGCTGTCGGAGAAGCTGTGTCCTTCCACGCGCAACGCTATCCCGGCCAGGTCGTGGAAATTTACTATCTCCAGCGGCTTGCGTTCGCTTACGTATTCGATGGCGCCGTCAAGGGTGATCACCAGCAGCGGGTCCGGGTCGTGCGATGTCCCGCGCAAGAAGCCGGAGACTTTCCCCCGTTTCTTGGTGAAGACTCGCCAATTCGCCGGTACGGGTCCCTGGCGTGCCTGCCAGAGGATCGTCTGCGGATCGGTCATGCCAGCTCCCGTGTCTTCCGCCGCCTGCCGGTGAGTGTCGATCAGTCAGCGTCTTTTCGCCTGCATGGTGTCCTTGGCTACCAGGACATTGTCGGACCAGCAAAGTCGATAGGGGTCCACTTGGTCCAAAACGGGGTACGGGCGGTCGACGCGGGGCGGCGCTTACCTGTCTCCGCCAGGTCGCCGGCCGCGTCATCGCCGGGATACGCGCGCACCGGGCGGTACACCCCCACCGTTCACTGGACCTGGCGGGGGCAGAACGCCTGCACACCGCGCCTGCCGCCGGATCAGCCTCAGGTGGCCCAGCGGCGCCTGCGCCGCCCAGGCGGCGCCCGGGGATTCGCCCGTTCAGGTCGTTCCCGCGGGGCAGTGACTTCACGGCC
Organism: Streptomyces telluris; assembly: GCF_024519335.1. Classification (NCBI taxonomy): domain Bacteria; kingdom Bacillati; phylum Actinomycetota; class Actinomycetes; order Kitasatosporales; family Streptomycetaceae; genus Streptomyces; species Streptomyces telluris. The sequence continues at coordinate 91,925 of NZ_JANIID010000027.1, forward strand.
TGGGTGCTCGGCGTCCGGAACGACGCGGACGTCATCAGCGCGTTCAATGCCTACGCGATCTGCGCAAAGTTCGACGGCTGACGACCTTTGCGCAGGCACCGGCTCCCCCGATGGATCGCAGCTGTCACGCATCCACGACCAGCATGACCGCGCGCCAGGCGGGAGCCGCTCCGGCCTCAGCCCTCGTTCGCGGCCGCCGGGCTGTGGTTGACGGCGTACGTCGTCTGTACAAAGCCTGCGCCGAGGGTGCGGGTCTCCCGGTGGGCGAGGTCGATGTCGTGGTCCAGGTGGCCGAACAGGGGAATGCCCGTGCCCAGGAGGACCGGGGCGGTGGTGATGATGAGTTCGTCGAGGATGCCTTCGCGCAGGAACGTCTGGACTATCTGTCCGCCGTCCACGTAGACGTTCTTCGCGCCCTCGGTGGTCAGGCTTTCCAGGAGTGAGTCCAGGCTGTGGTGGACGGTGACGTTCGCATCGTCCGTTGTCAGCTGGGTGCTCAGGACGGCCACGCGCTTGCCTTCGTAGGGCCAGAAGCCGAAGGTGAGAATTTTCTCGTAGGTGTTGCGGCCCATCACCAGGGTGTCGATGCCGGCCATGAACGCGTCGTACCCCATGTCGCCGGCCTGCGCGCCGCGCTCGTTGAGCCAGTTGATGTCACCATCCGGGCGGGCGATGAATCCGTCCAGGCTCGTGCCGATGTAGACGAGGGTACGGAAGGCGCGCTCAGGGGCTTCGGGAGCGGTGGAGGTGGTCATGATGGTCTGGCTCCTTGCTGGAGAAGGGGAAACGGAGGTCACGGGGTGAGGCGGTGGGGGGCGAGGACGGAGTCCAGGGCGGTGCGCTGCCGTTCGGCGAGGGCGCCCTGTCGGTCGACCGCCCAAAGCACGGCAGCGCCCATCGTGGTGGCCTGCACCGTGGCGGCCAGGACGGTGGTGTCCGTGTCCGGCCTCAGTTCGCGCGCGTCCTTGGCGTGATCGAGCAGCTCGCCGATCCAGCGGGACTGTGCCTGCTGGGAGGCGAGGGCGAAGTCGCGGAACTGTGCGTCATCCAGATCCGCACACAGGAACGCGAGGTGGTTGGCGAACGCCTCGGGGGTGGTGGCCGCCGCAGCCCAGGTTTCGACGACCAGTGCCGCGAGCGCCGCCAGCGGGGAGTCGTGTTCGGCGCGTAGGCCCTCGTACAGCGCGTCGGCGTCCTTCGCCGTGTGCTCGGCCAGTGCCAGCAGCAGACCGCGCTTGGAACCGAACCGCTGGACCAGCGTGCCCGGTACCAAGCCGACTTCCCTCGCCAGCAGGGCCAGCGTCAGCTTTGCCGGGCCCGTGCGGCCCATCACGTCCACCGCTGCCCGCAAGATCGCTGCGTCATCGATACCTCTTGGGCGTCCTGCCACGGCCTCCACCCCCATTAATAAATGCCTGTTCATTTATTAAAGCCGAAGGGCGCACGCACGGCAAGCCGTTGGGCGGAGTGCAGGGGCCTGTCACATCGGGAGGGAGCGCAGCCGCACCGGCCCTGAAGGCCAGTGCGCGTTGTCGCGCAGGGGCGTCACCATGGTCCGCAGCGGCATGGCCACCAAGCGGGATTCCGGTTGTTCGACGAGCACGTCCTTGTCGAGCGGGTGCCATCCGAGGCGCTGGTACAGCGGCACGAGGGGAGGCCGGCAGAACAGGAGCGCGTGCTCAGGACCCATCGTGCGCGCATGGTCGAGTGCCGCTGCGACAACGAGCCGGGCAAGCCCCTGGCCTTGCAGGTCCGGGGCGACGGCCACTCCCCCGACGCCCACCACGTCCGTCTCGGCGCCGCCGATCGCAACAGGCAGCCGCAGCAGGCCGGCGTGCGCCACAAGCCGGTCACCGCGCCTGATGCCGAAGTGTTCTTCCTTGGGCAGCCAGGTCAAGCCGGTCGCGGCAACGCCGAAGGGATCATCGCCGTCACCGAGGATCTCGTCCTGCTCCGCCTTCGTATACCGAGAGAGCCGCACGACGGTCGATGCTGCAGAGGATTGGTTCTCAGACATACCCACATGATGATCTCTTCTCCGAGGGCGAGCCAAGCGGTTGCTCAGCCCATCACTGAGAGTGGGCCGTGGTGTTGAGGTCAGCCGACGGCGTTTTGTTCGGCGGGCCGAGCCAGGCCGGGCGGATCCAGTCCGGTTTGGTCCAGTTCAGTCCGGTCCGGTGCGGTCGAGGGCTGCATCGCAACGCCCGGCGGCGGGGGCGGTCAGTCCTGAGCGGCGTCCAGGAGGCTGTCGAACGCGGCGGCCACGGCGAGGCTCTTGGCGATGTCCTTGGGGCTGGCCTCCGGGTTGGGGCCGCCGTACCAGACGTCGGCTTGCACCTGGTACTTCGCGATGTAAGGGATCGCGTCGTCGGAGGCCAGGCCCGGGTAGCCGACGGCGACGTCGGTGAACATGTAGTCGATCCAGGGTGTGGCGAAACGGATGACGTCGACCACGTAGGGCTTGAACTCGTCGCTGTAGGTCGCGCAGAAGAGGATCTGCTGGCCGTCGTTGACGAGCGCGACACGCAGGTCGTGGACGGTCCCGATGCGGCCCTCCCAGTAGGGCGCCTCGATGCAGGCCTTCTCGGCGCGCTCCCGGAAAACGCCGGGCCCGGTGGGCTGGATGACCGGAGCGATCAGGGTGAACTCGGACCGGTTCACTGCCCGCAGGCCCACACCGTCGGTCTGCGAGCGGGGGCCCTGGAAGTGCTTGGCGATCTCCTCCACCGGTACGTCCGGGGAGATCGGCTGGTAGGTCGCGGGGTCGAAGTCGTACATCTGGGTTCCTTTCCGACTGGGTTCGACGGGTTCGACGGGTTCCACGGGATTCCACAGGATTCGGCGGATTCAGCGGGATTCGGCGGGAGACGTCAGGACCGGTCGGGAAGCACGTCGGATGCCGCAGCCGGTTCGGCGCGGTGCTGGCCGTTCAGCTCGTGACGCAGCACCGAGGAGCGCCGGTACACCTCCTTGCGGACGGCCTGGATCGGGCCGATCGGCACGTGCTCCGGCGGGCAGCGCCATGGCGTGAACGAGAGCGCGTCGGCGGCAGTGAGGTTGTCCTCGCCGGCGATGTCCTGGCGGGGGAAGCGAAGTCTGGCGACCGTGACGAACGGGGACTCGTGTTCCTCCCACTCCACGGTCAGGTCGTCGACGGGCATGGTCTCCAGAGACGCGCACAGCTGCACCTGGAAGTCGAACTCGTACTCGGACCGGGCGAGCTCGCTGATCAGGGCAGGCCGGAAGACTTCGTCCCGGTTCGCCGGGTCGAGGTCGCGGGCCTCCACGCCGGCCGCCGACCCGTCCGTGGGACGGATGCGCAGTTTGGCGATGTAGTCGCCGTGGCGCACCGCGCCCATGGAGAAGAACGAGCTGAGGAGGAGGTTCTGCCAGCGGGCCCGCGCGCCCAGTCGCAGGAGCGCGCCGAGTTCGTCCCAGGCCCACTCCTCCGGTGGCAGCGTGCCGTACCCAGTCACCCAGTCGTAGTACATCCGGTGGTTGCCCCGGCGGCCGTCGAGCCGGTACTTCGGCAGGTCGATGAAGAGCTTCGACAGGAAGGTGTAGTGGGCCGCGGTGTTGCAGAAGAAGATGGGCCCGTTGATCAGGTTGAAGTCCATCGTGCGGCTCGCGGCCTCGTCCGGCAGGGTGGTGGTGGAGTCCATCCCGAAGACCTTGACGGCCATGCCCACGACGTTGCCGAGCATCCGGTCGGCGCCGAGGTGGGACAGCCCGTTGGAGTAGCGGACCAGTACGTCGTGCGTCCCGGGCCTGCCGTAGACGCCCTGGGCGTACTCGGGCGGGACGCCGTCGAGGATCTCGAGCGTGCCGCGCACCAGGCCGTACGCCTTCGCGTGCGCGAAGCGGACCGCGCGGTTCTCGCCCTCGCTCTCCACCGAGCCCTTCTCGAAGTCTTCGATGACTTCGATGGCCTGCTGCAGGTGGCGGTCGAAGTCCGGTTCCGGTGGGGCGACATCGGCCGAGTACCGCACCGGGGAGAAGTTCATCTTGGACGGCGTCACCTGTCGTCCTCCGGTCTCTGTGAGGGGCGCGTGGTGGCCGGGTCCCCGGCCGGGTCGGGCAGCGTGGTGAGCCACTTGAGCGCTGCGAGGCCGGGCAGGAAGAAGTACTCGCCGCCGCGCATGGTCACGAACCGGGGCAGCCCGGTGAGCCTGCGGCGGACCGGCCGGGCCGGGATGGTGTGCACGCCGTTGCCGTCGCCGTTGGCGACCAGCGGGTCCTGCTCGGTGCCGAGGCCGGCGAAGTCACCGCCGTTGAGCCACACCTGCTGTACGAACTCGAACTGACGGGACAGGCTGGCGCCCATGAAGACGAAGATGATCCCGCGCTCCACGCCGTCGTCCTCAAGGACCCCTTCAGGCAGCAGCGGGCCGTACGCGGCGCCCCGTCGCAGCACACGATGGATTCCGGTCTCGACCACGGTGTCCGTGAGGCTGTCCCTCGGGTTGGCGCGCCGGATGTGGGCGCCACGCGGCACGCGCAGGCCCCGAGGGTCTTCCTGGTAGCGGAAGTCGTTGTTGCGCATCGGGTCGGCGCCCAGTTCCGGATCGTCGTGGTCCGGCGCCAGCGCGAGCGGCGCGCCGCTGCGCCAGCGACCGACGAACTTGGCGGCGAGCAGTTCCTCGTCCTCGGGTGAGCGGGCGTTGTCACGCAGGTACCGGCGGAAGCCGGCGACGTCGGAGCGCAGCTGCCTGAAGGCCAGGTAGCAACCGTTGCGGCTGAGCACGTCCGGGGCCGGTCCCTTCGGCGACGCCCCGGATTCGTCCGGGTAGCCGAAGAGGAACTCGCCCGGCTGGACGGCGTCCTGACCGGGCAGCGGCTGATCGGCGCTGCCGACCAGGTACGGGCTGGAGATGCCGTCCCGGAACCCGAAGTGCTCGCGCCCGGTGACCGGGACGCCGACGTCGAGCCGGTAGATCAGGCTCACCCCGGCCAGACGTCCGGCCGCGTCCACCGGCTCGCGCAGGCCCTCGGGGGCTCTCGCGATGATCATCACCCCGATGTGCACGTCGGGGCCGCCCATCGGGGGGACCCAGTTGCCGGGGTCATTGGCACCGAGGTCGCCGAGCACCTCCTTGCGGGCGGCCATGCCAGCCCGGAACTCCTCGGAGAAGGAGGCAAGGGAGTCCTCCGGCAGGCCCAGCCGGGCCAGCCCCTGGTAGCTGAAGGCGATATTGAGGGTGAACGGGCGGGGCCGCTCCCAGTCCACCGCGCTGGTGACCTTCGGCAGGACCTCGCGCAGCGACCGCTTCGTCGCGGCCGGGTCCTCGATCCGGTACAGCAAGTACACGCCGTAGTAGTCGTCCGGGCGGCGGCGCAGCACGGTGCCCTGGATGTCGTCCAGCTCCAGGACCGGCACCGTACCCTGGCGGGTCTCGCTCACCCCTGCGGGTCGAACTGCCGGGTGGCCACAAGCATCGGGGGCTTCCTCCACATTTCACATATTTCGTAAATGTGGACATATTATGCACCGTAGGTGACGGCGCCGGAGGGAATCCGCACACCGTGTCGGGACGGACGGAGAGGCGGCATAGCGATGCCTTCCCTGCCCGCACGCTCGCCCAGGTCCGCGTACTCGGCGAGCGCGGTGTCGGCCGCGGCCTGCTCGCACTCCAGATCGGCGTAGGCCGCGTCGACCACGGCCTGCTCGGCGACGTCTCCGTCGAAGCCCGCGTCACGCGCGCTGTGCAACTTCGGCAGCGGATCGCCACGGCTGATTCAGTTGCGCCAGCCCCGCTCCACCTCGGCGAGGTGCCGCACCAGGCCGAGTAACGACATCGTCGACGGCGGAACCGCCCGACGGGCCAGCCGCTCCGCATCCAGGCCTTTCGCACTTCCTCCGCAGGGTCAGGCGGTAATTCGTCGGGAAGTCCTGCAGCGTCCCGAGCTCACCGTCCGGGCTGACACCTTCGCGGTGCCGCACGCTCACGCGTTCAGGTGCGCGGCCGCGTGGTCCAGGAGTTCCTGGGCGCTGATGGAATCGGACACCTCGGGTACATCGACTTCGTGCAGCTGCTGCCCCGGGCCGGCCGTGATGGTGGCGTGCGCAATGCCCTCCTGCCGGTCCGACGCGTGCCCGTACTGCACGGCCACCACGTCACCGCTCTCCGAAGTGATCACCGTGAGTTTCATACGAGCCCACCTCCCTGGAGGTTGTGGAATCCCGTTTGGTTTCCCACGTTCTGGATGACCACGCTGTACGAGGTGACCCCGTTGCCGTCCTTCCTTTTGCCGTGGTTGAACCCGATGCGTGTCGGACCGTTTCCGGACGCCTTGACGTCGGGAAAACCGAGCTGGACCCCTCGATCGGCGCCGCCGAAGTCGAAGGTCCACGTAGTGGAAGCACCAGGGGCCAGTGCAGTGACCGGCCCGACGTTGCTAAAGGCCATAGCCTCTCCCGGGGGTTGGACTCAACAGGTACTGCCTGCCCCGAAGAAACCTGCACTGCGGGAGCCACGCCTGCTCGCCGGCAGGATCACTCAAGCTGAATCCATCTGCAGACAGGCAGCAACAGCTCAGTTCGTACGCCGTTCTCGAACAGCGCTGCATAGACCATATTGACGGTCAATCGGACGCGTCGCCATCACTCAAGAGAGTGATGACGCATTTCGAAACAAGCGGCCGGGTCAGGCAGAGGCCTGCGTTCTCCAGGGCGCGGCCATGGTGGCAGAAACGCCGCGTCCGCCAGTCCTCAGCGGCGCTTTCCGATACCGCCTTCATACCCGAGGAGATGTGCCGGCCGCCCGCCCGCTTCGCCAGGTGGCGGACCGGGAGCAGCCGAGACCCGACGCCGCCACACGGAGCCCGCCGAGATTCCTTCGGGAGGGGCAGCGCCGGCGGCGGATGGCCGTCGAGCGCGCCGGGCGCAGGGAACGCCCGGCGCGTGAACCGGCTGGTCAGTTCTTGTACTCGCCCCACATAACCAGGGCGTTGTCACCGCCGCCGCCCTCAATGACGCTGCGGAAGGTGTTGTCCGTGCCGTTCGTGTCGTAGCCGTTGCTGCCGACGTAGGGGTTGTTCCAGTGGAACCGGATGGTCCGGCCGTTCCGCCAGTCCTCCTCGCAATTGGACGTCCGGTAGGTGACGGAGCCCTCGGTGCCGGTCATGAACCCGTTGCTCTCCGACTGCCAGGAGACGTCCCACGTGTTGTAGACGGTGGTCGGCGGTTCCTGCCCCTGGCTCCAGATGCCGTGGTCGAGGCCGTAGCTCTGGCGGTTCAGCTCGCAGCCGGTGCCGTTGTGGAACTTGACCTGGGTGCTCCGGGCGGCGTTGACGCCGACCTCGGCGGCCGAGGCGGTGCCGGCGCCGAGGGCGCCGAGCCCGATCGCGGCCACGGCGGCCGTCGCCAGCAGGCGGGAGGCGATGTGACGCATGGGAACCTCATTCCTTGCGGTTTCGCGGGGCTTTCCCGCGTTGCAAGGGACTCTGAGGCAGCCCGTTCAACAACCGGTGGACGGGGTTCGCCTGGCTTCGAGTCCGCCCTGCATCCGGTCACTGGGTGGTGGTCCACCCCCAGGAGACGCCCTTCTTGTAGTCGTCGGCGGTCGTCGCGTTCAGGTTCCACGCGAGTCGGGCCGGCTGCGGCGACCCCGCCTTCGCGATATAGATCGAGCACCGAGTGCGCGTCTCACCGACGTCCCAGCCCAAGTAGATCTGCCCCACCGGGCAGCCGCCCTCGACATAGCCCGTGTGGACGACGGGGCGCTCCGCCGCCTTTTCGCCGTTCTCGTCGAGGATCACGGCATGGGAATTGAGGTCGGAATTGACTACGCTCGGCTTTCCTTCCTTCAGCGTGTACGTCACGTACACGAAGTACGGGGTACCGCCCTCCAGAGTCCGGTCGGCATCGATGTAGTGGCCGTCCTTCAACTGCTTCGGGGTCCCCTTGACGATCTTCGTAGCCGTCACCTGGAACTTCCCGCCCCCGGAGACTTGGGTCTCGTACAGGCCCGGAGCAGGTTGCCCCATCGCCAGAGCAGGACTCCACTCCGCCTTCACGGCCGGACTCGCCTTGCCGCTCCCGCTCCCACTCCCGCTCTCCGCCGCGCTCTCCTGAGGAGCGCCGGCTTCCAAACCGCCTCCGTCTCCGTTACCGCCGCAGGCGGTGAGCGCGATTCCCAATGCGGTGGTCAACATCCCGTAGAGGACCTTGGAGCGGCAGTGCATGTGTTCTTCCTTCTTGCAGAAATACCCGGCCCAGAGGAACAGCCGCCTCGGCGTGTCGGGGCTCTTCTCGGTCGCGTCGTGCGCGTCATGTACATGCTACGTACCCCTGGCGGGCTCATGCGCCATGAGTCCCCCAGGCACGCCCCCAGAAGCCGAGACGGCCGGAAAAGCACGCCTCTGCGTCCTTGGTGTGCAACTGCTGAGACGTGGTTCGCGTCGGTTCATCGACGGGCAGGAGCTCGACAGGAGGGTGGGGCAGCTGTGGGCCTGGGGAAATTCAGGGGCGTGGGGAGTGCCGGCGAGCCGGCCAAGCCGGTCACGGTCGAGGAAGGGGCGCAGGAGGTTCCTGGAGAGCCGGCGGACCGGGCGCAGCGGCAGCCGATGGATCTGGCCGCCTATTCCGCACGGGCGCAGAGCGGCCCCTGTTTCGTGTGCGCCTTCCTGAGCGGTGACCCGGACTTCGCTCACGAAACCGTCTTCGAAGACGACGAGCACGTGGCCTTCCTGGACCGGTGGCCCACGCTGCCGGGCAAGGTCCTCGTGGCACCGAAGGCACACGTCGAGCACGTGGTCCGTGACCTCGATGAGACCGCCTACCTGAGGCTGATGCGGGTGGTGCACACCGTGGCGCTCGCGGTGGAGCGCGTCTTTGCGCCCGAGCGGACGTACCTGCTGTCGTTGGGAAGCCGGCAAGGCAACGCGCACCTGCACTGGCACATCGCCGGCCTTCCACCGGGCGTTCCCTACGACCAGCAGCAGTTCCACGCATTGATGTCCGAGCACGGCGTCCTGACGTATACCTCGGAACAGCGGGCCGAAATGGCAGCACACCTCCGGCGGAGCATTGGAGAGATGTTGTGACCGCACACGCCCTCACCGTAGGCACGGGCCTCGCCCGGCGCGGTCAGGACGGGCTGGAGTCCTTCATGGCCTGAACGAGGCTCTTGGGGCGCATGTCAGTCCAGTGGGTTTCGACGTACTCGAGTGCCGCCTCGCGAGTGGTCTCCTCCAGGGCGGTCCGCCAGCCCGCCGGAACGTCGGCGAAGGAGGGCCACAGCGAGTGCTGTCCCTCGTCGTTGACCAGGACCAGGTATGCGCCGTCCGGGTCCTCGAACGGATTGCTGCTCATCCGGTCACTCCCTCTCAGCGAGTCCGACTTCTTCATCATGGTGACGGAACAACGGAACAGTGGCCGACGGAGAACCTGAACGCCTGCCGGGAACCCGAACGACTACCGGAACCCACCGCCCGGGGCCCGTGCGCCACACCATCCCACTCTGCTGAACCTGACACCACAGGCGGCAAGGACGCAGAACAACTGGCCCGCCCCGTCTACGCGATACCTCTCACCACCGCGTTGCACATTCCCACGCCCCGGCGCACGGTGTCCACCGGTTCTCTCCTTCCCGCGGCGGCAATCGACGTATGGCGGCCTCCGGGACGGCGAGTTCCTCGCTCTCCCTTCCGCACGTCGGAGACGTCTTCAAGTAAACGTGAGATAGACCATATTGCCGCGCCTTTACTCTCCCATTGCCTGCTGTGTTTCGATGGAGCGGGCCACTTTGATCAACCGCGCACATCCGACGGCAGTCGCCGGCGTCACGTCGGCAAGACCGATAGGGATGCTCATACTCATGCCCGAAGGCTGTCCTGAATTACACCTTTCCGAGGCTCAACTCGGGGTCTGGCTGGCGGAGCGTGCCGGGCACAGCCGTCCCGGCGCCTACCAATGGGCCGAATACCTCGTCCTCGACGGCGATACCGACGTCGCTCTCCTGGCCTCCGCGGTCGCCGGGGCGGCTGCCGACTGCGAGGCGGTCAACGTCCGCATCGTCGATACGACGGGCTCTTCACCGGTGCAACGGCTCCTCCGCGACCCGGAACACACCGTCGAGGTGGTCGACCTCCGGGGATCCCCCGCCCCGGACGCCGCCGCGCTGGAGTGGATGCGGGCCGAGCTGGGCAAGGCCGGGGGCAGCGACGCCGGGCCGTTGTTCCTGGGGGCCGTGCTGCGGGTGGCCGACGACCGCACGCTGGTGTACCACCGGGTTCACCACATCGCTCTGGACGGGGCGGGCATGGCCCTGTTCGCCGAACGTGTCGCCGAGGTCTACAGCTGTCTGTACGAGGGGCGCGCCGTTCCTGAGAGCGGCTGGGCAGGCCTCCGGCCCTTGGTGGACGCCGAGGCCGCCTACCGGGAGGCCGCCGAACGCGCCGCGGACCGGGACTGGTGGCTGGAGCGCCTGGCCGGGCGGCCGGACTTCCTGAGCCTCGGCACCCATGCGGCCCCGGCCGCGGCCCGCTCGTTACGGCTGACCAAGGTGCTGCCAGCAGCGGATTTCGCCGGATTGCGGGACGGCGCGCAGCGACTCGGGCACCGCTGGACCCGGCTGCTCACGGCGGCGACGGCCGTCTTCCTTCACGCAGTGACCGGCAACCGTGATGTCGTCCTGAGCCTGCCGGTCGCAGGCCGTCCCGCCGAACTCGCCCGGACCGTGCCCGCGATGTCGGCCAACGTCCTCCCCCTGCGGCTGCACGTCGATCCGGCGGCCCCCTTCGGCGCCCTGCTCGACCAGGTCGCCGACGAGCTGCGGCTGGTGCGCCGCCACCAGCGGTACCGGGGCGAGCACCTGCGACGCGAGCTGGGCTATCCCGAGGACGGCCGGAAGTTCTTCGGCCCGGTGCTCAACATCCAGCGTTTCGACCGGCCGTTGCGGTTCGGTCCGGTGACAGCTACCGCCCACAACCTGCAGGCGCCGCCGTCCGAGGACCTCTCGATCGTGGCCTACGACCGTGGCGACGGCGTGCTGCGCCTCGACTTCGACGCCAATCCCGGCAACCACAGCGAGGAGTTGCTGCAGGACGTCGCCGACCGCTTCCTGCACGTGCTGCGGCAGGTCACGGAGGCCGACCGGGAGACACCTCCGGCGCGGGTGGCTGCGTCCACGGCCGGGGAGCGCCGGCACGCCGCCGCTCTGGGAACGGGTGCGCGTCCGGCGCCCGCGTCCGCCGACACCGCCGTCGGCCGGTTCACCGCACAGGCGTCCCGCACGCCCGACGCGATCGCGGTCCGCTCGGCCGGGACCGGGGAGCGGCTGACCTACCGCGAGCTCGACGCGCGGAGTTCGGCGCTGGCTACTACGCTGGCCGCCGCGCTCTCCGCGGCCGGCGCGGGCCCGGAGCGGACCGTCGCGCTGCTCCTCGAACGATCGGTGGACCTGGTCGTCGCGGCGCTCGCGGTGGTGAAGGCGGGCGCGGCCTATGTCTGCCTGCAACGGGACGACGCGGTCTCCCGGCAGGAAGCGGTGCTGTCCGACGCGGGAGCACGGGTGCTGCTCACCGACCGGACCACCGAAGGGGACCGCATCGTCACGTCGGCACGTGACCGTGGTGTGCGGCAGCTGGACGTACGGGCAGCTCAGGGAACCGCGGCCGCGGCCGACGAGCCCCAAGCGACACCGGACACGCCGACGCCCCTGGCGACACCGGACACCCAGGCGCCCTGGGCAACCCCGGACGCGCTGGCGTGCGTGATGTTCACCTCCGGCTCCACGGGGCGTCCCAAGGGGGTCGCCATCACCCAGGGCAACCTGGCCGCGCTCGCCGCCGACCGGTGGTGGTCCGAGGGCGGCGCGGAACGAGTGCTGCTGCACTCGCCGCAGGCCTTCGACGCGTTCAACCTGGAACTGTGGGTGCCGCTGCTGACCGGCGGCGAGGTGGTCGTCGCCCCGCCGGAGAGGCTGGATCCGGCAGCCCTGTCCCGGATCACGGCCGCCACCGGGATCACCGGGCTGTGGCTGACCGCCGGGCTGTTCGACGCGTTCGCCACCGAGGACCCCGCCTGTCTGGCCGGGCTGCGCCAGGTCTGGACGGGCGGTGACGTGGTGTCCCCCGCGGCGGTGCGCACCGTGCGATCCGCGCTGCCGGAGCTCACCGTCGTCAACGGTTACGGGCCCACCGAGACCACGGTGTTCGGGACCAGGTGCGCCGTCGGGGACCTGGCGGAGGACGCCGGCTCGGTGCCCATCGGCACGCCGCTGGACGGCAAGCGGGTGCTGCTGCTCGACGACGCGCTGCGGCCGGTACCGCCGGGCGTGGTGGGCGAGGTGTACCTCGGGGGCGCGGGGGTCGCGCGCGGCTACCTCGGTCAGGCGGCCGCGACCGCCGAGCGTTTCGTGCCGGACCCGTCGGGTCCGCCCGGCGCCCGCGTCTACCGCACGGGCGATCTGGCCCGCTGGAACCGTGACGGACGGCTGGAGTTCGCCGGTCGGGCCGACGGACAGATCAAGCTCCGTGGCTACCGGATCGAGCCGGGGGAGATCGACGCCGCGTTCCTGGCCGAGCCCGGGGTGCGGCAGGCCGCGACGATCCTGCGCGAGGACCGGCCGGGGGTGCGGCGGCTGGTCTCCTACGTGGCCGCGTCCGGTGACACGACGCGGCTGCTCGACGGCGTGGCGAAGCGGCTGCCCCCGTACATGGTGCCGTCGGCGGTGGTGGCGGTGGACCGGCTGCCGCTGACCCGTAACGGCAAGCTCGACCGGCGCGCGCTGCCCGCTCCGGAGTCCGAGCACACGGACGTGGCCAGGGCTCCCCGCACCGCCGTCGAGCAGCGACTGGCCGAGCTGTTCGGCGAGGTCCTCGGCTTGGAGAGCGTCCCGCTCGACAAGGACTTCTTCCAGCTCGGCGGCGACAGCATCAAGGCGATCCAGCTCGCCGGTGCGGCACAGCGAGCCGGCCTGGCCGTCAGCACCCCGGACGTGTTCCGCACGCCCACCGTCTCCGCGCTCGCCGACGGTATCGGAGCGGTGCCGGAACCGGGGCACAGGATCGCGCTGGGCGATGCGGACGACCCCACGGTCCCGCTCACGCCCGTCATGCACTGGCTGCGCGAACGCGGCGGCCCGGTCGACGGCTTCGTCCAGTCCCTGACCCTGCGCACTCCGGCGGGCATGACCGAAGCGCAGGTGCGCGCGGTGGTGCAGGCGCTGGTCGACCACCACGGCATGCTGCGCCTGTCACTGAGAGCGGTGGACGGGCTGTGGAGCCTGGAAGTGCTGCCGCACGCCACCGTCGAGCTGAGCCGGCCCGGCACCATGCCCGACCCGGGGAACGGCCAGGTGGTCCGCGCCAGCTGGCGGGACCCCGGGCCGGCGGAACCGGGCGAACTGACCCTCACCGTGCACCATCTCGCCGTCGACGGCGTCTCCTGGCGGATCCTCCAAGAAGATCTCCGCACCGCGTGGGAGGCCGTACGGCACGGGCGCACACCGCAGCTGCAACCGACGGGAACCTCCTTCCCCCAGTGGGCGAAGGCGCTGGTCCAGTACGCGCACCATCCGTCCGTCCTCGGGGACTTCCCCCGGTGGCAGGCGGTAGCCGAGGATCCCCCCGTCGCCGACCGTGCGCTGGACGGGGCAGTGGACACCGAGGACACCCGGCGCCGGCATTCCGTCACCCTGCCGGGCGCGCTCACCGCGCGTCTGGTGAGCGACGCGACCGCGGCCTTCGACTGCTCGGTGCACGAACTGCTGCTGACCGCGTTCGCCCTGGCCGCCGCCGACTGGCGGAAGGGACCGGACGCCCTGCTGGTGGACCTCGAAGGCCACGGGCGCGAGGAATTCGCCGCCAACCTGGACCTGTCCCGCACGGTCGGCTGGTTCACCACCCTGTGCCCCGTGGTGCTCGATCCCGGCTGCTCCTGGGCGGACGTTCACACCGATCCGGCCGCGCTGGACGGCGCGGTGGCCATGGTGCGGTCCTGCGTACGGGACGCCGCGCGCGCCGGCCTGACCTACGGCCTGCTGCGCTACGGCAACCCGCAGACCGCTCCGGAGCTGGCCGCCCGGCCCTCGCCGCAGTTCGCGTTCAACTACCTGGGCCGGTTCGACGTCGGCGGTGCCGGCGACTGGGCGGTACCGGTCGGCGCCTCGGCACTCGCCCCGCCCACCGGTGGCAAGCTGGCGATGGCCCACACCGTGGAGCTCGACGCGGTGATCACCGACCTCCCGGACGGCCCCCGGCTCGTGGCGCACTGGTCCTGGCCGGGCGAACTGCTCACCGAAGAGCGGCTCTCCGGGCTCGCGCGCCGGTGGTTCGACGTGCTGGAGGCCCTGACGCGGCGGGGCCGCGCCCGGGCGACGGGCGAGCTGCCCCTGCCGCCGCTGGCGCAGGGCCTGCTGTTCCACTCGCTCTACGACCACGACGGCGCCGACCCGTACCTCGTCCAGTTCGTCTTCGAGCTCGGCGGAGCGCTGGACCCCGCCGCGCTGCGCGACGCGCTCCACCGCCTCCTGCTGCGGCACCCCCAGCTCTCCGCGGGCGTGCGGCACGGTCCGTCGGGGCGTCCGGTCCAGGTGGTCGTCCCGGACTTCGCCGTGGAATGGCAGGAGATACCTGCGCACGAGGATCTGGAGCGTTTCCTCGAAGCCGACCGCAGGAGACGGTTCGACCTCGCCAGCCCCCCGCTGGTCCGCGCGGCCCTGCTGCACCACGCCGACGCGCGGCACACCTTCGTCCTGACCACGCACCACCTCCTCCTGGACGGCTGGTCCATGCCGATCCTGATCAAGGAGCTGTTCTCGCTCTACGCCGGCCACGCGCTCCCGCCCGCCACGCCGTACCGCGACTTCCTCGACTGGCTGTCGACGAGGGATTCCCGCGCGGACGAGGCCGCCTGGCGCGCGCTGCTGTCCTCCGTGGACGGCCCGACGCTGGTCGGCGCCGCGGGACGGCGCGGTTCGGCCGCGGCCCGCCACCGGCTGACGGCGGAGCTGGACGACGCCACGAGCGCGCGGATCGACGCCGTGGCACGGCAGCACGGGCTGACCGCCAACGTCGTCGTCCAGCTGGCGTGGGCCATCCTGCTCGGCGCCATGACCGGCCGCGACGACGTGGTGTTCGGTGCGACGGTCTCCGGCAGACCGGCGGAACTGCCCGGTGCGGAAGGCATCATCGGCCTGCTGATCAACACCGTGCCGGTGCGGGTCCGCCTGGACCCGCGCCGCTCGGTCGCCGAGTGCCTCGCCGAGCTGCGGGCCCAGCAGCTGTCCACGCTGGACCACCAGCACGCCGATCTGACGCGGCTGCAGTCGATCGCCGGGCACGCCGAACTCTTCGACACCGTCGTGGTCTTCGAGAACTACCCGATCGACGAGGACGCACTGCGCGATCTCGTGCCCGGCCTCGACATCCGGGACGTCCAGGGCCGGGACGGCACGCACTACCCCCTGACGCTGATCGCCATGCCGGGCCGCGACCGCCTGCGGCTCCGCCTCGACCACAGCGCCGACCTGTTAGACGAGGAGGGAGCCCGCCGCCTGCTCGACCGCCTGGGCGCGCTGCTCGACCGGATCACCGCGCAACCGGAGGCGCGGCTGGGGCAGGTCGGTCTGCTGCTCCCCGACGAACGGGACGAGCAGGAGAAGCCTGCGGACACCGGGGTACGGATGGCGCCGGTCGCCCTGCCCGCACTCTTCGAGGAGCAGGTGCGCCGCCGGCCGGCGGCCCCCGCCCTCACCTGCGGGAACACCACCCTGTCGTACGGGGAGCTCAACGCGCGGGCGAACCGACTCGCGCGGCTCCTCGTCGCGCGCGGGGCCGGACCGGAACGCCTGGTGGCCCTGGTGCTCGGACGGTCCCCTGACCTCGTGGTCGCGGTGCTGGCCGTGCTGAAGTCGGGAGCCGGCTACCTGCCCTTGGACCCGTCCCTCCCCCAGGAGCGGATGCGACAGGTGCTGACCGACGCCGCTCCCGTACTCATAGTGACCTCCGAGCCACTCGTAATGCCGGACGCGGTGCCGGAGGCGCAGATCGTGCTCGACGGCACCGATCCGGCCGCCCGCTACCCGTCGGACGACCTCGGCCGGGCCCTGAACCCCGACGGCGTCGCCTACGCGATCTACACCTCGGGCTCCACCGGAGTGCCCAAGGGCGTCGTGGTGTCGCACCAAAACGTCGGGCGGCTGCTCGCCGTGACCGACGCCCGGTTCGGCTTCGGTGACGACGACGTGCACACGCTGTTCCACTCCTACGCCTTCGACGTCTCGGTGTGGGAGATGTGGACGGCGCTCGGCCGCGGCGGCCGCCTGGTGGTGGTGCCGGACGACGTCGCCAAGTCGCCGCGGGAACTGCTGACGCTGCTGGCCCGGGAGCGGGTCACCGCGCTGAGCCAGACCCCGTCGGCGTTCTACCAGCTCATGCAGGCCGAAGCGGAAGCCGAGCCCGGGACGGAGCCGGGCACGCTGCCCGCCCTGCGGGTCGTCGTATTCGCAGGTGAGGCGCTGGAACCCACGCGCATCCGCTCCTGGCACGGCCCCGGCAGGCCGAGGCTCGTCAACATGTACGGGATCACCGAGACCACCGTGCACGCGACCTACACCGAGCTGACCGACCCCGGCGAGACCGCCGGCGTCATCGGCACCGCACTGCCCGACCTGCGGCTGCACCTGCTGGACCACGCGCTGCGGCCGGTCCCGCCCGGCTGCCCCGGTGAGATCTACGTGTCCGGTCCCGGGGTGGCGCGAGGGTATCTGGGACGCCCCGGACTCACCGCGAGCCGCTTCGTCGCCGACCCCTTCGGCGCGCCCGGCACCCGCATGTACCGCTCCGGCGACCTCGCGCGACGCCGGGCCGACGGCACGCTGGAGTACCTGGGCCGGACGGACCACCAGGTGAAGATCCGCGGATACCGGATCGAGCCCGGGGAGGTCGAGCGCGTCCTCGAACAGCACCCCGCCGTGGACCGCGCCGTGGTGCTCGCGGACACGGACGCCGACGGCGGCCGGCTGCTCTGCTACGCCGTCACCAAGGGAGAGCCGGCACCCGCCGAGCTGCGCGAGTACGCCCGGACGGTCCTGCCCGCGCACATGGTGCCCGCCTTCATCCTGCCCGTCGACGAGATCCCGCTGACCGGCAACGGCAAGCTGGACCGCAGAGCCCTGCCGCGACCGGAGTCCGCGGTGCGGGCGAGCCGCCCGCCGGCGACCGAGCGGGAACGGCTCCTGTGCGCGCTGTTCGCCGAGACCCTCGGGGTCCCCGATGTCGGCGCGGAGGACAGCTTCTTCGACCTGGGCGGGCACTCGCTGCTGGCCACCCGCCTGATCAACCGGGTGCGGGCGGAAACCGGCTCCGAGCTGAGCATCCGTACACTCTTCGACGCCCCGGTCGTCGCCGACCTGGCGAGGCGCCTGCCGGAGCCGGCCGGCACCCCGCGTGCCGGGTTCGCCACGGCCGCGCGGCCGGAGCGGATCCCGCTCTCGCCCGCGCAGCGCCGGCTGTGGTTCTTCAGCCGGTTCGCCGGACCCAACTCGGTCTACAACATGTCCTTCGCGACGAGGTTGAGCGGCCCCCTGTCGGCCGGGCACCTGCGCGCGGCCCTCGGCGACGTGCTCGTCCGCCACGAGAGCCTGCGCACCACCATCACCGAGACCGACGGCGAGCCGCACCAGCACATCGGCAGCGCGGAGGCGCCGCCGTTCGCGACAGTGACCACGTCGGAGGCCGAGCTGCCCGGCCTGCTCGCCGAAGCGGCGGCGCACGTCTTCGACCTCGGCAGCGAACTCCCCGTCCGGGCCGTACTCTTCGAGACCGCACCCGAGCAGCACGTGCTGCTGATCCTCCTGCACCACATCGCCGCCGACGGCTGGTCACTGGCTCCCCTGGCCCGCGACCTGTCGACCGCGTACCGGGCACGCGCCGCGGGCGAGGCCCCGCAGTGGGCCGACCGCCCCGTGCAGTACGCCGACTACGCCCTCCAGCAGCACGGCACCGACCTCAGCGCCGGGATCGCCTACTGGAACGAGACGCTGCGCGGCGCCCCCGAGGCGCTCTCGCTGCCGTTCGACCACACCAGGCCCCCGGTGTCCGCGCACCGCGGCGAGACCGTCGGCTTCACCCTGGACGCCGGCCTGCACGCGCGGCTGGACCGGCTCGCACGGTCCACCGGCACCAGCTTGTTCATGGTGATGCACGCTGCGATCGCCGCGCTGCTGTCACGGCTCGGCGCCGGCGCGGACATCCCCATCGGCACACCGGTGGCCGGGCGGCACGACGAGGCGCTGCACGAGACCGTCGGCTGCTTCGTCAACACGGTGGTGCTGCGCACCGACCTCAGCGGAACGCCGACGTTCACCGAACTGCTCCAGCGGGTCCGGACCACCGATCTCGACGCCTTAGCCCACCAGGAAGTGCCGTTCGAGGCGGTGGTCGAGGCGGTCAACCCGCCGCGCTCGCTCTCCGCCCACCCCGTCTTCCAGGTGATGCTCGCCTTCCAGGACACGCCGCCCGTCGACTTCGACCTGCCGGGGCTGCGCGCCGAGCCGGTCGCCGCGCCCGGCGGCGCCTCCCGCATGGACCTGCTGTGGAGCCTGCGCCCGCACCACGGCGACCACGGTGCGGCGGCCGGCGTCGAAGGCGAGCTGGAGTACGACACCGAACTGTTCACCCCCGCCTCCGCCCGGCTGCTCCTCGCACGGCTGGAACGGCTGCTGCGGGCGGCGGTGGCCGAGCCGGACCGCCCGGTCGCCGACCTCCCGGTCCTCGTCGCCGGCGAGCGGGAGCAGATGACCGTCCGCTGGAACGCCACCGCCCACGACGTGCCCGCAACCACCGTGGCCGAACTGTTCGCGGCACAGGCGCTCCGCACCCCCGGCGCACCCGCCGTACGGCACGGGGAGAGCGTGAGCAGCTACCGGGAGCTGTCCGAGCGGGTGACCCTGATCGCGGCGGAGCTGAGCGCCCGCGGAGCCGGGCCGGGCAGTCTGATCGCGCTGGAGCTGAGGCGTGACCCGGACCTGCCCGCCGCGCTGCTCGCGGTCCAGTCGGTCGGTGCCGCCTGGCTGCCCGTCGACCCCGCGCTGCCGCCGCAGCGGAAAGCGGCGCTGCTGGCGGACGCCCGCCCCTTGCTGGTGGTACGCAACACGGCGGACAACGACGACGGGGTCGATGGCGGGTTCGACGAGCGGTCCGACGGCGGGCTCACCGTCACCGCCGGTGCCCGGGAACCGGCGGTCGTGCCGCAGAACACGGCGTACGTGACGTACACCTCGGGCTCCACCGGGCGGCCGAAGGGCGTCGTCGTGCCCCACAGCGCGCTGACCAACCTGGTGCTCGCACTGCGCGAGCAACTGGCGGTCGGTGCGGCCGACCGGGTCCTGGCCGCCGCACCCGCGGGCTTCGACATGTCCCAGCCCGAGCTGTGGCTGCCCCTGGTCACCGGCGCCACGATGGTGCTCGCCGGTCAGGGCGCACTCCGCGAGCCCGACGAGCTGTCCGCGCTGCTCGACCGGCACGGCGTCACCGTGATGCAGGCGACCCCCTCGCTGTGGCAGGCCCTCGTCGCCCGGCAACCGGAGAGGCTGCGCCACATCCGCGCGGTCATCGGCGGCGAAGCGGTACCCGCGGAACTGGCCGCGACGCTGTCCGGCCGCACGGCGTCGCTGCTGGCCTGTTACGGCCCGACGGAGACGACCGTCTGGTCGACCACCCACCCGGCCGGCCGCGCGGTGGGCGCCACGGTGCCGCTCGGGCGTCCCCTGTGGAACACCCGGTGTTACGTCCTCGACTCCCGGCTGCAGCCGGTGCCGCCGGGCGTGACCGGCGAGCTCTACCTGGCCGGCGCCGGCGTGGCGACGGGGTACCTGCACCGCCCGGGGCTGACCGCGGCCCGGTTCGTCCCGGACCCCTTCGGGCCGCAGGGGCACCGGATGTACCGCACCGGCGATCTCGCGTCGTGGACCTCCGACGGCGTCCTGCGCTTCCACGGCCGGACCGACGATCAGGTGAAGATCCGCGGCCATCGCGTCGAACTCGGCGAGATCGAGGCCGTGCTCGCCCGCCACGAGGACGTCGACGCGGCCGCGGTGGCCGTACACGACCGGAAGGCCGACGACCGCCGCCTGGTCGGCTACGTCGTCCCCGCCGGCGCCGACCTGCGCTCCGTCAGCGCGCACTTGGCCGAGCACCTGCCGGACTACATGCTGCCCGCCCGCCTGCTCGGGCTGGACGAGCTCCCCCTCAGCCCCAACGGGAAGCTGCTGCGCGAGCGGCTGCCCGAACCGGACTGGGCCCCCGCCGGAGACCCGGCGCCTCCGGAGAACCTGAACGAGCACTTCATGTGCGGACTCTTCGCCGACGTGCTGGACCTGCCCCGGGTCGGTCCCGGCGACAACTTCTTCGAACTGGGCGGGCACTCGCTCCTGGCGGCGCGGCTGACCGACCGGATACGGGCCGTACTCGGGCTGGAACCGACGATCCGGAACGTCTTCGAAGCGGCCACCCCCGCCGCGTTGACCCGACTCCTGAACCGGGCGTCGCCCGAGAACGAGGCCACGCACCTCGTGCCGTTCCGCACGGGCGGGCCGGCGGCGCCGGTGTTCTGCGCGCCCCCGCTCAGCGGGATCAGCTGGCTGTACGCGGGGCTGCTGCGGCACATCGACCGGGACCACCCGGTGTACGGCATCCAGGCCGAGGGACCCGGCGGGGTGAGCGATCTGCCCGGCAGCGTCGAAGCGATGGCCGAGCGCTACGTGGACCTGATGCGTTCGGTCCGCCCCCGCGGCCCGTACCACCTCGTCGGCTGGTCCTTCGGCGGGCTGGTCGCCTACGCGATGGCGGTCCGGCTGCACGAGCTCGGCGAGCCGGCCGGCTCGCTGTGCCTGGTGGACACGGCCGCCGACGCCGCGGCCGCGCCGGAAGATCCCATCAACGACCAGCGCATCCACCGGGTCCTGCTGACGGCCGCCGGCCTGGACGACGCCCGCTGGGCCGCGACGGGCCTGGACTTCGCCACCCTCTCGGCCCTGCTGCGCCGGGAAGGAAGCGTGTTCGCCCGGTTCACCGAGGACGACATCCGCCGTGTCATCGAGGTGTCGCGTCACCACGACAAGCTCGCCCGCGCCTACCGGCCCCCGCACTACCCCGGCGACGCCACCTACATCGAGGCGACGGGGGACGGGCCGCGCCCCGTCCCGAACCACGAGCTGTGGCGGCCCCGCTTCGGCGGCGACCTGACCGTCGGATACGTCTCCGCGCGCCACTACCGGGCGATGCAGCCGCAGCACGTGCACGAAGTCGGGATCCAGCTCCGCGACCTGCTGAGGAGGCAGCGTTGACCCGCACCGATTCCGGCGCCCCCACTGACTCCTGCGCCCCTGCCGATTCCTGCGCCCGCAGCGAATCCGGTGCCCTCGCCGGGCTGCCCGCGGGCGCACGGGTGGTGATCCGGCTGCCCAGCGGCCGCGACCTGGCAAACGTGCTGCTCGCCTGCTTCGACCAGCGCCTCGTAGCGGTCCCCCTGCACCCCCGCACGACCGACCGGGCCGTCGCGGGCACCGCCGAACGCGTCTCCGCGGCGGCCCTGGTGGACGTCCGCGGGCCGCACCGCACCGGCCTGCCCGACGCTCACACGGCCCCGGACGACCTGGCCTTCATCATGTTCACCTCGGGTTCCACCGGCCCGCAGAAAGGGGTCATGCTCAGCCGGCGAGCCGTCCTGGGCAACGCCGCCAAGACCGCGGCCCTGCACGGACTGACACCGGAGCGCCCCCACGGGACCTGCCTCCCGCTGTACCACTGCAACGCGCTGGTGATGTCACTGCTCGGCACGCACCTCACCGGCACTCCGCTGACCCTGCAGGGCGCCTCCGACCCGACCACCTCCAGCCCAACGGCCTTCAACCCAACGGCCTTCAACCCGGCTGCCTCCGACTCGGCTGCCTTCGACCCGGCCCGCTACTTCGCGGCGCTGGACGCCACCGGGGCCCGGACCGCCTCGATCGTGCCCGCCCTGCTGGCGGACCTGCTGGAGGCCGGTCCGCACTGGCCGGACGGCCTGGAGTACCTGATCACCGCGGCCGCCCCGCTGACCAGCGACCTCGCCCGCCGCTTCCACCGCCGCTACGGCCCGCGCCTGCGGCAGGGCTACGGGCTGACCGAGGCGGTCAACTTCAGCTTCACCATGCCCCGGCTCGACGACGCCGACTTCCGCGACCAGTACCTGAAGCACACGCCCCCGGTCGGGTTGCCGCTGCCGGAGACCGAGCTGCGGCTGGAGTCCGGTGAGGTGTGGATCAGAACGCCGGACCTGATGACGGGCTACTGGCAGGACAGCCCCGCCACGGCGGCCGCGATCACCGACGACGGCTGGCTGCGCACCGGCGACCTGGCCGAACTGCGGGACGGCCTGCTGGTCCTCCGGGGCCGCGCCGGGGAGCGGATCAACCGGGGCGGGGAGAAGCACTACCCGCTCGACGTCGAGCGCGGCTGGCGCGAGGCCGGGCTGTCCGGCCGGTTCGCCGCCGTCGCGGTGGACGAGCCCACGCTCGGCCAGGACATCGGTCTGGTCGCCGCGGAGCAGCCGGTCTCCGCCGTACGCGAACTGTACGAACGGGCGCCGCTGCGGTCGGCGGCGATCCAGTTAGGCGGGTTCCTGGCGACCCCCACCGGTAAGCCTCGGCGCACCGCGATGAGCCGGGGCCTCGCCGTGCGCCGCCTGGCTCCCGCCCGGTACGAACGGCTGCTGCGCCACGCGGCGGCCACCGCGCACGACCTGCTCCACGCGGGGGCGGAGCACCCCGGCCTGCGCGCACTGGCCGCGTGGGCCTCTCCCGGGGACCGCTCCCCGCGGGCGGACGGCGAAGCCGTCTTCGGTGCCCTCGACTTCATGCGGGAGCACTGGCATGACGAGGACGACGCCGAACTGCTTCGGGCCAAGGCCCGCTGGCACAGGACGCTCCTCACCGAGTGGCCCCTGGCAGTACACGCAGAACTGACCGCGGACGTGGCGGCCCGCCACGGATTCGAGGGACCGCCCGTGCCGCTGGGCACCGAGGCCCGCTTCGGGGACGGCTCGCTGCTCGTACTCCCGCACGGGCCCGCGGCCGACGGCCCGGTGTGGCCGCTGGGCCCGCTGCTGTCCTTCCTGGACGGTTCCACCGGGGACGGCGGGACGGACCGCTGGACGTGGCTCACCCGGCTGCGCGACCGCGGGTTCCCCGTCGCGGGCTGCTCGGTCCTGCGCGCCGGGCGACACGACCTGGGCGGCGTGCTGTGGGCACGAGCACGACAGCCGGATTCCGGACCACTGGATTCCGGACCGCCGGATTCCCGACCGCCGGATTCCGGACCGCCGGATTCCCGACCCGACGAGCGCGCTGGAGCGACTGGATGACCCACCGCACCGAAACCACCGTACGCATGAAGCAGTCCCCCGACCACGAGGACGAGATCCTCGACGTCCAGCGGCACCAGGACCCCGGCAGGAACCAGCTGACCCCGGTGGTGAAACTGCCCCCGGACGCCGCCCTGGCCGTGGTCGACGCCCTCGCCGGCCTGGTCCGGACGGCACACCGCACGGAGGAGGCGAGCCCGACCCCGGCCGGTGCGCTCAAACAGGCGCAGGAATTCGAAGAAGGCGACGTCTTCATGCTGGAGCCCCCCTTCGAGGGCTTCTTCGCCGACCGCTATCTGATGGACTTCTACGACACCACCGAACGCGACATATGTTCGCGCATGCACCTGCACACCGGGCTGCGGTTCGTCCGCATGATGACGGGCCCGGAGACCACGATCCGGGTCTCCAGCCTGTCCCCGATCACAGTGCGCCCCGCGGCGGCGGGCTGGACCGGTCCGCTGAGCACGTTCACCGACGCGCTGCCCGGCACCCCCGCCGGGGTGCACCGGGACCGGCACAACGTGATCGTGCCGCCGAACTCCTGGGTGGACATGCAGATCCCGCGCGGGGTGTCCCACCAGTTCAACGCGGTGGGGCCGAACGCGGTGATCGACTCGGTGCACCCGGAGGAATCCATCGAGACGCTGCGCGAGGGAATGTCGGGGTACCGGATGATGGCGCAGACCATCTTCCTCTCCAAGGACAAGAGCCCGGCCACCACCTGCGCCGGCCTCACCGAACCCCCTCCGACCGGTAACGGGGCGACTGGGAACGGAGCGACCGGAACTGCTCCCCCGCCCGGAATCACCTCCTCGTGCGCGGTCGGGGCGGTACGTCGCGAGCCGTGAAGTGTCGGTCATCCATCGGGGGTTGTCGGTCCGCTGTCGGCGATCCGTCGACGGGGTCCGGCACCTTCCGGGAGACGGCCGGCCGGAGCTCACCGGGCGGCCCCGATCCCGAAGGAGCCACCATGCGCACCCCTGTCACGATCATCGGCGCCGGACTCGGCGGACTCACGCTGGCCCGCGTCCTGCACCTCCACGGCATCCCGGTCACGGTCTACGAGGCCGAGTCCTCCCCGGCGGCGCGCACGCAGGGCGGGATGCTCGACATCCACGACTACAACGGGCAGCTCGCCCTCCAGGCGGCCGACCTGATGGACGAGTTCCACGCCATCATCCTGGAGGGCCGCCAGGCGATGCGGGTCCTCGACCGGGACGGCACCGTCCTGCTCGACAAGGCCGACGACGGCACGGGCGGGCGCCCCGAGGTGCAGCGCGGCGACCTGCGGCAGATCCTGCTCGACTCGCTCCCGGCCGGCACCGTCCGGTGGGGCCACAAGGCCCGCAGCACCCGCGCCCTCGGCGAGGGCCGCCATGAGGTGACCTTCGCCGACGGCAGCACCGTCGTGACCGGCCTGCTGGTCGGCGCGGACGGCGCGTGGTCACGGGTCCGGCCTCTGCTCTCCGCCACCGCGCCCGAGTACGCCGGAACGTCGTGCGTCGAGATCTACCTGTTCGACGCCGACACCCGGCACCCGGCCGCCGCGAAGGCGGTCGGCGGCGGGTCCATGATGGCGCCCGCACCGGGCACGGAGATCTTCGCTCACCGGGAGAGGGGCGACACGCTGCACACCTACGTGATGCTCTCCCGGCCGCAGGAGTGGTTCGCCGCCATCGACTTCACCGATGCCGCCGCGGCCACCGCGCGGATCGCGCGGGAATTCGACGGCTGGGCGCCGGAATTCACCGCCCTGATCACCGAGGGCGACACCGCGCCGGTCCTTCGCCCCCACTACGCCCTGCCGGCCGGACACCGGTGGGACCGGGTGCCGGGGGTGACCCTGCTCGGCGACGCCGCTCACCTCGAGGTCCCGAACGGCGAAGGCGCCAACCTGGCCATGCTCGACGGCGCCGAACTCGGCAAGGCCCTCGCCGCGTACCCCGACGACATCGAGGCCGCGCTCACCGAGTACGAGCAGGCCATGTTCCCCCGCAGCGCCGAGACCGCCACATTCGGAGGTGCCGAGCTCTACGAGATCGGTTCCGACAACAACACGGCCCAGGCTCTGGTCACCGCGTTCATCGAAAGCGAGCAGACCTCATGAGCCGCCCGGCCGTGTGAGTGGTGCGGCAATGGCGACGACCAGGTATTCGAGCTGACGGAGGGAGAAGCTGCCGGCGCCGTTGCCGCCCATGGCGTACGGCGTGCCGCCGGCCTGCCCGGCAGCGGTGGGTACCGGGCGATCGTCCGCGTGCCGAGTCATGCCCCGGCAGCATTCCATTGGCTCACTTATCTCGATCACCTTCTTCGTCTCTTCCCTGTCTGTTTTTTCTGGACCTCCGGCCAGCTTTCCGCTGATGACTACAGAAAGGGGTCGACCGATCGACGGAGCAGCCGTACGAGCTGCGCTTCCTCCGGCCGGCCCGGCGGACGGCGGCTCCGGAGGGCGGTTGAACGGAAACCTGCCTATCGTCGGATGCGGACAGGTGGAGGTCATCGCGGAAGCAGCCGACGGCGAAGCCGCGCTCGAAGCCATCCGCGAGCACCGGCCGGACGTCGCCCTGATCGACTACCGCATCCCCGAACTGAACGGCATCGCCGTCGTCCACGCGGTGGTTCGCGACCGGCTCCCGACCCGCACCCCGCTGCTGTCCGCCACCACCGACAGCACCGTCGTCTACAAGGCCATCGAGGAAGGTGCCTGCGGATATCTCGCGAAGGACGCCAAGCGCTCGGAAATCGTCGACGCGGTTCTGAAGGTGCCACGCGGCAAGCGCGTGGTGGGCGAGGAGCTGACGGACGGGCTGGCCGGCGAGATCCGGCTGCGGGCCGGGCGCGACGCCGTGGTGCTGTCGGAGCGTGAACAGCAGGTGCTGCGCGGTTTCGCGAAGGGGCAGAGCATTCCCGAGCCGGCCTCGGAACTGTTCCTGGGCACGAGCACGGTGAAGACGCACGCGCAGCGGCTCTACGAAAAGCTGGGGGTATCGGACCGTGCGGCCGCCGTCGCCGAGGCGATGAGGCACGGTCTCCTGGAGTGACGGCCCTTGCTGCTCTCAGGGTCCGTGGTAGGCATGGACGACGGCGTGACCTTTACCGCGGCCGATCATCCACTTGTTGACGGGGGTGGTGATCAGGAATGCCACGGCGAATCCTCCCAGAAGGGCGGACCAGAAGAGCCCGTCGGTCAGGTGGGCGTCCATCGCGCCGGGTACCAAGGCGATGATGGCGTTGTCGACGAGTTCCATCACGGCGATGGAGACGGTGTCGGCGGCCAGTGCCACCTTCATCGCGGGCTTGAAGCCCAGGCCTGCCCGTAGGACGGCGAAGAGGGTGAACGAGTAGCCGAAGAGGAACGCAAGGATGATGGCGAGAAGCATGGTCGGCACGTTGCCCCACAGCAGGGCGGTGCCGATGACCATGCCGAGGATCTCACCGAGGGCGCACCCGGTCAGGCAGTGCAGTGTCGCCTTTGCCGCCGTGGGCCACGATGCCCCGCCGCGGCGGGTTCCGTGGCCGGCACGGCCCTGATGAGCACGATGGTGTGCGGGGTCGGTGTGGTGCGGGTCGTGGTCCATAGCCTCCTCCATCACCATTCCTGATCGCCGGGCAGGGCGACGGCGCACCGGACGAACCCGGGCGTCGCGCCCATCGGCGGTCGGCCAGCGACCGGTGGCCGCCGCATGGAGAACGCGGACGACGGTGGTGCAGACACCAATCCCACTGCGGCGCATCACCCGAAGGAAGTACCCCCGGGCCACCGCCTGGTACGCGTGCGCACCGCGGGCATGGGGTCGCCCACGGTGCGCAGTTGCTTCTGCGCGGAGGTCTCAGCAGCCCTTCGCCCAGGTGTGGGAGCTGCCGCGGTCATTCGCCCGTCCGTTGTAACTGACCTCTTGCCCCGGCGCGAGGCACAGCGTGACCCCGCCGGTCAGCTCACGGCCGTCGTAGATCTTCACGTGGTCGGGGACCCCCGGTCCGGAGACCCCGTGGTTCGCCCACGACGAGTCCTGGTTCGACATGTTGCCCTCCCACCAGCGGTCGTCACCACTGTGGTCGATCTTCATGCCGTCGAAGTTGGCGTGCGTCCAGACGCAGAAGTAGCCACGACGGCACTCTGCCGCCGACGCGGACGACGCGGTGGCCGTCACAGCGCCGGCGGAGATCAGAGCAGCAGCGAGGAGAGCAGTGAGACGCTTCATGGACGTGGTTGTCCCTTCGTTGATGGGTCGTCGAGCAGAGCCGTCGCTTCGGCCAGGGCATGGGTGCGCAACCGCGTCCAGTCCGCGATCTCGGCACGGTGCTCCGCGCGGACCTCGTCCAGGGTGCGGTGGGTGTGACGGGCTTCCGGCCCGAGGTTGTTGACGATCGTCGACACCCGGAACCACCGGGGCTGATCGCCGTACAGCCGCTGTTGCGCGGCAGCCAGACAGCCGTCCGTGTGCGCGCTCACGACATGGCCGGTCGACAGGGAAACGGACAGTTCCGGCCTCCCCGAGCCGAAGAGCGCCTCGGCGACCTTCGCCTCCTCGGGCGCGGGAGACGACGTACGTCGTCCCGGAGGCAGGGGCTTCAGGCCCTGACGGGTGAGACAGGAGTCGGTGAGTACGTGGCCGGCTGCCTTGATCACGTCGTCCTCGGCCGGATGACGAGGGGCCTGCGATGGTGCGCAGCCGGTCAGAAAGCAGCTTGCAAGAAGGATCGGGGCAACCAGTCGCCCGGCGGCCCGCGTGCGGGGGCGCATCCGCGGATCAACCGGGTGAGGACATCAACGTGACGGATGGGGTGGGATGTTGGAGAACCATGAACATGCTTCTCACCCTCCCCACGGTTTGCGGGGGCATGCGTCCTATCACCCGTAAAGGTGACTATGGGACGGAGATGCTCCCGGGGTGTGGAATGAGTGCCACGAGCATGCAGAGCCTCGTGCCGTCCTCCGTCCCGAGCACGTCTACGGGCACAGGCCAGGCGGCGACGGTGACGGCGGCTGTGACGGCGACGACCATCCGGTGGCTGTCGGCGTCTCCAGGAGGCAATCCGTCCAGGCGATCAGTGCGCCGGCCCTCTCAGAGTGAAGGGTGCGGGGCTCTGCGGTGTGTCGCCCAGGCGATGTGGCCGTCGGGCCGGATGAGGACCTCGCTCACGTCCTTCAGGTCCTGGTGGACTCCGTGCTCCTGAACGCCGACCACTCGAATGCGGTCGGATGAGGCCGACCTGCCGGCAGCAGCCTGCAGGCGCTTCCCGCCACCGAAGTCGAAGCGAAGCAGGACGAAGCGGCCGTCGTGCAGCAGCTCGTAGACCCGAGTCGGCCCTGACACCGTAGTGACGCCGATGTCGGGCATGCGCCGACCGGCGAGCGGGTCGGCGTCCGGAGTGGTGGGAGGGTAGACGGTGTCCAGGGCGGCGATCCGGCCGGCCAGGTACCGGTTGACGTCCTCCATGTCCAGGAGCGTGTCGAGCAGCTCGCACAGCTGCCGCGCGGGGCCCGCGTACCGCTCGGTGAGGGGGAGTTCCACCAGCAGGCTCTGGGCGCGGGTGCCGGTGGTGACCGCGTGGCCGACCGGATGGCGCTCGGCGTGGTAGGTGTCCAGCAGGCCGGGCGGTGCCCAGCCGTGGACGGTGGCGGCGAGTTTCCAGCCGAGGTTCATGGCATCCTGCAGCCCTGTGTTCAGCCCCTGGGCGCCGACGGGGAAATGGATGTGTGCGGCGTCGCCGGCCAGGAACACCCTGCCGCACCGGTAGCTCTCGGCGAGGCGAGTGGTGTTGCCGAAGCGCGACAGCCACCGCGGCTCGCCGATGGCGCAGTCGCTTCCGCACACCCGTATCAGCGAGGTGCGGAATTCCTCCAGTGTCACCGGTTCGGTGGAGGGTACCCGGATCCGCTGCGGATCCATGACCACGTAACGCGTCAATCCGGCCTCCAGGCGGGCGACGAGCACGCCGTGCCGCCGTGCCTGCTCGTTGTATGCGTGGTCGGCGACGGCGAAGTCCCCCACGACCGCGGTCATCGTCTCTCCCGTCCCGGGGAAGCCGATACCGGCCGTCTGCCGGACCAGGCTGCGCCCGCCGTCACAGCCCACCGCATAGGCGGAACGGAACGTGACGGGCCCGGCCGGGCCGGACACGTCGGTCTCGACTCCATGGCCGTACTGCCGGAGGGCGACGGCCTCGTGTCCGCGACGGATCTCCACACCCAGCTCCCGGGCCCGCTCGACCAGCAGCGCTTCGGTCCGGGCCTGCGCCAGCAGCAAGGCGTACGGGTGCCGGGTGTCGAGCGCGGTGAAGTCGAGCGACCGTTTGAGGCTGACGGCGAACTGCCATCCGGGCACCGTACGGCCCGCGTCCAGGAACCGGCCCGCCAAGCCGCGCATGTCCATCAGCTCGATGCTACGGGGGTGGAGGTTGAGCGCCCGCGACTCCCGGTGCGGCTTCGCGCGCTTGTCGATCACCGTGGTCCGTACGCCCGCCAAGGCCAGTTCGCACGCCAGCAGCAGCCCCGTGGGACCGGCGCCCACGACGAGGACGTCAGTGTCCGCCTCCGAGCCCGGGTTCGTCACGCCTCCCACCTTTCGGCGCGGGCCGCTACCCGTCAAGACGCCCTCCTGCACGGTGCGCTCCCCGGAATGGCCGGGCCTGGACTTGGCGTCGCCGCGGTCCCGTACTGGAATCTGGAACGTCGGAGTTCCGACGGGAAGCCGTGGGAGGAGTCCGCTCGTGATCCACATGACGGAGACCCTGGCCGTGCAGACCATTGAAGGGTTCCTCACGCCCGATGAGACCGCAGAGCTCACCAAGGTCCTGGACGAACACCTCTCAGCCACCGGCTGGACTCCCGCACGCCCCAGCCAGGGGCTCGCACCGCCCGAGGCTGCGCAGACCATCATGGACGCCGCCCTGCAGCGCGCCCTGCCCGCCATCCGCCGGGTCTTCCCCTCCGCCACGGGCATCGAACCGTGGCTGTACCACGACCTCAAACCCGGCGACGAGATCCGTCCGCACGTACACGGCGTGGGCGACCCGCAGGCCCGGCCGCAACGGATCGCCCGGGTCGGCTTCGACCTGCAGGACGCCGAACGCGGCGGCGAGTTCTACCTCGACACCTGCTCCGCGGACGCCCTGTGGAGCGACGTCACCACGACGGGCAGCAACTATGTACCAGGGACGCGATTCGTCCACGCGATCACCGCCCGCACCGGCCCGGTGAAACTGGCCGACACCCCGCACACCCGCTGGACGTGCAGCCCACCGCCCGGCACCACCGTCGTGTACGGCATCCAGCTGGTCCACGGGGTCCGGCGCGTCGAAGAAGGCAGAGTACGCAAACTCATCACCACTCTCCTGGCGTGAGCCGCCCGGCCCGCGCGGCGGGGGACGAGATGGTCACGACGGCGCCAGGCCGCCCTGCCGGAGAGCATGCAGGCCCCGGTCCAATTGGGAGATCGCCTCGTCGGCGGCGCCGTCCAGCAGTGTGCCGGGGCTCAGGGCCCGCAGCCAGGCACGCGCCGCGTCTTCGAGACGTCCGGGGACCATGAACACCGGCCTGTGGAACCCACGGACGCAAGGCGCCGGATTGAACGGACTCCCCGGGAAGCACAGCAGATCCGTCCCGTCCGGTGCGGTCGGCAGCAACGCACCGTTGGGAACCGGCAGCTCAAGCGCGACCCGGTCGGCCTTCGGGCTGCGAGGGTTCCGGCCGAGAGCCGCCCGCGCGAATGCCACGTGCGGATCAACGCCCGTACTCGCCCAGCTCATGTTGGATACGCCACTCAGCCGACCGTTCACTTCGATCAGCCTCAGCCGACCGTCGTCCGTGACGGCGAAGTCAATCTGCCAAGGCCCCCACGGACCAAAGGCTTTCACCATGTCGGCAACCATTACGGCCAGTTCACCTCGTGCAAGGGCGGGCAGCGCCACGGGGGCGACCCTCACACGTCGACCCGGGTCGCAGTCGCTGCCGAGCCGGCCCAGGGAGGCCACCGGCCACGCCACGGTGGAGGACGAACCGGAGAAGAACTCGACCGCGTACTCCTCCCCCGCGGCGGCTTCCTGGACCAGCACCGGATACGTCACCTCGGCACCCACTCGCCCCAGGCACACCCCGTTCTCCACATAGTGACGTCCCGAGCTGAACTCGCTCCGGGCCTCCTTGACCAGGACGGGAAAGCCGAGCTGCTCCGCAGCGGCCTCCAGTCCCCCTGCTTCTTCGCACACCACACCCCGGGGCACAGGCCATCCCCGCTCCCCCGCGAGACGGTGAAGCACCACCTTGTCGCTGGCCAGCAGCGCGAACGTCTCACCATGCACGGGCATCCGGCAGCCTGCCTCCCGCACCCGGGGCGCAGCGCGTGCGTAGACGGGCAGGAACTGCTCCTGTCCATGGCATCCCATGTTGGGCAAGGCGATATCGGCCCGGCAGACGGCAAGCAGCCGCAGCAGCGCGTCCTCGTCGAGGACGGCGGGGAACTGTGCGCACGCGACCCCGGGCCCGAGGAACGAGGCAAGGTCGGTGGACCCCAGCACGGTGACCTCCGCACCGCCTCGTCTCAGTGGCAGAACCACCCGGTCCGCACGGAACTCACCCAGGACGATCACGTGCACCATCCGCACCACCATCCCATCGGCATTGCCGGACACCGCCTCGGCAGGCTAATCCATCCGGCCCCCTCCGCCACGGCGCCGACACTCTTGTGGGTATCGGCCGGTATCCCGGGACATCTCCGTGGGTGGGCCGCCCATGCTGCAGTGGTGCCCTGCTCTCCGCCCGCCGGCGGTCAGCGAGCCGTGTGAGTCCGGTGGCCTCGCGGCAAGCAAGCCGGCCGCCGACGATCCGCATCGACTCGCCGAGGTCTGGTCACCCCGGATCGCCGCGTGCTACGAAGAGGCATGGCGACACCGAGGGGCATACCCGAGACGAGGCCGGACGCCGACCACCGGACAGGAGCCCGCCCCCGGGCCGAGCAGGCCGTCAAGGCGTATGACGCAGTGATCGTCGGTGGTGGTCACAACGGCCTGGTCGCGGCCGCCTACCTGGCCCGTGCCGGACGCCGCGTGATCGTCCTGGAGCGCCTCGCCCGAACCGGTGGTGCGGCCGTCTCCACCCGCCTCTTCCCCGGCTTCGATGCCCGGCTTTCACGCTACGCGTATCTCGTCGGCCTGCTGCCTTCGAAGATCGTGAAGGACCTGGGGCTGCGCTTCGCCGTCCGCAAACGCGCAGTCGCCTCCTACTCACCCACCGTGCGCGCCGGACGCCCCACCGGCCTTCTGGTGGAGCGCGACCCGGCCCGCACCCGCGCGGCGTTCGCCCGGCTCACCGGCTCGGACAAGGAGTTCGACTCCTGGCAGCGGTTCCACGGCATGACCCGGCACGTGGCTGAGCGGGTCTTCCCCACCCTCACCGAACCGCTTCCCACCCGCGCCGAACTCCGCGCCCGCGTCGACGACCGGCCCGCCTGGGAAGCGCTCTTCGAGCGCCCCCTCGGCGAGGCGATCGAGGCCGCCTTCGGCGACGACCTCGTGCGCGGCCTGGTGCTCACCGACGCGCTCGTGGGCACCTTCACCCATGCCCATGACCCCTCGCTGCGCCAGAACAGTTGCTTCCTCTACCACGTCATCGGTGGCGGCACCGGCGACTGGAACGTCCCCGTGGGCGGGATGGGCGCACTGACCGATGCCCTCGCCGACGCGGCCCGCGCCGCCGGCGCGCGCATCCTCACGGAGTGCGAGGTCACGTACATCGCCACAGACGGCCGGACGGCCGAAGTGACCTCCACGCAAGGCACCTTCGCAGCATCACACGTCCTGGTCAACGCCTCCCCTCACGAGCTGGCCCGCCTGCTGGGCGAACAGCCTACGCCACCGTCCGAGGGCTCCCAGCTCAAAGTCAACATGCTGCTGCGACGTCTGCCGAGGCTGCGCGACAGTGCCGTCGAACCGCGAGCGGCCTTCTCGGGGACCTTCCACATCAGCGAGGGCTACGAGGAGCTGGAGACCGCCTACCGGCAGGCGTCCGCCGGCCTGATCCCGTCCGCCCCGCCCTCGGAGATCTACTGCCACTCCCTGACGGACCCCTCCATCCTCAGCCCCGCACTGGCCCGCGAGGGCTATCACACCCTCACCCTCTTCGGACTCCACACCCCCGCCCGGCTGTTCACCACCGACCACGACACCACCCGCGAGCGGCTGCTCCGGGCCACGCTGGAACAGCTCGACTCCCACCTCGCCGAGCCGCTCGCCGACTGCCTGGCCGTCGACAGCGAGGGCCGTCCGTGCCTTGAGGTCAAGAGCCCCCTCGATGTCGAGCGGGACCTCGGGCTGCCCGGCGGCAACATCTTCCATACCGCCCTCGAATTCCCCTGCACCGACAGCAGCGAGGAAGGAACGGCGGCCCGTTGGGGCGTGCGGACCACCCACCCCAACGTCCTCCTCTGCGGGTCGGGCGCCGCTCGCGGCGGCCTGGTCAGCGGCATCCCCGGCCACAACGCCGCCATGGCTGTGCTGGGTCACTGACCTCCCCGGCCGGGAGCGGCACCGACTGCTGCGAGGCTCCGGCCT